>NZ_OZ242352.1:3100000-3423573 GCF_965208695.1 Candidatus Palauibacter irciniicola
TCCCTCTCCTTCCACCTCGAGCGCATGACCCCGCAGGAGGCGATCGACTTCCTCGTGGAGCGGGTGGGGCACGAGCGCGCGAACGCCGAGGCGGAGGTGCGGCGCAGCTTCAACGGCTCCTACTCGCCGCTCTACCAGGTCGCCTACATGATCGGCGGGCTGCAGTTCCGGGCTCTGCACGAACAGCTCGTGCAGTCGGGGGAGATGACGAACCGCGCCTTCCACGACGCGATCCTCAAGGGCGGCCGGATGCCGGTCGAGATGGTGCGCGCGCGCCTGCTCGGCGAGGCGCCGCCGAAGGATTTCGAGTCGGAGTGGCGCTTCGAGGGCGACCCGCTACGCCGCACGACGTCGGAGGAGCCGACCTCGAGCGGACCGCACCCGCGGGAGACCGCACACTGACGCGCTGAAGGGAGGACACATGACTCGCGACCCGCATACGACGGCGATCACCGGCATCCTCCTCGCTCTGGGCGCCGCGGTTGGCGGCGGAAGCGAGCTTGCACGCGCAGAACGCCGGCGGGGACGGCCCCCTCTCGATCGACCAACTCCTGTCCATTGGGTCCGTCGTCGGCGGCGCGCCGGCCTGGTCGCCGGACGGCTCGGCGATTCTGTTCGAGTCCGGGCTCACCGGCGGGCTCATGACCCTGTCGCCCGACGGCGGCTTTCCGACGCGCGTGCCCGTGGACATGGGCAGTTCCGGCCACTTCCTCAGCTCGCAGATGCCGGCCTGGTCGCCCGCCGGGACGTGGATCTCCTACGTGTCGGACAAGAGCGGCGCTCCGGAGATCTGGCTCTGGTCCACCCGTGACGGTGCGGACGTCCAGCTCACGGACCTCGGGGCACGGATCAACTCGATGAGCTGGTCTCCGGACGAGCGCTCCATCGTCATCGCCGGCGACCGCTACGGGAACTACGACATCTGGAAGGTGGACGTCGCCACGCGGCGAGTGGACCGCATCACCGAGGACAAGCGCTACGACGTCTTCCCCACCTGGACGCCGGACTCCCGCCACATCCTCTACGTCCGCCTCGACGACGCGTGGGAGGACCACGACGTGATCGAGGTCGACGCCATGGGCGGCAGCCCGCGCACGGTGATCGAGGACCGCGACTTCTTCGACTACGGGGCGGGCGCGACCTTCGGTTACCCGAGCGTGTCCCCGGACGGCGGCTCGATCCTCTTCCGCTCGCACCGGAGCGGCTGGATCAACTACTGGCTCGCGCCGCGGGATGGAGGAGACCCGCGTCCCGTCGCGCCGGCCGAGGCCGACCAGAGCGCCGCCGCGTGGTCCCCCGACGGGCGCTGGATCGCCTACACGGAGAACCACAACGGGCACCACGACCTGCGCGTGGTGTCGGCGGACGGGGGCGAGCCGCGGGTGCTCGTGTCGCCGAAGGGCGGCGTCGCGTCGAGCCCGTCCTGGTCGCCGGACGGCCAGGCGATCGCATATCTGCAGGAGGACCTCCTGAGCCCGCGCGACCTCCACGTCGTCTCGCTGGAGGACGGGATCAGCCGGCGGCTCACCTCCTCGATGCCCGCCGGCAACTTCGACGCCCGGCTCGTCGCGCCGGAGAAGATCCGCTACGAGAGCACGGACGGATACTCGATCCCGGCCTATCTCTACCGGCCGCCGGGAGCCGCATCCGGGGATCGTCTTCCCGGCGTGATGTGGATCCACGGGGGTCCCACGTCGCAGTTCCACGACACCTTCCAGCAGCATGTGCAGTTCTTCGTCCAGCGGGGATACGTCGTGCTGCTGCCCAACATCCGGGGGAGTTCCGGCTACGGGAAGGACTTCGCCGACGCGAACAACGGCTGCTGGGGGCACTGCGACCTGGAGGACGTCGTCGCGGGCGCCGACTACCTGCGGGCGCTCCCGGAGGTCGATCCGGAGCGGATCGGGATCACGGGGACGAGCTACGGCGGCGTGATGAGCATGTACGCGGTGGCCTTCGCGCCGGACGCCTTCCGCGCCGCGATCCCGGGCTCCGGCTACACGGACTGGGTCCACTTCTACCACGGCGAGAACGAACTCCGGCACATCAAGCTGCTCGACCACGAACTCGGCCCCTTCGAGACGAGCGAACACGTGTGGAGCCACAGTTCGTCGATCTCGCACGTCGCCGACGTCTCCACGCCGGTCCTCCTCGTGCACGGCGTGGGCCGATATCCCGGCTCCGACCAGTCCGAGATCTTCGCCCGCGCGCTGGAGAACTACTACAAGCCCTTCCAGTACAAGACGTATCCGAACGAGAACTACTACGTGTACGGGAAGGCGAACCGCCGCCAGATGCTCCTCGACATGCTCGACTTCTTCGAGCAGTTCCTGAGGTGAGGATCCGGGGGCGCGCCGCGCCTTTCCTCGCGGCGACCCTGATCCTCGTCTCGGGCTGCGAGCGCGTCGAGCCCGTCCCGGAGGCCGGGGGCGCCGGAACGTCCGTCACGGTTGGCCCGGTGGAGGTGGCGGTCGAGACGAGCCAGGGGGAGTTCGTCATCGCCGTCCACCGCGAGTGGGCGCCGCTCGGTGCCGAGCGGTTCCTGACCCTCGTCGAATCCGGCTACTACGACGACGCCCGCTTCCACCGCGTCGTCCCCGACTTCATCGTCCAGTGGGGGCTGGCCGGCGACCCCGCCCTCACCGCCGAGTGGATGAACGCCTACATCCCCGATGATCCCGTCGTCGCCTCCAACACCCGCGGCCGCATCACCTTCGCCTTCACGGACCCCGGAACCCGCGCCACCCAGGTGTATATCAACCTCGTGGACAACGTGCGGCTCGACTCGACGGGGTTCGCCCCCTTCGGCGAGGTCATCAGCGGGATGGAGGTCGTGGATGCGCTCTACTCGGGCTACGGAGAGAACTCCGGCGGAGGCCTCCGCCGAGGCGACCAGACCCGGATCGTCGCGGCGGGCAATACCTACCTCGACCGCGAATACCCCCTCCTCGACCACCTCATCCGCGCTGTCCGCCGCTGACCCGGTTCCTGGGGATCCTCGGGGACAGTGGTCGTTTCGGTTCTGGATCCTCGGTGCGACGATTCTGGCTGCAGGTTTCTCATTGTCGAGCTGTGGGGGCGACGCCGCCGGGCCCTTCCCTGCGGGCAACAGGGCCCCGATTGCGGTGGGCGAGATCCCGCCCGTGTACAGGGACTGGCGCTATGCGTCACCGTATCCGGAAGTAGCTGTCTGGCCGTATTTTCACGATCCCAACCGGGATTCTCTCGCGTTTACGGCCACGGGCAGCGGCCGTACCGAATTGCACGTAACGGTTGCCGACGGCTTTGTGACGGTCCATCCGTCGCGCTCGGGAACAGTGACGGTCACCGCAACCGACCCCGGCGGCCTGACGGCGCAACAGACGTTTGAGTTCGGGGAGACGTCACCCACGCCGCCCCTACGCCCACCGGGTTCGATCCCGCCTGCGCCTCTCGTGAGCCGGCGGATCCCCTCTCTGCAGATTCTCGAAGGGCGGACCGCTACCGTGAACCTGCGGCGACACTTTACGGATGAACCGGGGCGGACGTTCGCGGCGACCTCGTCAGCGCCCCACACGGCGGCCGTCTCGGTCTCGGACCATCTGCTTGCAATCGACGGCTTGGATCTGGGTTGGGCCGTCGTTTCTGCCACGGCCGCCACCCGCGGAGGTTCGACGAAGCAGGACTTCAAGGTTCTGGTGGATTCCGCCACGGCTCGTCCCAACTCGGCTCCGGTGATTCAGACGGGTTTCGCCTATCGGAAGGTTGTTCCGTCGGGCGTCCCGTTCGTCGTTGACATGTCGCGGTACTTCCTCGATCCCGAGGGGGATGCCCTGACGTATGAGGCAGTCCCGCTTGGACCGGCCCCCACATTCTTCAAC
The DNA here is from genome assembly GCF_965208695.1 of Candidatus Palauibacter irciniicola. Lineage (GTDB taxonomy): Bacteria > Gemmatimonadota > Gemmatimonadetes > Palauibacterales > Palauibacteraceae > Palauibacter > Palauibacter irciniicola. The sequence continues at coordinate 3,103,861 of NZ_OZ242352.1, forward strand.
ACTTCCGTTCCGACCGGCCGAGTCACCCTGTCGGCTCTCTCTCCGACGACCATCAGAGTGAGCGGTACAAAGACCGGCTTTCTGCGAATCGGAATGACCGCGACGGACCCGGGCGGACTACCCGCAGGCGGTGAACTGATGGTGGAAATCACGCACCCCGTTGGCCGCTAGCGTCGTCCGGGAGCGCCTCGCGAGTCAGGTTTCAGACATTCGCCGGCCCACCCCGCGAGCATCGAAATCGTCGAATACCTTGTTCAGGCCCCGGGGCCGGCCGAACTGAACGGCGGTGGTCTGCTGCATCCGAAGCAACGTCTCGGCGCCCGCGGCGCCCAGGCGGAGGAGGTCGTCGAGTTCGTCGCGGGTGAAGGGGGCTCCTTCCGCCGTTCCCTGCACCTCGACGAGGCGTCCGTCCTCGAGGTAGACGAAGTTGAAGTCGACGTCGGCGGCGGCGTCCTCCACGTACTCCAGGTCGAGTCTCGCCTCACCGTCCACCATGCCGGCGCTGATTGCGGCGACCCATTGGCGGAGCGGGCTGGCTTCGAGCGCGCCGTCCGAGACCAGCCGCTGGAACGCCATTTCGAGGGCCACGCAGGCGCCCGTGATCGAGGCGGTGCGGGTGCCGCCGTCGGCGACGAGGACGTCGCAGTCCACGGTCACGGTCCGCTCGCCGAGCGCCGCGAGGTCGACGGCCGCCCGCAGCGAGCGGCCGATGAGGCGCTGGATCTCCTGGGTGCGGCCCCGCGCGCCGCGGCGCTCGCGGCGGGTGCGCTCGGTTGTGGCCCGGGGCAGCATGGCGTACTCGCCCGTCACCCAGCCGCCGCGTCCCTCGCGCCACGGCGGGACGCTCTCCTCGACGGAGGCCGTGCAAAGCACGCGCGTCATCCCCATCGTGATGGTGCACGATCCCTCGGCGAAGGGGGCGGTTCCCGTCTCCAGGGTCGTGGGTCGCAGGGCGTCCAGCGCCCGCCCGTGTGGACGTGCCGGCATGGGGCAGCCTCGGTCGAAGGGTCGAAAAGGGGAGAACCGATGAACGGCGAACGCGTTGAGAGTATGCCGGCCGCGATCCCGCTGCGATGGCGGATCTCCACAGCGTGTCTGGCGCTCGCGGGCGCGACGGCCTGCGCGCCGGGCGATGCGCCGGAAGTGGAGGCGGAGATCGTCCCGACGAGCGTGCTGTTCACCGGGGCGACCGTCATCGACGGATCCGGTGAGCCCTCGTTCGTGGCCGATGTGGCCGTGGAGGGCGACCGGATCACCTTCGTCGGCGATGCCTCGGACGCGGAGGTGGCGACGCGGGACACGATCGCGCTGGACGGCCTGCTGCTCACGCCCGGCTTCATCGACATGCACAGCCACATCACGGTCATCAGCGTCGGCGAGGCGTCCGGGCTCGGGGCGGTCGAATTCCTCACCCAGGGGATCACGACCGGCGTCATCGGGGTCGACGGCTCGAGCAGCACGGACCTCGCCGGGCTCTACGCGGATCTCGAAGAGTCCGGCGTCGGAAAGAACATCATCTCCTACATCGGACACGGTTCCGTCCGCGGGGCGGTCATCGGCATGGACGACCGCGATCCCACCGCGGGAGAACTCGACGAGATGAAGGCGCTCGTCCGACAGGGAATGGAGGATGGGGCCTTCGGGCTTTCGACGGGCCTCTTCTACACGCCCGGGTACTACGCGGAGGCCGACGAGGTGATCGAACTCGGACGGGTCGCGGCGGAATACCCGATCGGCGGCGAGCACGCCCCGGTCTACGACACGCACGACCGGGATCTCGGCGCGGCATACCAGGGGATCGGCTACCACGATTCGATTCGCGAGGCGATCCACATCGGGGCGGAGTCCGGCCTCCGCACCATCTTCAGCCACTTCAACGCACAGGGAGCGGCGTTGTACGGACGGGCCTCGGAAGGCGCGGCGATCATCGATTCGGCGCGCGCGGAGGGCCTCGAAGTGGCGGGCGCGCAGCACGTCTACACGTCCACGATGTCGAGCCTGCGCGCCTACACGATCCCGCGCTGGGCGCAGGCCGGCGGGCCGGAGCAGATGGTGCGCCGCTTCCAGCATCCCGACACTGCACGGGTCCTCGACGTGCAGACGATGGAGATGCTCGAGATCCGCGGCGGGCCGGAACAGATCGTGTTCGCCGACGCGAGGCCCGAGTTCAACGGCAAGACGCTGGCCGACGTGGCGGCCGAACGAGGGCTGCCCGTCCCCGAGGCGGTGCGCGAGATCATGTCCGGGTCGAACCCGTGGGTGATGAACCGCGACCTCTACGACGTCGAGAACACGCGCTACCTCGCGACGATGCCGTGGATGATGACGTGCACGGACGGCGCCACGCCCGCGCCGGGCGCGGAGATCGTGCATCCTCGCGTGTACGGGGGTTTCCCGAAGAAGATCAAGGACTTCGTGGACCGGGACGGCGCGATCGGACTCCCGTTCGCGATCCGGAGCATGTCGGGCCTCGCCGCGGACTTCCTGCGGCTGGACGATCGTGGCTACATCCGCGAAGGTCTGGTCGCGGACATCGCGATCATCGACCCGGAGCGGTTCACGGACCGGGCGACGTACGAGGATCCGCACCAGCTGTCCGAGGGCGTCATGCACCTGCTCGTGAACGGCCGCTTCGCGATCCGCGACGACGAGGTGACCGGCGAACTCGCCGGCCGCCCCCTGCGCCGGCCCTGAAAGCCAAGCGCCGCTCACCGCCACCCACTGACAGATCGGACGCCAGCCCATGAATTCATCGCGCTTCGCCACGCCCGCCGCGGCCCTTCTCGCGCTCATCCTGCATCCGGCGTCGGTCGCCGCGCAGGCCGGGCTCGTCATCGAGGACGGGCAGGCGCAGATCGTGCCCGCTTTCGCGGATTCGTCCGCCTGGATCCGGCATGAGCTGTGGGTCGAGACCGAGTTCGACTCCGATGGCGACGGCCGGCCCGACCGCGTGCACCTGGATGTGACGCGTCCGGCGCAGACCGACGGCGAGGGACTGCGGGTGCCGGTCATCTACGAGACCAGCCCCTACTACTCGGGCGTCGCCGGCATCGACTTCGCGCACTTCTGGGACCTGCGCCAGGAGGTGGGTGGCGAGGCCACGCCGCGCGATCCGTTCCCGGCCACGATCGAGCATATCCCGAACCAGCCGCGGATCTCGAACTCGCACGTCGCGACCTGGGTGCCGCGGGGGTTCGCGGTGGTCCACTCGCAGTCGCCCGGGACAGGCCAGTCGCAGGGCTGCCCGACCGTCGGCGGCGCCAACGAATCGCTGGCGCCCAAGGCGGTCATCGACTGGCTCAACGGCCGGGCGCGCGGCTTCACGAGCGTAGACGGGGCTGAGGAAGTCGAGGCCTACTGGGCGACCGGAAGGGTCGGGATGACGGGTACCTCCTACAACGGGACGCTCCCCCTCGCCGCCGCCACGACGGGCGTGGAGGGGCTCGAGGCGATCATCCCCATCGCGCCGAACACGTCCTACTACCACTACTACCGCTCCAACGGGCTGGTGCGGTCGCCGGGCGGCTATCCCGGAGAGGACGTCGACGTCCTGTTCGACTTCATCTTCAGCGGCTTCCCCGAGGTCCGCGACTACTGCCTCGCCAACGTGCGCGACGAGATGACGGCGCGGCTGGACCGCGTCACGGGCGACTACAACGACTTCTGGGCGGGCCGCGACTACCTGAACCACATCGACGGCGTGCGGGCGGCAACCCTCATGAGCCACGCCTTCAACGACTGGAACGTCATGCCCGTGCACAGCCACCGCATCTCGATGGCGCTTGGGGAGCGGGGCGTGCCGCTGCAGATCTACTACCACCAGGGCGGGCACGGCGGGGCGCCGCCGCTCGAACTCATGAACCGGTGGTTCACCCGCTACGTGGTCGGCGTCGAGAACGGCGTCGAGGGAGACCCGGCGGCGTGGATCGTGCGGGAAGGAGACAACCGCTCCGAGCCCACGCCCTACGCGAGCTATCCGCACCACGAGGCCGACGCCGTGACGCTCCGGCCCGCCGGTGACGGACACTGGACCGGTACGCTCTCCCTCGACGATGCGGACGCCGGCACCGGTGCGATCATCGACAACTTCACGTTCACCGGCGATCAGTTGGCTGCGGCGGAGTGGTCGAACCACCGTCTGCTGTACGCCACGCCGGAACTGCGCGAGGACGTCCATCTGTCGGGCGTGGCGACTGTCCGCGTGCGAATGTCGGCCGACGCGCCCGCGGCCAACCTGTCCGTGTGGCTGGTGTCGCTGCCGTGGACGGAGAGCGGGGAGATCAACGACAACATCATCACCAAGGGCTGGGCCGACCCCGCCAACGCGGGCGCCGAGGACATCGCTTCGCCCCGCGCCGGCACACCCCTCACGCCGGGGGAGTTCGTCGACCTCGAGTTCGCGCTCCAGCCCGACGACCAGGTCATCCCGGCCGGAGCCCGCATCGGATTGATGATCTTCTCCAGCGACAAGTTCTTCACGCTGCACCCCGACCCCGGCACGACCTTGACCGTCGACCTCGGAGAAACCCGCATCGCGCTGCCCGTCGTGGGCGGCGCCGCAGCCCTGCGCCGCGCCCTGGGCGTCCCCGCGTCCCAGTAACGGCGCGCGGAGAAAACCCTCGGGCCGCTTACCGCATCCAAGGAGGCATGAGCAGACTCTTCTTCGCAGGACTCCTCTGCTGCGCGACCATCGCGTGCGGCGATTCCCGCTCCGAGGCGGCCGGTCAGGCCGGGAGCACGGTTCAGGTCACCGATTCGGCGGGCGTCACGAACATCTCTCTGGGTCGAGTGGAGGAACTGTCGGCGCCCGAGCTGGAGGCGAACCTCGTTTTCTCCACCCGGAATCTCGGGGTCGAACTGTTTTGGGTCGGCGATGCCCTCCTCCTCGGTAGCGGCGGCCTCGCGCTCGCCAACACCGGTTCGGGCGAGGTGCTGCTCTTCTCCGGCGACGGTTCGCCGGCGGGCCAGGTGGGCGGGCAGGGCGAGGGGCCGGGCGAGTTCAGCGAGATCACGACCCTCCTCGCAACGGACTCGGGGTTCCTGGCCTACGATGCGCGGCTGGCCCGTCTCAACGAGTTCTCGGAGAACGGGGAGTTCCTCACGTCGTCACCCCTCTCCGCCCAGAGCGCCATCGTGAGCCTGAAGCCGCTGGCGAGAGACGCCGCGGGGAACATGCTCGCCGTCCTGGGAGAACAGCGGTACTTCCTGCCCGAGGGGATGAAGAGGGACACGACCCCCCTGCTGTCGTTCAAGGATCTTGAGACCGACCCGGACACACTGGGCGTGTTGCCCGCCACGGAGTGGAGCTATGGCGGCATCCCCGGTGGCGGGTTCACCCGCACCGAACCCGCGTTCGGGCGGGACATCATCGCCCGCGGATTCAGGGACCGGGCCCTGATCGGCGACACCGACGCGTTGAGCCTCTCCGTGCACGCGGCGGACGGGAGTCTGACGCGTCGGATCCGTGGCTCGGCTGGCGGGTGGGCCGTTACGGCCGAAGAAATCGGGACGTGGAGAGCGGGGCGGCTCGCACGCAGGGGTCCGGACGCTCCCGACTGGTACATGGATTTCGTCGAGAACGCACCCTACCGGGAGACGCACCCCGCCTTCCACTCGGCCGTCCTGGGTCCCGACGAGATGGTCTGGATCGGGCTTGTGACCCGCCCCGGCGAGGAGACCCGCCGCTGGCTCATCCTCGGCCCCGACGGACCGCCGCGGGGATGGCTGGATCTTCCCGCGGAAGCGAGCGTGCTGGCCATCGATGCCGACCGCTTCGTACTCCTCCAGCGCGATGCCCTGGACGAGGAGGAGGTCGGGCTCTACCGCTACGACCGGGGCCCGTAGCCGCCCGCCTCCCTCCGCCGCGAAACCGTACAGGATTGTATTCGTACGCCTGATTCGGTATGCCTGTTCGGCAGATTTCATGCCGGACAGCCCCTCGGTAACGGACGTCACCACGCGGCGAAGCATGAGGACCCACCACACAACGCACGTCACGCGCACCATCCGCGTTGCACTCTTCGGCCTGCTCGCGGTCGTGCAGGCGTGTGCCAGCGCGGGGTCCGGCGGCCGTCCATCCGAGACACCGACTCGCCCGAACGCGGTTCGCCCGGATGCCGCGCGCGTGGCCGAACTCGAGGCGATTTACCGGGCGCGCGCGGACGCCGCCCTCGAGGGCGCGCACGAGGCGGACATCCGCTTCATGACCCACATGATTCCGCACCACGCGCAGGCGCTGGTCATGGCGGGCTTCGCTCCCGACGCCGGCGCGAGTCCCTCGATCCGGACACTGTGCGCGAGGATCATCAACGCGCAGACCGATGAGATCGCGGTCATGAGCCGCTGGCTCTCCGACCGCGGCCTCCCCGTGCCCGACACCGGAGACATGCGGGGCCACGGGGAAGGGGCCATGCTCATGGCCGGGATGCTGACCCGCGAACAGCTCGCGGAACTCGAAGCCGCGCGCGGCCCCGACTTCGACCGCCTCTTCCTCCGGTACATGATCCAGCACCACCAGGGCGCCGTCACGATGGTCCGGGAGTTGTTCGCCACCGATGGCGCGGCGCAGGACGACTTCATCTTCAAACTGGCCTCCGACATTCACGTCGATCAGGCCACCGAGATCGCCCGCATGGAGCTGATGCTCGAGGCGCTCGCCGCGCCGGAGCCGGGCGGCTGATTCGTGCAGTTCAACCCAATCGAAGGATCCGACATGTCCGCTGTGACGAAGGAACGCAACGACACCCGATTCGCCCCGCGCCTCGCGACGCTGCTCGCCGGCGTGATCGTCCTCGGGGGGCTGACCGCCTGCTCCTCCTACCGGTCGACGCCGGCCGGCATGGCGGCCGCACCCGCCACCCCGGCCGCTGCGCCCACGGGGCTTCAGGTCAATCCGCCGTCACCGGACCCGCGCGTCGGTCTGGCGCCGGGCATGTTCGATGCGGGCGAGGCGATCTGGAACCTCAACCTCGTGTCCACCACGCCTCCGCCGGACCCGTTCGTGGGCACCTCGAACTCCGATCTCGCCTTCACCGGCCCCTACGCGATCCAGGGCAACTACGACGGCATTCAGATCTGGGACATCTCGGATCCGGCGAATCCCGTCTCGGTCGTGACGTACGTCTGTCCCGCCTCGCAGAGCGACGTCTCCGTCTACGAGCACCTTCTGTTCGTGTCCGGCGAGGGGTTCGGCGGGCGGCTGGACTGTGGTGGGCAGGGCGTAGAGGAGGCCGTGAGCCACGACCGGCTCCGCGGCATCCGCATCTTCGATATCTCCGACATCACCGCGCCGGAATACGTCGCCAACGTGCAGACCTGCCGCGGCTCTCACACGCACACCGTTCTTGAGCATCCCGGGGATGATGAGAACGTCTACATCTACGTCTCCGGCTCAGCCCCGGTGCGGCCGGCCGAGGAACTCGCCGGCTGCTCCGGCGCGCCACCGGATGAGGATCCGAACACCGCCCTCTTCCGCCTCGAGGTCATCCGCGTGCCGCTGGCGGACCCCGCGAGCGCTACCGTCGTGAGTTCGCCCCGCATTTTCGAGGATCTGGTTGCGCCTCCGCGCCACGGCCCGTCCCCCGCGGACATCGCCGCCCTCGAGGAGGCCCGGGCGCGCGGCGCCTTCATCATCGAGGTAGAGGGCCAGGAGTTGGTGCTGCCCGAGCAGGCCGTCCAGGGAATGCTGGGACAGATCGTGGCCCAGCGTGGAGGCGAGGGCCCGCCCACCGCGGCCGACAGCGCGGCACTGCGGCAGACGTTGCCCATGATCGTGGCGCAGATGGCGGGACCCCAGGGAGATGGGGACGGCCCCGAACCCGGCCCGACGCAGTGTCACGACATCACGGTCTATCCGGCCATCGGTCTGGCCGGCGGGGCGTGCGAGGGGTACGGCATGCTCCTCGACATCTCTGATCCGGAGAACCCGAGACGCCTCTCCGCGGTGGCCGATTCCAACTTCTCCTACTGGCACTCGGCCACGTTCAACAACGACGGCACCGCCATCCTGTTCACGGACGAGTGGGGCGGCGGCGGCCAGCCGAAGTGCCGGGCCTCCGACCCGATGGAGTGGGGCGCGAACGCGATCTTCACCATCGAGGGCACGGAGATGGAGTTCCAGAGCTACTTCAAGCTCTCCGCCCCGCAGACGCCCGAGGAGAACTGCGTGGCCCACAACGGATCGCTGATCCCGATCCCCGGCCGCGACATCATGATCCAGGGCTGGTACCAGGGCGGGATCTCGCTCATCGACTGGACCGACCCGACGGACCCCGTCGAGATCGCCTATTTCGACCGCGGTCCGGTGGACGGCAGCCAGATGCAGATGGGCGGCAGTTGGTCCGTCTACTGGTACAACGGCGTCATCGTCAACTCCGAAATCGCCCGGGGGCTCGACATCCTCGAACTCGTCCCGAGCACGGCGCTCACGCGGAACGAGATCGACGCGGCGAACTCCGTCCAGTTGACGCACCTGAACTCGCAGGGTCAGCCCATCTTCGAGTGGCCCGCGACGTTCGCGCTCGCGAGGGCCTACCTGGACCAGTTGGAGCGGCACGGCGGGCTCTCTCGCGACAGGATCGGCGCGATTCGGGCCGAACTCGCCGGAGCCGAGGGGATGTCGGGCTCCGGACGCGCCGGTGCGCTGCGGTCGTTGGCCGATGCGGTAGGCAGTGACGCTTCCGGGGCGGGAGACGCCGCGAAGGTCCGCATGCTGGCCGAAGCCGTCCGGTCCCTCGCGAACGCGGGGATGTAGGGGCTCCCGGGTCGTCCGCAGCCCGTCCCGGGGATGCCCACGCTGATCGAAGCCCCGGCCGTCATCGAGGCGGCCGGGAACCAACCCAAGCGGATCGAGGAGTACGCCGGCCGCGTCCGGACGGGACACGACAGCGTCAGCGTGGCGCGCATGGTCGCGCCGTCCGGCTGGGTCGAGCCCGGTCAGCGCCCCGAGTTCGAGGAGATCACCGTCGTGCTGAGGGGATCACTGCGCGTAGAGCACGAGGGCGGCGTCATCGACGTGAACGCCGGCCAGGCGATCATCACCCACCCCGGCGAATGGGTTCGCTACAGCACCCCCGGCCCGGACGGCGCCGAGTACATCGCCGTCTGCCTCCCCGCCTTCTCCCCCGACACCGCCCACCGCGACCCCTAGGAGGCGAAGCCCTCCCAGCGCACGTCCGGTACGTCACGGAATCTCGTCGCCATCACCTCGAGCGCTTCCGGGTTGTCGTCGACGAGGAGGAAGTCCCGGCCCAGTTCGTGGGCGGCCATGCCGGTCGTGCCGCTGCCGGCGAAGAAGTCGAGCACGAGGTCGCCGGGGTTCGAGGAGGCCGTGATGATGCGGCGGAGGATGCCGAGCGGCTTCTGGGTCGGGTAGCCCGTCCGCTCGGCGCCGGTCGTGGGGACGATCGTGTGCCACCACGTGTCCGTGGGCAGCTTGCCGCGCGCGGCCTTCTCGGGCCCCACCAGGCCGGGCGCCATGTACGGGATGCGCTCGATCTCGTCCACGTTGAAGACGTAGTTGGACAGATCCTTAACGTAGAACAGGATGTTGTCGTGCTTGGCCGGCCACCGCGTCTTCGGTCGCGCGCCGTAGTCGTACGCCCAGATGATCTCGTTCAGGAGATGCTCCGGGCCGAACAGGTCATCCAGGAAGAGTCGGCAGTGGTGCACTTCCCGGTAGTCGACGTGGAGATAGAACGACCCGTGCGGGGCAAGAACGCGATACGCCTCGGTCAGCCGCGGCGCTAGGAACGCGAGGTAATCGTCGAACCGGTCGTGGAACCGCCGCGTCCCGACGACCGTCGTCTCATAGCGTTCGCCCTGGAAGCCCGTCCGGTCGCCTTCTTCACCCGGTGATGAGCGTCGAGTTTGAATCCGGGTTCGCCGCTGCGTGCGGCCGGTGTTGAAGGGTGGGTCGATGTAGATGAGATCCGCGTGGCCGTCCGGCATGCCCCGGAGCGCGTCGAGGTTGTCCGCAAGCATGATCGTGGGCATCGCATCTCCCGGGGGGTGAGGCCCGCGCGCGGTGGTGGGGGTCGGGACTCCCGAAGCTAGTGTAGTGTCGCAGAAATCTGCGAGTCACCGAGCGTGCCGGGCGGCTCAACGCGGCGAACGAAGTGACGCCCATTGCCGGCTCGCCGTCTGGATACCACGATCAACGCCCGTTGGATCGTTCGCTCGAATCGCGGCCTGACCGCCTCTGGGTCGGGTCGCTCACAACGCTGGACACGCGCCGCGCGGCGGCGCCGCACCGGAGACGCCAATGGAATACGATCCCACTCTCCCCTGGTACCGACGCCTTCACTGGCAGGTGCTGGCCGCCATGGGCCTGGGTCTGCTCACCGGCTGGGCCTTCGGGGCGCCGGCGGCGGCGAACATCGGCTGGATCGGCGAGCTGTTCATGAAGCTGCTCCGGATGATCATCGTGCCGCTCGTGCTCACCTCGATCGTGTCCGGAGTCGCCTCGGTGGGCGGGGGGAGGGCGATCGGCCGCCTGTTCAGCAAGACGATGGGCTACTACGTCGTCTCCAGCATGCTGGCGGCGCTGACCGGATTGCTGATGGTGAACCTCATCCGGCCGGGCGTGAACGCCGACATGGGCGCCGCGGCGCAGCAGGATGTGCCCGAACTCGACACGCCTGACTCTCCCGTCGATCTCATCCTCGACATCGTGCCGGACAACTTCATCGCGGCCGCCTCCGCCGGCGACATGCTGGCGATCATCTTCTTCTGCATCGTTTTCGGCGCCGCGATCACGGGACTGCCGGAGAAGCCCCGCGTGGTCGTCACCGACATCTTCAACGCCTTCTTCCAGGCGATGATGGCGCTCACGTCGGGGATCATAAAGTTCCTCCCCATCGGCGTCTTCGCGCTCATCACGCGCATGGTCGGGGAGACCGGCTTCGACCGCTTCGCCGCGCTCGCCAAGTACTTCGCGACGATCGGGTCGGGGCTCACGATCCACCTGTTCATCACGATGCCGCTGCTTCTCATCCTCCTGGGCCGGATCAAGCCGCTGGTCCACTTCGCGAACCTGAGGGAGCCGCTCCTGACGGCGTTCTCGACGAGTTCGTCGGGCGCCACCCTCCCGGTCACGATCAAGACGCTGCGCGAGAAGGTCGGCGTGTCGAACAAGGTCTCGTCGTTCGTGCTCCCGATGGGCGCCACCGTGAACATGGACGGCACGGCGATCTTCGAGTGCGCCGGCGCCCTCTTCATCGCGCAGGTGCTCGGGGTCGACCTCACCATCGGCCAGCAGGCGATCGTCGTCCTGACGGCGCTCCTCGCCTCGATCGGGGCGGCGGCGGTGCCCTCGGCCGGCGTGGTCGTGATCTTCATCGTGCTGAACGCGATCGGCCTCGGCGACAACCCGGAGGCGATCACGATCGTGGGCGCGATGCTCGCCATCGACCGGCCGCTCGACATGTACCGCACCGCGGTCAACGTGTTCAGCGACTCATGCGGCGCCGCGATCATCGCCCGCTCCGAAGGGGAGGAGGGCGTAGACACCGAGGTCCGCCACTGACGGGGCGTGTCTCGCTGACGACGGCGCGGGGGATCGGGCACGACGCGTAGCAACGCCAAAGGGGGTCGGCATGCCCGATCGCAGGGAGTTTCTGAGTCTGGCCGGCATCGGCGGCGGCGGTGCGCTGCTTGGAGCCTGCGCGGGCGGCGAAGCGGGATTCGCTTCGGCCCGTGCGGGGAGCGAGGGGTTGGACCCGACCGCTCGCGCGCTCCTCGAGCGGGATTCGCTTCGGCCCGTGCGGGGAGCGAGGGGTTGGACCCGACCGCTCGCGAACTGCGCGAGATCCCCATCGACGACACGCACTGCCACCCGATCACCTTCGACGACGCGCAGACGGATCCCGACGCGTTCATCGAGCGGCTGGCGCTCTCCGCCTTCCCCATGGGCCGCTACTTCCCGGCCGGCGTCTACGGGCGCTGGCAGGCGGGCGATGCCTCGGAACGCGCCACCCTCGACGCCGAGTTCGATGTCGCCGCCACGCGGGCCCGCGTCCTCGAGCAGGCCGGCGACACCGTCTTCCTCCGCTACCTCGTGAAGGAACTCGCCGGCTTCCTCGACTGCGAGGCGACCTTCGAGGCCGTGATCGAGGCCCGGAACGAGAGGGGCCGGGACTACGCGAGTTATCTGGGCGCCCTGTTCGCCGACGCGAACATCGAGAACGCGATGGTCGACATGGGCTACCGGGAGGGGATGGACCAGGCGGGCATCGACCGCTTCAAGGACGCGATCGCCCCGTCGCGCGGCCGCCACATCCTGCGCGTGGACACGATCCTCGTGGGTCTCATGCGCGAGGATCTCGACCTCGGGATCGACGAGATCGAGACCGGGATGATGGCCGAGATCGAGGCGGGACTCGACGGCGACGGCAACCTCGGCGCCCCCTCCTACGGGATGAAGTCCTACCTGCTCCCGCGCCTGGGGCTCCTCAAGCCGCACTTCGATCGAGAGGCGGCCCGCCGCTCATGGGACGCGTTCCGGGCACGGCGCGCGCGCGGCGAGGTCCCGGCGTCCGACACCCGGGACCGCGACGACTACTGGCAGTTGCAGGGCGAAGCGCTGATCTACCTCCACTCGCTCGCGCTCGAGGCGTGTCTGGAGCGCGACATGCCGATGCAGTTCCACGCCGGCGACGGCGAGGCCCCGCGCGGGATCATGCGGAACCAGGATCCCTTCCTCATGGAGGAGATGGTCCGCTTCGAGCGCGGCGGAGTGATGCGCATGCCGCAGGTCATCCTCATCCACGCCGGCTATCCCCTGATCGGGCAGGCCGCATGGCTCACCCACCTCTACGCGAACTGCCACTTCGAACTGTCGCTCGCCGCGCCCCTCATCCACCACGGCATGCTGCGCATGTTCCTCGAGGTGATGGAGGTCGTGCCCCTCTCCAAGATCCTGTTCGGGAGCGACGCCTATCACCTGCCCGAGTTCTACTGGCTCGCGGCCAAGTGGGGCCGGCGCTTCCTCGCCCAGGCGCTCGGGATCTACGTCGACGCCGGCATCCTGACCCGCGACGAGGCCGTGGCGGCCGCGCGCATGATCCTGCACGAAAACAACCGCCGCCTCTACCATCTCGATGACTGACCTCGGAGGACCCATGAAGACGACCGGCCGCGCGATTCGAAGCGCTCTCACCGCGCTCTCGGCGCTGATCCTTCTGGCCGCGGCGGCGGAAGCCGTGCAGCCGATGCAGATGATCGGGGCTCCGGACCGGGGCCCGGGCGAGGGCGAGGGACCGTACGACCGGCTCATCATCCGCGGCGCCACCGTGATCGACGGCACCGGCGCGCCGCCCATCGGGCCGATGGACATCGTCATCGAGGGGAACCGCATCGTGGACGTCGTCGGCGTGGGCGTCCCGCAGCGGCCCATCGACGAGGCGCGGCGCCCCGGGCTCACCGTGGAGGGCAACCCCGACGCCGTCGTGCACGAGATCGACGCCACGGGCATGTACGTCCTGCCGGGGTTCGTCGACCTCCACCTGCACACCGGCGGCGTCCCCAAGGCGCCGGAGGCGGAGTACACGTACAAGCTGTGGATGTCGCACGGGATCACGACCGGCCGCGGCGTCGCCTTCGGCCCCCACGACTGGTCGATCCGGGAGAAGGCGCGGAGCGCGGCGAACGAGATCGTGGCGCCCCGCATGTGGGTCTATCCCTTCACGGGAGCGGGCGGAGAGGGATGGAGCGGCCGCCTGATCGACACCCCGGAGGACGCGCGCGACTGGGTCCGTTACGTGAAGGAGTCGGGCGGCGACGGGCTCAAGCTCAACTCGTTCCGCCCGGAGATCATGGAGGCGCTCCTCGACGAGGCGGCCCAGCTCGGCCTCGGGAGCACGGCCCACCTCGGCCAGATGGGCGTCGCGCAGATGAACGCGCTCGACGCCGCGCGCCTCGGCCTCGGCACCGTCACGCACTTCTACGGGCTGTTCGAGGCGCTGTACAAGGACTACGACGTCCAGCCGTGGCCCCCGGAGATGAACTACAACGACGAGCAGCACCGTTTCGGGCAGGTGCCCATGCAGTGGAACCTGATCCACGAGCGCGGGGGCCCGGAGTGGAACGCCTTCCTCGAGGAGATGCTCGCGCTCGACGTGACCCTCGACCCCACGATGACCGCCTACCAGGCGAGCTGGGACGTGGACGACCAGATGTACGCGCCGTGGCACGAGACCTACACGCTGCCGACGCTGTGGGAGTTCTACGAGGCGAACCGCGAGGACCACGGCTCGTACTACTTCGACTGGACGACGTGGGAGGAGGTCGCGTGGCGCGACTTCCTCGAGGTGTGGCACGACCTGCTCAACGACTACAAGAACATGGGCGGCCGCGTCACCGCGAGCTCGGACGCCGGCTACATCTACAACCTCATGGGCTTCTCCACGATCCAGGAGATGGAACTTCTGCAGCACGCCGGGTTCCATCCGCTGGAGGTGATCCGCGCCGCGACCATGCACGCGGCCGAGACGCTGTTCAAGCCGACGGGCCGGCCGATCGAGTTCGGCGTCGTGCGGCGCGGCCTGCTGGCGGACCTCGTGATCGTGGACGAGAACCCGATCCAGAACCTGAAGGTCCTGTACGGCACGGGCGCGCGGCGCCTGAACGACGAGACGGGCGAGGTCGAGACCGTCGGCGGCATCCTGTACACGATCAAGGACGGCATCGTCTACGACGCGAAGCGCCTCCTCGCCGACGTGGCCGAGATGGTCGAGGAACAGAAGCGCGCCACGACCACCACTACCGACTACGGAGATTCGAATAGATGAGTGAGAGAGCCGAGACGGCGACGCTGGGCGGGGGGTGCTTCTGGTGCCTCGAGGCCGTGTATCAGCTTCTGGAAGGCGTGCACGGCGTGAAGTCCGGGTACGCCGGAGGGCATGTCCAGAATCCGACCTACCAGCAGGTGTGCACGGGGCGCACCGGGCACGCGGAAGTCGTGCGGGTCACCTTCGATCCGGATGCAGTCTCGTTCGACGATCTGCTGGATGTGTTCTTCACGATCCACGATCCCACGACGCTGAACCGGCAGGGCGCGGATGTGGGAACGCAGTACCGCTCGGCGATCTTCCACGAGAGCGAAGCGCAGAAGGACACGGCCGAGCGGAAGATTGCCGAGATCACGGCCGCGGGGATCTGGCAGGATCCCATCGTGACGGAGGTCACACCGCTGGAGACGTTCTACCCGGCCGAGGCGTATCACGACGACTACCTGAATCGGAATCCGACCCAGCCGTACTGCCAGGCGGTCGTCGCGCCGAAGGTGGCGAAGTTCCGCCGCCAGCACCTGCAGCGCCTGAAGCGTGGAGCGGGCGTCTGACCGAGGCCCCTGCGCTTCCTGAGCGGCGCAGGTCTTCGGGGCGGGTCGCCGGGTGACGACGCCGGCGCACGCCGCACTCAGCCTCATCGTGTTGGGCCGGTCCGAGCGCAACGCGCTGCCGGTCGCGCTCGGGGCCGTCGCCCCGGATCTCCCGATGCTCGTCTTCTACCTGTGGGAGCGGCTCGCGCGCGGCGTGTCGGAGGGCCGGATCTGGTCGGAGCGCTACTTCGACCCCGGCTGGCAGGTCGTGTTCGACATCCCGAGTTCGATCCCCCTTCTCGTGCTCGCCCTCGGCATCCTCCTCGTGCTCATCGGCCGGCGCTCGACCGCCGGTCCATCCGCCCGCCGGAGTGGCCGCCGCGCCGCGGCCGGCGAGGCTCACCGCATGGGCCCTGTTCGTCGCGAGCATGATCCTCCACGCGCTCGGCGACCTGCCGCTGCACCGGGAGGACGCGCACCGCCACTTCTTCCCGTTCAGCGACTGGCGCTTCACCAGCCCGGTGTCGTACTGGGACCCGGACCACTACGGGGGGTACGCGGCCATCGGCGAAGTGCTCCTCGTGCTGGCCGTCTCCGTCTTCCTCTTCCGGGCCTACCGCGGCCGGGGCCGCTGGATCGTCGCCGGAGTGGCCGGCGTCTACGCGCTCTTCGTCGGCTTCGCCGTACTGATGTGGTCCGGACTGTGACGGCCGATCGGTTCCCGCTCGGGGCGCGGGTCCGTCTCGCGGATCTCGCGGTCGATCCCTACCCGATCTTCGCCGCGCTGCGGGAGGCGGAGCCCGTCACCTGGGTGCCGGAGATCGAGCGCTGGTTCCTCACGCGGCGCGACGACATCCTCGCCGTGCTCCGGGACCCCGACCTCTTCACGACGGATGCGCCCTCGACGATCCGCGACATGTTCGGCGTCCACATGATGACGACGGAGGGTCCGACGCAGATCCGCTACAAGCGGAAGTGTCTGCCCCCGTTCCACGCGTCCCGAATGAAGACGGCTTCGCTGCCCCCCTTGGTGGCGGAGGTCGAGCGCCGGGTGGAGGCGATGCGGTCAGCGGCCGAGACCGGCTGGGGGCGGACGGGCCGGTCGATGGCAGGCCGGCGAGGTGCGGACGGGCGTGGCGCGGCCGGTCGCCCTCCACTCGGTGCTGTCCGTGCTCGGCATCCCGCTGGCCGAGACGGAGCGCGTGAACGAGTGGTACGAACACTTTGCCCGCGCGCTGGCGAACTTCGCGGGCGATCCGGAGCTGCGCGCGGCGGGAAAGGGGGCGGCCGACGCGTTCGGGCGGACGCTCGCACCGATCCTCGAGGAACTCGAACGGGAGCCGGACGGCAGCCTCCTCTCCGACCTCGCGTGCGACCACGTCGACCCGCTCACGGCGGAGGAGATCCGCTCCAACGCGCTCATCATCCTCTTCGGCGGGATCGAGACGACCGAATCGATGATCGCGAACGCGGTGTGGGCCCTTCTCTCGCACCCCGAACAACTGCCGGCGGCGCGCGCGAGCGAAGCCGCCCTGGAGCTGGCGATCGAGGAGACGCTGCGCTGGGAACCCGCCGTGCAGTCGGCCGCCCGCCACGCGACCCGCGACACCGAGATCCGCGGCGTCCCCATCGCGGAGGGCGAGGTCGTGCATTGCATGCTGGGCGCGGCGAACCGGGATCCCGCGCACTTCGAGCACCCCGACCGCTTCGACGCGACCCGCCGGAACGCCGGCGACCACCTGTCGTTCGCCGTGGGCCGCCACTTCTGCCTCGGCGCCCCGCTCGCCCGCCTCGAGACGCGCGTCGTGCTCGAAACGCTATGGACCCGCTGCCCGGGACTCCGCCTCGACCCGGACCGCCCCGCCGCCCCGCGTGGCTACGAGTTCCGGAAGCCGCCGACCCTGTGGGTGAAGTGGAGGGTCTGAACCGTCAGCAGTCGGCGCCGCAGTGGGCCGCGACGAGGCGGGTGAGGATGCCCATGTAATCGCTCCACGGCGTCTGGGCGTCGGGCACCGTCTTGTGCGCGACGACCATGCCCACCGACGGGATGACCGTGATGAACTGGCCGTAGGCGCCCCGGCCGCTGTACGCCCCCTCGAATCCCTCCGGCACTGCGGGGCCGTCCCACACCCACCACATGTACCCGTAGCCGAACTCGCCGCCGCGCAGCCCCTCCGGATTCATCTCCTCGGAGGGCGTGACAAGGCTCGTGATGCGTTCGGCCCACCCGTCGGGAAGGATCCGCTCGTCTTCCCACATTCCGTCCCGCAGCATCACATATCCGATCCGGGCCATGTCCCGCGTGGAGAGGACCATGTGATAGGCGAGATTCCGGGAGCGCGTGGCGTCCCCCGACTTGCGGTGGATCGACCGGTCCCAGTCCTCGAACCCCAGCGGCACCGCGAGATCGGTCTCCAGCGCGTCGTAGATGTTGCGGCCCGTGAGCTGCTCGAAAACGGCCCCGGACGCGTTGAAATCCCAGTTGCTGTACAGGTAGTACGTACCGGGTTCCTGCGAACCTCGCGCCGGCGCGTCCGCGAGGTTGTCCCCCGCGTTCGAAGCCGGGTGGTAAACCCCCGACCGGGCGGTGACGAGGTCGAGGACCCGGGCGCGCTTTTCGATCGGGAGCAGCCCCTGCACGTCGTCCATACCGAGGTCGTCGAGAGTGAGTTCGAGATCGATCGTCCCGTCCTCCACGTAGTTCCCGTACAGCATGGCGAGGATGCTCTTCCGCACCGAGGCGAGATAGCTGAGCGAGTCGACCGGCCCATGCTCGAACAGCACCCGTCCCCCGACCACGGCCATCACGGCGGAGGTATTGATCCCCTCCACGTAGGGATGGATCGCATCCAGCGCCTCGCCCGAGAATCCGGCGCCGGCCGGATCCGCGATCCGCTCCCACGACGCCCCCGGATAGACCGTCTCGGCCGCGCGCTCCGCGACGGGCGCCGGAGCGCACGCGAACCCCGTCGCGAGCGCCAGCACCAGCGCCGCCCGTGCGACGCACCCTTTGACGCGATTCTCATGTCTCACGATCATCATGTCCCGGTTTCCGTCCTTGAGAACTGGAAAGAGAAAAACAGTGAAACGCGCGCAGCACCGCCGCCAGTGTAACGGCTACAAACGCGGGCGATCAGGATCCGAGTGAAGCGAAGGAGTCGTCGATGTCGCGAGCGAAGGCCGCATGCCATGACCGTTTCCCCCTCATCGCGGCGCTGCTCGCCGTGAGCGTCCAGGCCGCCGGCTGCACCGGGGAGGGTGCCGACCCCGCCGCCGAATCCCCGGCCGACGCCGGGGTCGCGCCACCCGTCGCGCGCGTGATCCCGGAGCAGCTGGAGACGCACGGGCACACGCGGGTCGACAACTACTACTGGCTCAACCAGCGCGACAACCCCGAGGTCATCTCGTATCTCGAGGCGGAGAACGGCTACACGGACGCGCTGATGGCCCACACCGAGGGTCTCCAGGCGGAGTTGTTCGAGGAGATCAAGGGCCGGATCCAGCAGACCGACCTCTCCGTGCCCGTGCGAGAGGGCGACTTCTTCTACTACACGCGCACCGAAGAGGGGCGGGACTACCCGATCCATGCCCGGAAGCGCGGCTCGCTGGACGCGGAGGAGGAAGTCATCCTCGACGTCAACCCGCTCGCCGAGGGCCACGACTACTACGCCGCTTTCCCCGCGGTCAGCTCCAACGGCGACCTGATGGCGTGGGCCGAGGACACCCGCGGGCGCCGCATCTACACCATCCGGATCCGGAACCTCGACACCGGAGAGGACTACCCGGAGTCGATCGAAGGCGCGTCCGGCAACATGGTGTGGGCCGAGGACAACCGGACGCTCTTCTACGCGCGGCGCGATCCCGGCACGCTGCGTTCGTACCAGATCTACCGGCACCGGATCGGCACGGACCCTGCGGACGACGTGCTCGTGTACCAGGAGGACGACGAGGAGTTCAGCAGCGGCATCCGCAAGACGAAGTCGAAGCAATACCTCGTCATCTCCTCCTCCCACACCCTGATGGACGAGCACCGCTTCCTCGACGCGACGAACCCCGAGGGCGACTTCACCCTCTTCCTTCCGCGCGAGCGCGGGCACGAGCACCGCTTCGACCACTTCGGGGACCACTTCTACATCCGGACGAACCTCGACGGTGCCGAGAACTTCAAGCTCATGCGCACCCCCGTCGACGCGACGGCGACGGACAACTGGGAGACGGTCATCCCGCACCGGGGCGACGTCTTCCTGCAGGGGTTCGAGCTGTTCCGGAACTACCTCGTCCTCTCGGAGCGCGCGGGAGGGCTCACCCGCCTGCGCGTCCGCGCGTGGGAGGGAGACGAGCACCAGATCGCGTTCGACGAGCCGGCCTACCTGGCCTCGCTGTCGGCCAACCCCGAGATGGACACGAACATCCTTCGCTACGGGTACACGTCGCTCTCCGCGCCGCGCTCCGTCTACGACTACGACATGTCCACCCGCGAGCGCACGCTGCTCAAGGAGGACGAAGTGCTCGGCGGCTATGACCGCGCGGACTACGTGGTGGAGCGGCTGCACGCCCCCGCCCGCGACGGCGCCGTGGAAGTGCCGGTGTCCCTCGTTTACCGGCGCGGCCTCGAGAAGGACGGCGACAACCCGCTCCTTCTCTACGCCTACGGCTCATACGGCGCGAGCATGGAGCCCACCTTCTCCTCCACCCGCCTCAGTCTCCTCGACCGCGGCTTCGTCTACGCGATCGCCCATATCCGGGGCGGACAGGAGCTGGGCCGCGCGTGGTACGAGGACGGGAAGATGTTCAACAAGAAGAACACCTTCACCGACTACGTGGACGTGGCGGACTACCTCATCGCGGAAGGCTACACGAGCGCCGAGAAGCTCTTCGCCCGGGGCGGGAGCGCCGGCGGCCTGCTCATGGGGGCGGTGGTGAACATGCGGCCGGAACTGTTCCGCGGCGTGGTCGCGCACGTGCCGTTCGTCGACGTCGTGACGACGATGCTGGACGAGTCGATCCCGCTCACGACCTTCGAGTGGGACGAGTGGGGCAACCCGGCGGACCTCGAATCGTACCGCTACATGCTCTCCTACTCGCCCTACGATCAGGTGGAGGCGAAGGACTACCCCAACCTGCTCGTCACGACGGGGCTCCACGACTCCCAGGTCCAGTACTGGGAGCCCGCGAAGTGGGTGGCGAAGCTGCGCGCGACGAAGACGGACGAGAACCGCCTGCTCCTCAAGACGCACATGGACGCCGGCCACGGCGGCGGCTCGGGCCGCGACCGGGCGTACGAGGAACTCGCCTTCGAGTTCGCCTTCATCCTCGACCTGCTGGAGGAGACCGCCCCGCGCTAAGGGCATGCCCGCCCGGGCGCGGACCCACTCGACGGCTTCGCGGTGCGTGCCGAACCAGACGCCGGGCTTGGTCCGCATGTGCTCGATGAGTTCGCGCAGGATCACGATCCGTGAGCGGTGTCCGATGTAGTGCGGGTGCATGGTGAGGAGGAACATCGTCCCTTCCTCGTAGGCCACGTCGAACTCGTCCTTGTACACCTCCAGCACTTCCCGCGGGTTCGAGTAGCGGTCCCCGAGCGGGTTGAAGAGCGGCGCGTCGTCCAGGATCCAGTCCACCGGGAGTTCGACGAGTCCCGTGGGCTCGCCGTTCTGGTTGATCTCGTAGGGACGGTCGTCCGCCATCAGCGAGGAGTCGTACAGGAAGTCCATCTCGAGCAGCAGGTCGAGCGTCGAGTCGCTGAAGTTCCACGACGGCGCGCGGTAGCCGACGGGGCGTTCGCCCATGAGTTCCGTCAGCCGCTCCACGGCCATGCGCAGCAGGCGTTCCTCCTCGTCGCGCGGGAGGGTCGCGTTGCGCTCGTGGATCCAGCCGTGGACGCCGATCTCGTGGCGCCCCGACGCCTGGATCATGTCGATCTGGTGCGGCGCGAGGGTGAAGCTGAGCGCGGGGCCGAAGAACGAGGCCGCGATCCCGTACTCGTCGAGCAGGTCGATGATGCGGCCGAGGGCGACGCGCGAGCCGTATTCCCCCTGCGACAGGCCGCCCACGTTCGTGTCGCCGTTCCGCAGCCAGACCGTCTCGTTGTCGACGTCGAAGGAGAGCAGCACGGCCACCCGGCCGCCGTCCGGCCACGAATCCGGGTTCAGGTCGCGCCCCGCGCGTACCCGGTTGACGGCCTCGAACACGCGCGCCTCGGACCAGCGCCACGGCGGGTCGTCCGCTTCCTGAGCCGCGTTTGCCGCCGCTGGAATCGCGGCCGCCGCCGCGCCGAAAAGGATGACGGCGAGTCCGACAGAGATCGAAGATCGTATCCGGCCGGTCATGAGGGTTCCCCCGTTTCGGTAGTCATCTCAAGTCTGAAGGCTTATTTTAACAGATTGTTCGTGAATCGGACGGTCGGCGCCGATTCCGTTCGGCGCTGAGAGCCTGTCCCCGATTCTTGGGCTCGTCGCCGTGGTGTCGGCCCTCCCCTGAGTATGGCGACGACGACACATGACGACTACAACGGCCGAAATCGGCACCATGGACCTCAGCGCCCACGGGATCAGCGTCACCCGCATCAAACGCAATCCCTCCGTGGGGGACATCTACGCCGATGCACTGAGCGGACGCGAGCCCGGCGCGATCAAGGCGGCGAACGGAGCCCTCGTGGCGTTCTCCGGCGCCAAGACCGGCCGCTCCCCGAACGACAAGCACGTGGTGCGCGATCCGGAGACCGAGCGGGACGTCTGGTGGGGTCCGGTCAACTTCCCCCTCGAGCGCGACAGCTTCCTGCGGAACCGGGCTCGCGTGCGCGCTTTCCTGAACGCGCAGGATCTCCTCTACGTCATCGACGGCTTCGCGGGGTGGGACCCGGAGTACCGCCTCAACGTCCGGATCATCTGCAACCGCCCGTACCACGCCCTCTTCATGCACAACATGCTCATCCGCCCCACGCCCGCGGAACTGGCGGAGTTCGGCGAGCCCGACTTCGTCGTCTACAACGCGGGCCAGGAGGCGGCGGACCCGTCGGTGGAGGGCGTCACCTCGCCGACGAGCGTCGATCTCTCCTTCGGCGACAACGAGGCCTGCATCCTCGGGACCGAGTACGCGGGGGAGATGAAGAAGGGCGTGTTCACGATCATGAACTACCTCATGCCGAAGCGGGACGTGCTCTCGATGCACTGCTCGGCGACGACCGACCCGACGACCGGGGCCTCGTCGCTCCTCTTCGGCCTCTCGGGGACGGGGAAGACGACGCTCTCGGCCGACCCGCACCGGCGGCTCATCGGCGACGACGAGCACTGCTGGACCGACGCGGGGATCTTCAACATCGAGGGCGGCTGCTACGCGAAGACGATCGACCTCTCCGAGGAGAAGGAGCCCGACATCTACCGGGCCCTCCGCTACGGCGCGGTGCTGGAGAACGTCGTGCTGCGGGACGACGGAAGCGTGGACTGGTCCGATTCGTCGATCACGCAGAACACCCGCGGCAGCTATCCGATCGAGTTCATCGACAACGCGCAGGTGCCGTGCGTGGCGGGTCATCCCACGGACGTGATCTTCCTGACGGCGGACGCGTTCGGCGTGCTGCCGCCGGTGAGCCGGTTGACGCCCGAGCAGGCCATGTACCACTTCATCAGCGGGTACACGGCGAAGGTCGCGGGCACGGAGGTCGGCGTCACCGATCCGGTGGCGACGTTCTCGCCCTGCTTCGGGGGTCCGTTCCTCGTGTGGCACCCGGCGAAGTACGCGCGCCTGCTCGCGGACCGCATGCACGAGCACGGCGTGAAGGTGTGGCTCGTGAACACGGGCTGGAGCGGCGGGCCGTTCGGCGTCGGCGCGCGGATCGACCTGCCGCACACGCGCCGGATGGTCGACGCCATCCACGCGGGCGAACTCGGCGACGCGCCGACGGAGCCGGACCCGGTGTTCGGGGTCCACGTCGTGACGGACGTGCCGGGCGTACCCGGCGAGATTCTGCGGCCGCGCGCGACGTGGCCGGATCCCGCGGCGTACGACGAGAAGGCCGCGCACCTGGCTCGGCTCTTCAGGGAGAACTTCAGGGAATACGAGGACGACTGTCCGCCGGACGTGTGTGCGGCGGGCCCCGTGATCTAGAGGAGAAGCGCGATGCGGCGACGCGATCTGATGTTGGTGGTGGGTCTGGCGGTGGCGGTGGCCGGGTGTACGAGCGGGCAGCGCGAGGCGCCACGGATGGCGGGCGCCTCCATGGCCGGCGCCGCGCAGGCCGGCAACGGCGACGGGGACTCCACGCCGCTCTACGGCAATCTCGGTCCGCACAATCGGCCGATCACCACGCAGTCGGAGAAGGCGCAGGCCTATTTCGACGAGGGCCTGCTGTTCATGTACGCCTTCGGCACCTCGATCGCCGAGGAGTCGTTCCGCGCCTCGCAAGCGGCAGATCCCGAGTGCGCCTCATGCTACTGGGGCGAGGCGTGGTCGCTGGCCCCGTACCTGAACGGCGGCATGTCGCCCGGCAACGAGCGCTCGGCCCACGCCGCCATGCAGAAGGCGCGGGAGCACAAGTCGCGCGCGACCGAGGTCGAGCAGGCGCTGATCGACGCCTTCGCCGTACGCTTCGAGGCCGATCCGGAGCGCTCCCGGCGCCGCATGCTCGACACGCTGTACGCGCGGGAGATGGACAAGGTCGCGGCGCGCTACCCCGACGACCTCGACGTGCTCACGCTGCAGGCCGAAGCCTGGATGCTGCTGCGGCCCCGGCGCGGGGATGTGGATCTCGAGGCGAAGGATGTGAAGAAGATCCGCCCCATCCTCGAGACCGTCCTGGCGCGGGATATCCGTCACCCCGGCGCCTGTCACCTCTACATCCACCTCGTGGAGGCCTCCGAGGATCCCGGCCTCGCCGAGGCGTGTTCGGACCACCTCGGAGACCAGATCGCGGTGAGCCACATCCACCACATGCCGACGCACATCTACATGAACATCGGCCGCTGGGGCGACGCGGTGCGCGGCAACCAGCAGGCGTGGCACGCGGACCAGAAGGCCGCGCACGGCGGGCCTCCCGGCGTCTATCCCTCGCACAACCTGCACATGCTGCTCAACGCCGCCGTGATGGACGGGCAGAGCGCCGTCGCGATCCAGGCGGCGAAGGACCTGTCCGGACACCGCGGCCCGTGGGCGGCCTACATCCCGCTCACCTACGCCGCGTTCGGCCGCTGGAGCGAGATCCTGGCGGGCGACGGTCCGACGTCGGACGAGCCCATGGAAGTCGTCGCGTGGAGCTTCTCGCGCGGCCTGGCCTACCTCCGGATGGGGCACGTCGACGTGGCGCAGGACCACCTGGATGAGATCGACGAGGCGCTCGAAGACGCGGATCCCTCCGCCACCTTCCGCTACAGCCCGCTCGCGGATGTCGTCGCGCTGCCGCGCTCGATCCTCGCCGGAGAGATCCTCAACGCGCAGGGGAAGGTGGAGGACGCCGTCGCGGTGCTGAAGCACGGGATCGAGAAGGAGGACGGACTCATCTACTCGGAGCCGCGGGCGTGGCACATGCCGGTCCGCCATACGCTCGGTGCGATCCTGCTCGAAAACGACCGGGCCGCCGAGGCGGAGAAGGTGTACCGCGGAGCGCTCGAGGATCTGCCCAATCAGGGCTGGGCGTACTTCGGGCTCGCGCAGGCGCTGGATGCGCAGAAGAAGACGGCACAGGCGCAGGAAGCCCGACGGGAGTTCGACCGTTACTGGGTCCGCGCCGACACCTGGCTGCGCAGCTCGAGGTTCTGACGCCGCCGCGAACGGCTTCCGCGCGCGACCGGGCCGACAGCCCATGATCGACTTCTCGCCGCCCGAGAGTCCGTTCCGGGTCAGCTACGACGGCGACTTCGACATCTCCCGGGCGGTGACGGCGCCACCGCCCGACGCGCCGCCCGACGCCGCGATCAAGAAGGAGTTGAAGCGCACCGTGCGCGAGATCTCGCGGCTCCAGCGGCGTCTCCACGCGCACCGCCACTACGCCGTGCTGCTGGTCTTCCAGGCGATGGACGCGGCCGGCAAGGACTCGACGCTGCGGGCGGTCATGACGGGCGTGAACCCCGCCGGCTTCCGGATCAACGCCTTCGAGGCGCCGTCCAACGAGGAGGCGAGGCACGACTTCCTGTGGCGCACGACGCGCCGGCTACCGGAGAAGGGCCGCATCGGGATCTTCAACCGGAGCTACTACGAGGAAGTGCTCATCGTGCGGGTCCATCCCGAGTTCCTCGACCGGCAGAAGCTCCCGCGGAAACTGCCGATCATGGAACGCTGCGAGGAGCGCTACGAGTCGATCCGCGACCACGAGTTGCACCTGGCGCGGAACGGGACCGTGATCCTGAAGTTCTGGCTCAACATCTCGAAAGACGAGCAGGCCCGCCGCTTCCTGCGCCGCATCGACCGCCCCGACAAGAACTGGAAGTTCAACCGCGCCGACATCGAGGAACGGCAGCACTGGGACGACTACATGGCCGCGTACGAGGACGCGATCAACGCGACCGCCCGCCCGTGGGCGCCGTGGTACGCGATCCCCGCCGACTCGAAGCCCTGGATGCGGCTCCTCGTCGCCCGGCTGGTGCGCGACCAGCTCGCCACCCTCGACCTCACGCACCCCGCGCTACCCGAAGACGAACGCGCCGAACTCCAACAATACCGCACCCACCTCACCGCCGAACTCTGATCGCAATTCTCGATGCGAACCTACAATCACATGCCGACCCGCCATCGCGTCTTTCTCGAGCGCGCGTTGGCTGCGGTCCCCGCGATCGACGGCCTTGTCGGGCTGGCGGCGGGCGGGTCGTTCATCGCGGGGGAGATGGACGAGTTCTCGGATCTCGACCTCGTGCTGGCGGTGGAACCGGGGGCGTGGCCGGAGATCCTCGACCGGCAGCAGGCGATCGCCGCCGAACTCGATCCCTCGTTTCTGGCGGGCTTCACGGGGGAGCACGTGGGAGAGCCGCGCCTGCTCGTGTGCCTCTACGGTCCTCCCCTCCTGCACGTGGACCTGAAGTTCGTGTCGCTCGACGACGCGCACGAACGGATCGAGGACCCGGTCATCCTGTGGGAGGCCGACGGCTGCCTGAGCGCCGCGTTCGCCCGCGCCGCCCCCCGCTACCCGGCCGCGGATCCGGACTGGATCGAGGATCGCTTCTGGATCTGGGCGCATTACGTCGCCGACAAGATCGAACGCGGCGAGATCTTCGAGGCGCTGGACGGCCTCGGGTTTTGGCGGGCCGTGGTGCTGGCGCCGCTGGCTTTCAGACGGGCTGGCGTAGAGGCCACCGGCGTGCGCCGGATCGAGGACCGGCTCCCCGCCTTCGCGACCGATCTCGAACGGACCGTCGCAGGCGTTGACGCGGAGGCGTGTGCGGCCGCACTCGAGGCCGCGATCGAACTCTACACCGAGCTTCGCGAGACGGCCGCAGCGCGACGTGATGTCGAAGCGAGCCCCGTCGAACGCGAAGTCCGGGCGTACGTCGCAGGGCTTCCCGCCCGGCTGGGCCTGGGCGGCTCGCGCGTCTGATCGATCGCGAGCCTGACTGCGGGCCTGACCGCGCGCCGGATGTCTGTTCAGGAATCGTCTGCGCCAACATCTTGCGACCCTTGGCTCATCTCGCGCACCGGGAGGCTTCCATGGCCCGCAGACCACATCGACCCGAGCACCCGCACGCCGGAGCGGTCCGCCGTCCGAGCGCGACTGCGGCCGTCCTTCTTGCGGGCGCGTGGCTCTGTGCCGGGTGCGCCCCTGATGGGGGCGGGGACGGTGGGGGAGCGGAGGAGGGCGGCGGCTCGGCGACGACGGAGGCGGTCCACTTCGCGTTCACGGAGGTCGTGCCGGGGGTCTACCACGCACGCGGGGCGAGCGATCTCGTCGTGGGATCGAACGCCGGCGTGGTCGTGAACGAGGCGGACGTGCTGCTCGTCGATTCCCACATTTCTCCCGCGGCGGCGAGCGCCCTCATCGAGGATCTGCGCTCGATCACCGACAATCCCGTGCGCTACGCCGCGAACACGCACTGGCACTTCGACCACGCGCACGGCAACCAGGTGTATCCGCCGGAGGTCGAGATCATCAGCCACGAGGCGACCCGGGCGGCGATCGCGGCGGGACGCTCGAACTCGGGCCGCTCCTACGAACTCTTCGTGGGCTCGATCCCCAGGCGGATCGAGCAGCTGGAGGCGAGGCTCGATACGATGACGGACGCGGCGGCGCACGCGGAGGTGGAGGCCACGCTGGAGGCGCAGCGGACCTACTACGCGCAGTTGCAGGAGGTCGTCCCCACGGCCCCCAACACGACGCTCTCGGAGCGGCTCACGCTCTTCCGCGGCGGACGCGAGATCCAGTTCCACTTCTTCGGACGCGCCCACACGGAGGGCGACGTCATCGTCTACCTGCCGGATGACCGCGTGATCATCACCGGAGACATGCTCACGGCCGGTCTCCCCTACATGGGCGACGGGTACGTCAACGAGTGGGTCGAGACGCTCGACCGCCTGAAGGCGCTCGATTTCGACTGGATCATCCCCGGCCACGGCGAGCCGTACCGCGAGCGGGAGCGGATCGACCACCTGCAGGCCTACCTGCAGGATCTGTGGGACCAGTCCGTCGCGCTCCACGGCCAGGGGGTGAGCGCCGAGGACGCGGCGGCGCGTATCGACCTTACGGCCCACGCCGACAACTTCGGCGGGATCGCCAGTCCGGGCGCGAACCCGGTCGCGGTGCTGCGGATCTTCGAGTTGCTCGACGGCACCGCAAACTGAGAGGAGTTTTATGATGTCCACCGATTCGAACCGGCGCGATTTTCTGAAGGTCACGGCGGCGGCGGGCGCCGCCCTCGGGCTCGGCGTTCCCGGAGCGGCCCACGCCCTCTCGCCCCGGCCGTCCGCGAACCGGGCGCCCGCGGGCCAGGCCCGCACGCTGCTCATCCTGGGCGGGACCGGGTTCATCGGCCCCTACCAGGTTCGATCCGCGCTCGCGCAGGGCCTGGAGGTGACGATCTTCAACCGCGGCAGCCGCCCCGGCATGTTCGAGGGCGTCGAGGAACTCGTCGGCGACCGGAATGGGGACTTCGAGTCGCTGCGCGGCCGGACGTGGGACGTCGTGATCGACAACTCCACGGCGCGTCCCGACTGGGTGACGAGCATCGGGGAGTTCCTGCGCGACTCGGTCGGGTACTTCTACTACGTCTCCTCGCGCTCGGCGTACGCGAGCCACTCCACGGTGCCGATGACGTCCGCCGTGCCGTCGTACACGTACGAGACCGCCGGCGTGGACCGCGCGACCGCCGACATCACGCGGCTCCCCTACGGTCTCGCGAAGGCGGAGTCCGAGCGCGAAGCGATGCGGATCTTCCCCGACCGCCACGGGATCTTCCGCCCGGGCCTCATCATCGGGCCCGACGATCCCACGGACCGCTTCACGTACTGGCCGGTGCGGATCCACCGCGGCGGCGAGGTGCTGTCTCCCGGCGACGGGACGGACCCCGTGCAGATCATCGACGTGCGCGATCTCGGCGACTTCATGGCGCTGTCCTCGGACCGCGGGCACACGGGCATCTTCAACCTCGTCGGTCCCGCGACGCCGCGTCCGATGGCCGAACTGCTGTACGGCATCCGCGCCGTGACGACGGCGGAGACGACGTTCACCTGGGTGCCGCGCGAGTTCCTCGCCGAGCGCGGCGTGCGGCCCTACGCCGAGATGCCGGTGTGGCGGCCTCCGACTCCGGGGTCGGAAGGGTTCGCGCGCTTCGACCTCTCCAACGAAGTCGCGCACGGGATGACGTTCCGCTCGCTGGCGGATACGACGCAGGCGACGCTGGACTTCCACTTCTCCCGGACGCCCGAGCGCCAGGCGGAGATGCGGCCGGGTCTCCCCGCGGAGCGGGAGGCGGAGATCCTGCGGGAGTGGCACGCGTCGCGCTGACGGCGGGCCGCCGCGGGGGTCGCCCTTGCCGGCCCTCGTGACGGCGGCAACTGTGTCGGCGCGCACATGCCGGGGGGTGCGCGGGACGGGGCGGAGGTGGGGCGCGAGACCGACGGAAACGGAGGCGACGTGAACGACCGGGAAGAAGGTTCGGGCCTCACGCGGCGAGCCCTGATCGCCGGAGCCGCGGCGGCCGCCGGGGGCGCCATCACGGCCGGCGCGACGCGCGGACTGGTCCAGGAGGCGCAGGATCCGACGAAGGTGCCGGGCGCCCGTCCCGTCACGGTCGGGTCCCGTTCTCCGCACGAGACGCCGGAGAAGCTTCTGTCCGGTTCCATGGGCGGCTCCTCGCGCACGCCGCTCCAGGACCTGCACGGGATCATGACCCCGGCGGATCTCCATTTCGAGCGGCACCACCACGGGATCCCCTACATCGATCCGGCGACCTACCGCCTCCTCATCCACGGCATGGTCGACCGGCCCACCCTCTTCACGCTCGAGGACCTGAAGCGCTTCCCGCAGGTCTCGAAGCTGCTCTTCATCGAGTGTTCCGGGAACGGCGGCGGCGCCTACGCCCCGTCGCCCAGCCCGCAGCACACGCCCCAGTCGGTCGACGGCCTGCTGAGCACGAGCGAATGGTCCGGGGTCGCGCTTTCGACGCTGTTCGAGGAAGTCGGGGCGCACGCGGACGCGACGTGGTTCCTCGCCGAGGGGTCGGACGCGGCGGTCATGGGCCGCAGCATCCCGATGGAGAAGGCGTGGGACGACGCGATGATCGCCTACGCCCAGAACGGCGAGGCGATCCGGCCCGAGCAGGGCTACCCCGCGCGGGTGTTCCTTCCCGGATGGGAGGGCAACGCGAGCGTGAAGTGGGTCCGGCGCATCGAACTTTCCGACCGGCCCGGCATGTACCGCGACGAGACGTCCAAGTACACGGATCCGCTCCCGGACGGGACCGCGCGGCAGTTCTCGTTCGTGATGGATGCGAAGTCGATCATCACGTACCCGACCTACCCGCGGCGGCTGCCGGGACCCGGCTTTATCGAGATCACCGGCTACGCCTGGACCGGCCGGGGGCTGATCGAGCGCGTGGAGGTGAGCACGGACGGCGGCGACTCGTGGCACGACGCGGTGCTGCAGGAACCCGTGCTCCCGAAGTGCACGACGCGGTTCCGCCACGCCTGGGAGTGGGACGGCGGCCCGGCACACCTGCTGAGCCGCGCCACCGACGAGACGGGTTACACGCAGCCGGTCCGGCAGCAGGTGCTCGACGCGCGCGGGCCCGGCACGCGCTATCACTCCAACGCGATCCGGGGATGGCGCGTGGCGAGCGACGGTTCGATCGAGTTCGCGCCGGTATGAGGCGCGCCAACGTGGTCTCGCGGTGGCTGACCGTGGCGGCCCTCCTGCCGGCGCTGGCGGCCTGCGGCGCGGACGACTCCGAGGGTGGCGCGGAGGCCGGTAGCGCCGCACCCGGCGCGGCTGCGGTCGCGACGACCGATCCGGGCAACGGGACGCCCGGGCGGGCGGGCGCGACCGAACCGGTGTACGGCTTCGGGACGCCCGCGACGGCATCGCAGATCGCGGCGTGGGACATCGACATCGGTCCCGACGGCGCGGGCCTTCCGCCCGGACAGGGCACCGTCGCGGAGGGACTGGAGGTGTGGGAGCGCCACCGCTGCATTCTCTGCCACGGGCCCACGGGGCGCGAAGGGCCGAACGACCTCCTCACGGGGCGCATCCCGGGAGACGAGTTCCCGTTCGCGAACGACCGCACCCTGCGCTCCACGGTCGGCAACTACTGGCCCTACGCGACGACGCTGTTCGACTACACCCGTCGCGCCATGCCCTTCGACCTGCCGGGAACGATGACGGACGAAGAAGTCTACGCCGTAGTCGGGGCCATGCTCTACTTCAACGACCTCCTGCCGGCCGACGCCGTCGTCGACTCCGCTACGGTCGTCGACACGCGCATGCCCGCCCGCGACCGCTTCGTCCCCGACAACCGAACCGGCGGCCCCACCATCCGCTGACCGGCGCGGCTACACGATCTCGATTCGGAGCTGTCGCCCGAGCGCCTCGGCAGCCCCTATCAGCGTAGCGAGCTGTATCCGATCGTTGTGCGGGTCCAGCACTCGGTCCAGTTGGCTGCGGCTCGTGATGCAGAAGTCGACCTTCTCCAGGGACACGCCTCCATGAATGACACGAACTTCGGCCCGCGCGCGCTCGTCGCTGTGCTCGTGGGCCTGCTGGCGGCCACGGGCAGCGCGCAGGCGCAGGACGGTACGGACGGCTCCGGTCACGCCGGAAGCTACATCGGCGCGTTCGCGGGACTCGGCTCGCTGGACGTTCGCATGACCGACCTCGACGGCTTCACGGGGTCGAACGGCGTCCCCGGCCAGGCGTTCGAGTACGACGACGCCGGACTCGCGGCCGGTGTGGTGGCGGGGCGGTACTTCAACCTGGGGCGCGTGCGGCTGCTGTTCGAGGCGGACGGGGCGTTCAGCGGCGTGTCGGCGACCCCCGGACAGTTGGATCCGGCCGGCATGGACGAAACGGCGGCGGCGGAGCTGCGTTGGGCCGGGACGGCGCGCATTGGCCTTCGGAGGTCCCTCGGTCGCGTCGGCCTGTTCGTCGCCGGCGGCGTGTCGGTGGCCGGATTCTCCAACTCGTTCACCGATCTCGACCCGGGAACGGACGATCGCCTGCAGTTGGACCCCGACGATTCCTTCGACGAGCGGCCGACGCGGGTCGGGTGGGTCGTCGGGGTCGGCGTCGAAGCACCGGTGGCCGGTGCCTGGACCCTCCGATTCGAAGGCCTCTACAACGATTTCGGCGAGACCGTCCATCAGGCGGAGAACCGGCGTGACGTCAACGCGGGCGTCTGCGGACCGGCCGGGCTCCCGAGCCCTTGCCGCTACGGCTTCGATCAGCGGCTCGCTCTCCTCCGGCTGGTCCTCGTTCGCCATCTCGGCCGCTGATCGCCGTGCGGCCCCGAGGTTCTCGCCCGACCCGCCGACGCGTCAGCTGCTGATCTCGTGCGCCTCGCCCGCGCCGCGCGGCAGCCGGATCCGCTCCACCAGCCTCTGCGCCTCCGGCGGCGGCGCCGGTGTGAAGCGGGACACGACGATCGCCACCGCGAAGTTCACCGCCATCCCGATGGACCCGATCCCCTCGGGTGAGATCCCGAACCACCAGTTCTCCGCCACGTTCGCGGCCGGGTTCACGAACTTGAAGTAGACGATGTAGGCGGCCGTGAGCGTGATCCCGCACAGCATGCCCGCGATCGCCCCCTCGCGGTTGAGCCGCTTCGAGAAGATGCCGAGGATGATGACGGGGAAGAACGACGACGCCGCGAGCCCGAACGCGAACGCGACCACCTCCGCCACGAAGCCCGGCGGGTTGATCCCCAGGTACCCCGCCACGAGGACGGCCGCCCCGGCGCTGAACCGCGCCGCGATGAGTTCGCCCCGCTCGCTGATGTCCGGCCGCCAGTTGCGCTTGAGCAGGTCGTGGCTGATCGCCGCCGAGAGGACGAGCAGGAGTCCCGCCGCCGTCGAGAGCGCCGCCGCCAGCCCGCCCGCGGCCACGAGGCCCACCACCCAGTTCGGCAGCCGTGCGATCTCCGGGTTGGCGAGCACCATGATGTCGCGGTCGATCGTGAGTTCGTTCTGCACGGGAGCACCCGCCGCGTCCACCGCCTCCGGTCCCACGTACTGGATGAGTCCGTCCCCGTTGTGGTCCTCGTACGAGATCAACCCCGTCGTCTCCCACTTCGTGAACCACTCCGGCATCTCCGCGTACGGCTGGTCCGTCACCGTGTTGAGCAGGTTCGTCCTCGCGAACACCGCCACCGCCGGCGCCGCCGTGTACAGCAGCGCGATGAACACGAGCGCCCAGCCCACGCTGATCCGCGCGTCCCGCACCTTCGGCACCGTGTAGAAGCGGATGATGACGTGCGGCAGCCCCGCCGTCCCCACCATGAGCGCGGCCGTGATCGCGAGCACGTCGAGCGTCGATTTCGTGCCGTCCGTATAGGCGGTGAAGCCCAGCTCCTGGTGCAGGCCGTTCAGGCGGTCGAGCAGGAACGTTCCCGTCTCCTGGTCCGCCGCGCCGAGCCCGATCTGCGGAATCGGGATTCCCGTGACCAGCATCGACAGGAAGATCGCGGGCACCATGTAGGCGAAGATCAGCACGCAGTACTGCGCCACCTGCGTGTAGGTGATCCCCTTCATCCCGCCCAGCACCGCGTAGAAGAAGACGATCCCCATCCCGATGACCACGCCCCACACGATGTCGATCTCCAGGAAGCGGCTGAACACGATCCCCACGCCGCGCATCTGGCCCGCGACGTAGGTGAAGGAGACGAAGATCGCGCAGATCACGGCCACAACCCGCGCCGTCTGGGAGTAGTAGCGCTCGCCCACGAAGTCGGGGACGGTGAAGGCCCCGAACTTCCGCAGATACGGGGCCAGGAGCAGCGCCAGCAGCACGTAGCCGCCCGTCCAGCCCATGAGGTAGACCGAACCGTCGTAGCCGAGGAAGGAGATGATCCCGGCCATCGAGATGAAGGAGGCGGCCGACATCCAGTCCGCCGCCGTCGCCATCCCGTTGGCGAGGGGATGGACCCCCTTGCCCGCCACGTAGAACTCGCTCGTGGAGTGGGCCCGCGACCAGATCGCGATCCCGATGTAGAGCGCGAACGAAAGCCCGACGAGCGTCGCCGTCCACTGGAGAACCGTCATGCCGCGCCCTCCTCGTCACGCTCGTCGACATCGAACGCCCGGTCGAGCCGGTTCATGAGGAAGACGTAGA
Source organism: Candidatus Palauibacter irciniicola (assembly GCF_965208695.1). Lineage (GTDB taxonomy): Bacteria > Gemmatimonadota > Gemmatimonadetes > Palauibacterales > Palauibacteraceae > Palauibacter > Palauibacter irciniicola. The sequence continues at coordinate 3,137,913 of NZ_OZ242352.1, forward strand.
CGAAGATGAGGACGACGAAGACGTAGATCGCGCCCTGCTGCGCGAACCAGAACCCGAGCGGGAAGCCGGTCCCCGGGATCCGGACCGCGTCGAGCACGTCCGCGAACACGATCCCGGCGCCGTAGGATACCAGAGCCCAGATCGCGAGAAGGATCCCCACATAACGGAGATTGCGGCGCCAGTACGCCAGATGATCGCGGCCTGCTGCGGGTCGATTCATGGGTCTCCCAGCGTGCGGGTCCGAACTTCCACGGGCTGCCAGGACTTCACTTCGGCGACGCCCAAGGCTGCGGCCCGGCTGGGCGGCGCGCCAGTGTCACACCTCGCGCGGCGGCAGCGGCTACCAGAAGACGCCGAAGACGAGCCAGGCGGAAATCGCGGCGAGAACTCCGGTGTAGAGCGCGGGGCTGGCCAGCAGCGGCACGCGTTCGCTGAAGGGGTGGAGGCGGATCGGACCGAGTTCGCCGGAACTCTTCGCCAGCCAGTCGTCGGCGCGCGGGGCCGACGCATCACCGCCGGCCGCCCCGATACCGGCCGTCCCCCGCCAGCGCGGGTGGAGCGCCGCGAGGGCGCAGCCGGCAGCCGTGAACGCGACCGCCCACACGAACGCCTCCCACTGCCCGGTCAGCCACGTCGGCAGCCACGAGATGTCGACGACCTCGCGGTCCACGAATCCGATGACGCCGTACAGCCCTCCGGTGGCGAGACCGGCCATCCCCACCCGACGGTTCGTGCGCGTCACGGCGCCGACCAGGTAGACGATGAGGAGCGGCGTGACGAACACCGACGTGACCGAGCGGAAGGCGGCGAGCATCGTCGGCGCGCGCAGGATCAGCGGCAGGTAGGCGAACCCCAGGACCAGGATCGCGACGGTCGCGATGCGTCCCACGCGCAGGTAGTGGGCGTCGTCGCGCTCCCGCGAGATGAAGCGCGCGTAGATGTCGCGCGTGAAGACGGCCGACATCGACGAGCCCATCGAATCGAACGTGCTCACCGCCGCGCTCACGACCCCGGCCACGACGAGCCCCTTGGCGCCGATCCCGAGGTAGGTGGAGATCAGGTGAGGGTACATCTCGTCGGGCCGGGCGAAATCCGGGAACTGCGCCCGGCCGAAGAGCCCGAGCATGTCCGTGAAGAGCAGGATGACGAGGCTCACGCCGGCTCCCAGGACGCCGGCCATCTTCATGTCCCACAGCGAGCGGGCGCCCATCATCCGCTGGGTGGACGTGTGGCTCACCGTCCACCACCCGGAGGAGATGAGGATCCACGCGACGAAGATGACGGCCGGCGACGTCGTTCCGTCCCGTCCCCGGAAGGCGCCTACGTGGACGAGGTCCGCGGCCGCGAGTCCCGGCGCGAGCCCCTCGGCCGTCGTCCCCAGGCCCTCCAGTTGCGCGACCATCGCGTCCCATCCGCCCACGGCCTGCCAGACCGCGATGCACACCGCGAGACCTCCCGCCATCACGAGCACGCTCTGCAGCACGTCCGTCGCGACGACCGCCCGCAGCCCGCCCACGGCCGTGTAGACGCCCGACAGGAGGACGAGCGACACGATGAGCGCCCAGGACAGTTCCGGCCGCAGTCCGCCGACCCCGACCAGCGTCAGGTGGACGGACCAGATCATGAGCCCCAGCACGGACGTCCGGTACTGGATCTGGATCAGCGCGCCGAGGACGCGCGTCCCGGGACCGAAGCGGTGCTCGAGGTACTCCGAGTTGGTGTACAGTCCGGCCCGGTAGATGGCGGGTACGATCACGAAGGTCGCGAGCGTCACCCCGATGAGTCCGCCGAACGTGTGCGCGGAGAGAAAATGCAGGCCCTCGCTCGCGATCGTCCCCGTGGCCGACACGAACTCCGAGTTGTCCATGTTGGTCGCGAAGAGGGACAGGCCGACCGCCCACCACGGCAGCGCCCGCGAACTCAGGAACCACTCGCCGCTCGTGGAGGTGCCGCGGGCGCGGCGCAGCCCGTAGGCGATGATCGCACCGTTCAGTCCGAGGACGATCAGCCAGTCCAGGGCGCTCAAGGGATGGAGACGCTCCTGTCGTGAGGTTGCCGCGGTCGGGCGAGGCGTCCGCTACCGTAGCCGGCGCCCCGCCCGACGGTCAACGGCGGCCGCTCGGGTCGGTCATGCGGCGGCCGGCCGGGCCGGCAGTGCCTCCGCCAGCGCGCGGTCGAGGTCCTCGATGATGTCATCGATGTGCTCGATGCCCACGGAGAGCCGGATCGTCTCCGGGCGCACGCCCACGCTGAGCTGCTCTTCCTCGTTGAGCTGCCGGTGCGTCGTGGACGCCGGGTGGCACGCCAGCGACTTCGCATCCCCGATGTTCACGAGCCGCTTGAACAGCTCGAGCGCGTCGTAGAACTTCACGCCCGCCTCGAAGCCGCCCTTCACCCCGAAGGTCAGGATCCCCGAAGCCCGGCCGCCCAGGTACTTGAGGGCCAGCTCGTGGTACGGGTCGCCCGGCAGCCCGGCGTAGCTCACCCACTCCACCGCCGGGTGGTCCCTCAGGTGCTTCGCCACCGCCAGCGCGTTCTCGGAGTGGCGCTCGATGCGGAGGTTCAGCGTCTGGATCCCCTGGATGATCTGGAAGGCGTTGAAGGGCGAGATCGCCGACCCCGTGTTCCGCAGCGGCACCGTGCGCGCCCGCCCGATGTAGGCGGCCGGCCCCAGCGCCTCCGTGTAGACGACCCCGTGGTAGCTGGGTTCCGGCGTCGTGAACTGCGGATAGCGGATCTCGTGCTCCGCCCACGGGAATTTCCCGGAATCGACGATGGCGCCGCCCAGAGAGTTGCCATGGCCGCCGATGTACTTCGTCAGCGAGTGCACCACGATGTCGAACCCGTGCTCGATCGGCTTGAGGAGCGCGGGCGTGGCGACCGTGTTGTCCACGATGGTGGCGACTCCGTGGGCGTGCGCCACGTCGGCCACCGCCGCGAGGTCCACGATGTTGCCCGCCGGGTTCCCGATGCTCTCGACGAACACCGCCTTCGTGCGGTCATCGATCAGCTTGGCCAGATCGTCCGGGCCGTCGCCCTCGGCGAAGCGCACTTCGATCCCCAGTTGCGGCAGCATGTGGGCGAAGAGCGTGTACGTGCCGCCGTAGAGCTGGGGAACGGACACGATGTTGTCCCCCGCGGCGGCGAGATTGAGGATGGAGTAGTTGACCGCCGCGCTGCCGGACGAGAGCGCCAGCGACGCCAGGCCGCGCTCGAGCTGGGCGATCCGCTCCTCCAGCACGGCCTGCGTGGGGTTCATGATGCGGGAGTAGATGTTGCCCTCGACCTCGAGGTTGAAGAGGTCCGCGCCGTGTTGCGCGTCGTCGAACTCGTACGCCACGGTCTGGTACAGCGGCACCGCGACCGCGTGCGTGGTGGGCTCGGACTCGTATCCGAGGTGAATCGCTACAGTTTCGTCTCTCATCGGTCTCCGTCTTCTTTCCGATTAGGCCCGGTCTCCCGGGCGGTGAATGCCCCCGCGCAGAATTCCGCGTTGGCCAGACAGGCGCCGGCGGCGCCCCGGATGCCGTTGTGCGAGACCACGGTCATCGCGAGGTCGTGTGGCGGCGCGGCACGAATCCTTCCGACGCTCGCCGCCATCCCTCCGGCCGCGCCGATGTCCAGGCGCGGCTGTGGACGGTCGGGCTCCGACCGCACGATGAGCGGTCGTTCGGGAAGCGAAGGCAGGCCCGGCAGGGACGGCGGGGCCCTGAACTCGGTGAGCGCCCGGGCGGCGTCTCCGGGACTCGCGGGGGAGGCGAGCTTCAGGAAGACGTTCGCGGTGTGGCCGTCGAGCACCGGCACGCGGTTGACGCTCGCCGCCACGGGAATATCCGTCCCCAGGATCTTGTTGAGTTCGGGACCGATCTTCTCCTCTTCGCCCGGGATCCAGGGGATGGCGTTCCCCGCGATCTGAACGGAGCCGATCCCGTGGAGCCCGGCGCCGGTCACGGCCTGCAGCGTGACGACCGTGGCCGACTCGATTCCGAAGGTCTCCTGGAGGGGGGCCAGGGCCAGGGCCAGCCCCGCCACCACGCAGTTCGGGTTGGCGACGAGGCGGCCTCCCCCCTCCGACCAGGGCTGTCTCGCGGCGAGGGCCAGCGCCTGCGGGTTGACCTCCGGCACCAGCAGCGGCACGTCGGCTCTCAGCCGGTGCGCCGAGGCGTTCGTGCTCACGATGTGTCCGGCTTCCGCGAGCGCCGGTTCGAGTTCGCGCGCCACGCCCGACGGGAGCGCGGAGAGCACGACCCGGCACTCGGGCGGTTCCGTGGCGACGCGGAGCGGCAGGTCGGCGGCCTTCGCCGGAGGATCTCCACCCAGGCTCCAGCGGACCGCGTCGCCGTACCTCTCGCCCGCGCGCCTCCTCGACGCCGCGACGGAGGCGAGCCGGAGGGAAGGGTGTCCGTCCAGCATGCGAACGAGCCGCTGCCCGACGATGCCGGTCGCGCCGAGGACGGCCACCGGCAGACGTTCCCTCGACGAATCGGTTACGCGCATCGGGCGCGCTCCTCTCCACCGTGGCCGGCGTCGGGTGGCGGGTCGTTCCTGCCGACCCAGGTGCCCGTGCCGCCGGGAGCCGCCACCCTGAAGGCGACCCGGTGCCGTTCGGCGAAGCTCAGCGCCCGGTCCTGGACGACTCCGGCGCCGGTTCGCCGGGCCTCGCTCCACGATGTCCGGCGGATCGGCTTGACGTGCGGGAACCGTTTCGGGTCGGCCGGGAAGATCCCATCCACGTCCTTCACGAGACGGACCTCCGCCGCGCCGAGCGCGTGGGCCAGGAAGAGCGCCGTAAGGTCCGAGCCTCCGCGCCCGAGCAGCGACGTGATGCCCGTGGCGTCCACGCCCACGAATCCGGGCAGGACGATCACGTCGTGCGTGGCCAGGGCCGTCTCGATCGCGTGGGCGTCCACGTCCACCGGTTCGGCGGCTCGCAGCGGCCCCCGCGTGCGGATCGGCAGGCGCGAGAACGACATGCCCACCGCACGTACGCGCCCCGTCACCAGGGCGAGGTGCAGCAGGGCGACGGACGCTTCCTCCCCGGTCGCCAGGAGCGACCCGATGAGATCGTCCGGGAGCGAGGGCGCGACTTCCCGCGCCGCGGAAAGAAGATCGTCGGTGGTGTCCCCCATGGCCGACACGACGGCGACGACCTTCGCGCCGGCGGCGACTTCAGCCCGGATCTCCTCGACCGCCAGCCGGTACGCGGCCGGACGCGCCAGCACGGATGAACCGAATTTGAGTACGTGAACGCGGCGAACTTCGCGCAATGAAACGCCTCCCCCCGAGTCTCGGTTCACACTCAGCGGACTCCGGAGAAGCGACGCCCTGGGAACAACAGCTGCCGTGCAATGAAGCGCGGCGGGCGACTCATCTACCAACGGATTACATCCGTCGCAGGAGTTGGCACATCAGTGGAAGAGCCACCTTCCACAGGTTGCCCCGGTGTCTTCGGGCCTGTCCCTCGACCGGTCTCGATGAGCGTTGAGGGCGCGGAGGCTACAGGGTCGTGGGCGGCGCGTCAAGTTTTTTCTTGACCGCCGTTGCCGGGCCCATTAGGGTCGGCCGCCTACTCATCGAAAACCGGCTGAGGGACGAGCCCTTTGAACATCTTGGACGCCGTACTGCCGGAGGGTCGGAGGGGAACCGTCGCGATGCCGGCGGAGTGGAGACCGGAACTGGAGGCCGGGATCGACGCCCGCTTCCGGGTGCGCTACGAACTCGCCGGACCCGAGGGCGCCCCGCTGCTCGTCGCGATGGGGGGGATCTCCGCCGACCGCCACGTCTGCGCCAACGTCCTGGACCCCGCGCCCGGCTGGTGGCGGAAGCTGGCGGGCCCGGGTCTGGCCATCGACACGCACCGCTGGCGGCTGCTCGCGATCGACTTCCTCGGATCTCCCGGGACGTTCGAGTCGCCGGACCGGATTCATCTCACGCCGGGAGACCAGGCGGACGCCGTCGCGGTCGCGCTGCGCCACCTCGGCGTCGAACGGGCCCACCGCATGCTGGGCGCCTCGTACGGGGGCATGGTCGCGCTGGCGATGGGGATCCGCCATCCCGCGCGGCTCGACGGCGTCGTGCTGATCGGCGCGGCGCACCGCGGCCATCCGCAGGCCATCGGCATCCACGCCGTGCAGCGCTGGATCGTCGAGTTCGCGCTCCGGCACGGCCGGGGGAGCGAGGGCGTGGCGCTCGCCCGGGCGCTGGCGTTCACGACCTACAAGTCGGCGGCCGGGCTCGACGCCCGCTTCCCGCACGACTGGGAGTGGGAGGATGGCGCCCCGGTCTACGCCGTCGGCCGCTACCTCGAGCAGCAGGGACGGGCGTTCGCGGAACGGTTCGAGGCGGAGACCTATCTGACGCTGTCGGCTTCGGTCGACCTGTGCGACCTGCGTCCGGAGGACCTCGGCGTCCCCGCCTGGCTCATAGGGTGGGAGGAGGACACGCTGGTCCCGCCCTGGCTGCTCCGGGAGACCGCAAGCCGGATCGGCGCGCCTTCCCGCCTGCGGATTCTGAGTTCGGACGCGGGTCACGACGCCTTTCTGCTCCACGCACCCGACTACGAGGAAGCCCTGAGGGGGAGTCTCCTCGCGACGGAACCGCAGGCCCTTGCGGGTTCGGCCGGATGACTCGTGGGTTCAGCCGGGTGGCGCCGCCGCGACGGGGAGCCGCACGCATGAAGGATATGCGGCGGTGTGCAGGACCGTGTTGCGCGCCGTCAGGAGGCGCGTGCCCGTCCCCACGTCTTCCCCCGTGTTGAGGTTGCGGCTGAAGCGGGGGAAGCAGCTGCTCGTGATCTGAAGCCGGATCCGGTGGCCGACCCGGAACACGTGGCTCATCGGGTAGAGCCGGATCCGGAACTCGGTGGCTTCGTTCGGCTCCAGAAGCTCCGTCCGCTCCAACCCGCCACGGTACCGGGCGCGCAGGATCCCCTCCGTGAGGACGAATGATCCTCCCGCGGGGTCGACATCCGTGATCCGCGCCACGAAGTCCGTGTCGCGCGCCGAAGATTCGGCGTAGAGCACGACGTCGACCGGCCCCGTCACCTCCAGATCGCGCTCCAGGGCTCGCGAGGTGTAGACGAGCACGTCGGGCCGACGCTCGAGCGGCGCCTGCTCGACGGGGCCGCCCCGCATCGGCGCCGCGGCGTGGGTCGTGATCAGCCGGGAGGAAAGATTGCCCCCGAGCGACGGCGCCGGATCGCGCGGATCGTACTCGAAGCGGTCCGGCGGCTCGTCCCCCGGCGGCTCCGGATCGAGCCGGGCGTCGTCGCCCCGGTTCGCGCGCCCGCGGCTGTGCAGATACCACGGCACCTCCTCCGTCCCCGGCGGCGGCCACTCCGCGCCCTCCCGCCACCGGTTGGCGCCCGTCGTGAACCAGCGCAGCGGCGGGTCGTCGCCGATCCCGTCGTCCACGCCGCGAAGCTGCCATTCGAACCAGCGCCGCTCCTCCTCCCGCACATCCACCCGGGCGTCGGGGCCGAAGTCGAGGTCCCCGACCGTCCTCGTCTCCGGGATCTCGTGCGACCACGGCCCCAGCAGGCTCCGGTTCTGCGTGCGGGCGCGCGGGGTCGCCGCCCCCGACATCCCCTCGTGGATGCGAAGCAGGGAGCCGGCGTACGCGTCGTACCACCCGCCCTGCTGAAACGCGGGCGCCGTGACGTCGTGGTAGCGGTCCGTGACCCTGAGACGCCCCCAGTACTCGTCCCGCGTCGGGTGCTCCAGCCACTCGCGCCAGTACGGGATCTTCCGCCCGATCGCGCGCTCGTCCATCTCGATGATCGGCAGGTGGGCCCAGAACTTCGGGTTCTGAAACAGGCGCGCGGCCTGCGGGCCGGTCACGATGGCGAGGTTCGTCTCCCAGATCACCGCCGCGCTGAGCGAGAGGAGCAACTGGAAGGCCCCGCCCAGGTAGTGGCAGTCCCCGAAGTGGTCGTCGCAGATCACGTGCGGCGCCATGCAGGTGAGGTGCGGGCTGCCGAGCGGCGCGCTGAGCCACTGCGTGAGACCGCCGTAGCTGCGCCCCCACATCCCGATCTTCCCGTCGCACCACGCCTGTCCCGCCACCCACTCCAGCGTGTCGTGCCCGTCCTCGATCTCGGGGAGATACGCGTGGAACACGCCCTCGGACCGGAACCGCCCGCGACAGTCCTGGGCCACGAACGCGTACCCGCGCTCCGCCCACCACACGCCGTTTTCGATGAACACGTCCCGCCCGCTCTCGTAGGGCGTCCGGGTCAGGATGGTGGGGAACGGACCTCCGGAAGCCGGCAGATAGACATCCGCCGAAAGCCGCACCCCGTCCCGCATCCGCCCCCGAACCCCATGCAGCAGCCGCACCTCCCGCCGGGGCTCGGGCACTCTAGGTCGGGATGGCGGCGAGGACCTCGGACGGTTCGGCGCGCGCCGTGTAGTCGGGGTCGGCGGAGGCGTAGACGATGGTTCCCGAGCGGTCGATGACGAAGGTGGACGTGAGCGGGAGTTCCCAGGACTCGTCGCCGTTGAAGCGGGCGAGGTCGATGCCGAGCCCGTCGCGGTACAGGGTTCGCAGGTCGCCGTCCACGGTGAACGTGAGGCCGTAGTCGCGCGCCACGCCGAGCCCGAAGTCGAGCAGGACGTCGAACTCGATGCCGTCCTCCTCGATCCAGCCGCGGGCAAACTCCGGGAGTTGGGGAGAGAGCGTGACGAGGCGTGCCCCCTTGGCCCGTATCTCAGGGAGAACCGACTGAAGAGCAGCCTGCTCTTCGCGGCAGTACGGTCACCAGCGGCCCCGGAAGAAGCTGAGCACCACGGGCCCCCGCTTGAGGAGCGTCGCGAGCCGGACCGTGGGGCCGGCCACGCTCGGGCGGGCGAACAGCGGCGCCCGGTCGCCCACTCCGGGGACTCGGTCGAGGATTCCGGAGGCCCGCAGCGCCTCCGTGCCCGCGGCCATGACCGCCGTCGCGGCGGGGGGACGCACGGCCTCCTTCTCGGCGCGGATCCCGGCGAGTCGCCGGTTGAGCGGCCCGCTCACGGCATCCCGGCGCGCAGGCGCCGCTCCCAGAAGTCAAGTTGCGCGGTGCGGAGTTCGCTTCCCGCCTCCACCGCCGGCCCCAGCACGAGATGGGCCTCGGAATCGCGCGTGTAGGCCGGCCACGGCGGCAGTCCGGCGCCGTTCGGGTCGCCGTCCGCGGCGAAGTTCACCCAGTAGGAGGACATCGTCTGCGCCAACTGGCGGTCCACCGCCTCCCGTTCGCCGGGACCGACGTTGCCGAACGCGTACACGATCTCGGCCGCGTGGTACGACTTGAGATAGTCCTTCGCGGGCCCCGGCGGCTCGTGCGTGAAGTAGTAGAGCCACGCATCCACGCCGGCGGCTTCCGACGCCCGCGCCCACGTCCGCATCTGGATGCCGAACAGCGCGTCGCCCCGGCTCCGCATGAAGGCGTCGAAGATCTCGCCCTCCTCCTTCACCGGGTAGGCGGCATCGAAGCTCTCCGCATCGTCGCCGACGCGGCCGGCCACCCACTCGCGCCACGCGTCGAGCGTCTCCGGCACCGATCTCGGGGACGAGAGGGAGGTCATCTCATCCGCGTTGAACCCCACGAGCACCGGAACGTTGTTGTGCGTGCCCTCGGCGAACGCCGTCGTCACGTCCGTCGGCAACACCCAGCCGTCCACGTTCTCCGCCGTCCTGAAGCCGCGCCCGGCCGGCGTCTCGAGCCCCGCCAGCACGCTCGCGGCGGAGAGCCGCCGCATGTCCTCCAGCGTCTCCGCCCCGAGCGCCCCGAGGAACGCCGCGCCGATCTCCTCCGCGGAGCGCCCACCCTCCGGTGCCTCCGAAAGGCGCATCATGGGGCCGAACCGCCCCCCGCTCTGTCCGATGGCTCCGTGGAAGAGGCCCGCCGCCAGCGGCGTCGCCATCAGCGTGTTCACGCTCCACGAGCCGGCCGACTCGCCGAAGATCGTCACGCGCTCCGGGTCTCCGCCGAAGCCCGCGATGTTGTCGCGCACCCACTCGAGCGCGGCGACCTGGTCGAGGACCCCGTAGTTGCCGGACGATCCGTGCTCGGACTCGGCCGAGAGAAGCGGATGCGCGAGATAGCCGAACGGCCCGAGCCGGTAGTTGATCGTGACCACGACCGCGCCCTTCTCCGCGAGCGCCGTCCCGTCGTAGATGCCGGTGGAGCCGGCCCCCCGCGTGAGCGCGCCCCCGTGGATCCACACCATGACCGGCCGCCGCTCCGAGGCGTCGTCGGCCCCGGTCCAGACGTTCAGGTACAGGCAGTCCTCCGCCGTCGGGGCGGGAGGACCTCCGAAGAACGAGCCCGCGCCGTATGGGGTCTGCATGCACTCCGGGCCGAAGCTGTGCGCGCGCAGCGTCCGCTGCCCCCACGCTTCGACCGGCTGGGGCGGCCTCCACCGCCGGTCCCCCACGGGAGGAGCCGCGAACGGAATCCCCTTGTAGGAGCGGATGCCGTCGACGAGGACGCCGTCGACGTTCCCTTGGGCGGTCTCGACGCGGGTCTCCTGCGCGAGCAGCGGCGCCCCGAAGCCGCCGACGGCCAGGGCGACGAGCAGGGCGCGGGCGAATGGACGGGCCGGATGGGTGCGGGAGTCAGGACGCATGCGATGCTCCGGAATCAGGAGGAGGACGAGGGGCTGGCGGGGGGCGACATCTCCCCGTTCCAGCGGAAGCGTTTGAGCGAGATGCGTCCCCACTTGTCGAATTCCACCCCTTCGTTCGCCAGCAACTGGTACTGGATCATCTCGGAGTACGAGTCGCCGCGGGGGCTGATCTCGCCGCGCGCGTTGATCACGCGGTGCCAGGGGAGGGGCCGGTCGGAGGCGTAAAGCGCGTAGCCCACGAGCCGGGCCTGTCCGCCGAGTCCGGCGAGTTCCGCGACCTGCCCGTAGGTGGCGACGCGGCCGGCGGGAATCCGGGCGACGACGTTGCAGATGCGCTCGTGGAGATCCGAAGCCATGGTGGTCGTCACTCGCTACGTGGCCGGGGGTCGTGTCATCTTCGAGAACAAGTTTCGAACGCGTGAATCTTGGGGAGTGGGAACCGATGGACAATTCCAGACGGGTGGCCAAGCCGGGACTCGTCCTCGCGCTGGCGGCGGCGCTCGCCGCGTGTTCCGGAGATGGAGACGCCCCCCCGGGGCCGGTCGCCGACGGCCGGAGCGAGGCGGGCGCCGGCGCCGCCCTGCATCGATTCGCGCCGGACCCGGCCAATCCCTACGAGGCCCCTGAGCCGGAGCACGAGGTGCGGGTCGAAACCGACCTCATGGTCCCGATGCGGGATGGGGTTCGCCTCGCGACGGACCTCTATCTGCCGGTCGAGCCCGCCGACCGCGGCGACCCCCTGCCGGTCGTCATGATCCGGCTGCCGTACGACAAGGCGACCTATCGGGCCGGCGCGATCTCCCCGGCGCGGTTCTTCGCGGGACACGGATACGCCGTCGTCGTCCAGGACGTGCGCGGCAAGTACGCGTCGGAAGGGGATTATCTCCTGTCCGCGGCGGACCGCGAGGACGGCTACGACGCCGTCGAGTGGGCCTCGACCCAGCCCTGGTCGAACGGAAGGGTCGGGACCTTCGGCTGCTCCTACCTCGGGGAGAACCAGACCCAACTCATGACGCAGCGCCACCCGGCGCACGCCGCCGCCATCCCGCTCGCGGCCGGCGGGGCGGTCGGATCGGCCGGCGGCCGGTACGGCTACTTCGGCATCTTCGAGGGCGGCGCCTTCGGGCTCTCCGCGAGCTTCGGCTGGTTCCGCGGCAACGGCCGCAAGCGCCCGGGAGGCGAGCCGCCGCCTCCCGTCGAGATGTTCGCCGCGCTCCGCGAGCTTCCCACCATCGACCTCATGCGGAAGTACGGCCCGCCCGACCGGGACACGGACTGGGAAGAGGTCATGAGCACGCCGCTCGCCGACGAATGGTGGGACGGACTCGGATACCTGAGCGACGCGGACCGCTTCGACACGCCGGCGCTCCACGTGAACTCGTGGTACGACCTCGGCGCGAACGAGACGCTCCAGCAGTGGCGGATGATGCGGGACAACGCGGTGAGCGACCGGGGCGGCGCGCACCAGTACGTCATCCTTTCTCCCACCAGCCACTGCATGTCCGAGCGCGCCACGGAAAACACCGTGGTCGGGGACGTCGACTTCGGCGACGCCCGCCTGCCGTACCGTTCCCTCTATCTCGCCTGGTTCGACCACTGGCTGAAGGGCGTGGACAACGGGGTCACCGACATCCCCCGGGTCCACTACTACGTGATGGGCCGGAACGAATGGGCGTCCGCCGACACGTGGCCGCCCCACGGGGCCGAGATGACCCGCCTCTATCTCCGCAGCGGAGGCAACGCGAACACGCGGCTCGGCGACGGCGTCCTCTCCGCCGAGGCCCCCGACGAGGAACCCGCGGACCGGTTCGTCTACGACCCGGCGGACCCCGTCCCCTCCCGCGGCGGGTCCGTCTGCTGCACCGGGAACCCCGACGACCAGCCGGGCGCGTTCGACCAGTCGGACATCGAGGAACGCGAGGATGTCCTCGTGTACACCGGCGATCCGATCGGCGACGGCGGCCTCGAGATCGCGGGCCCGCTCGAGGCGCGGCTCTACGTGAGTTCGAGCGCCCCGGACACCGACTTCACCGTGAAGCTCCTCGACGTGCATCCCGACGGACGGGCCATCAACATCGTCGAGGGCATCATGCGGGCGCGCTACCGGGACGGATACGAGCACCCCGTGATGATGGAGGAGGGGCAGGTCTATCCGGTCCGGGTGGACCTCCATTCCGTGGCGCACCGGTTCGCGCCCGGCCACCGCGTGCGGATCGAGGTCTCGAGCTCCAACTTCCCCCGCTTCGACCGCAACCTGAACACGGGCGGCAACAACTATGACGAGACGGAATGGGAGGTCGCGGAGAACATGATCCACCACGCCGGAGACCGGGCATCGCACATCGTCCTGCCCGTCCTGGAGAGGGACGGATGACCGACTCCGGATCGTCGCCTCAGGGCTCGCGTCCCGACCTCGACGAAGCGGTCGAGACGTGGTCGCGCATGAACGACGCCTCGATCCTGCGCAGCGTCGCCGCCGTCATCCTGGGGTTCGTCGTGCTGACGCTGGGCTCGGTGCTAGCCGGCCGGCTGATGCTGTCGCTGTTCGGCGTCGAACCGGGGGCGGCCCCGGGCGCCGCGTTCATCTTCACGAGCCTCGGCGTACGCCTCGCGGTCACCATTCTGGCCGGCTTCCTCGCGGCCCTCACGGCTCCGCGCGCGCCCCGGCTCCATGCCGGCGTCCTGGCGGCGATCCTCGTCTTCTTCAGCCTCGCCTCGCTCGCCGGCCTCTCAGCGTCCGGCGACCCGTACGGCCCCGCATGGTATCCCATCGTGATGCTCGTCATCGGCCCCGTCGGCGTCCTCATCGGCGGGTCTCTCCGAGCCGGACGACGCTGATCCCGTGCCCCCGGAAAGGTCGGACATGCGAATCGAAACGCTGGCGGTGAAGACGGGCATGGACCCGGACGGGGCGAGCCGGGCGATCGCGCCCCCGATCACGCTCTCGACCACCTTCGAGCGCGGGGAGGACGGGTCGTACCCCGGGGGGTTCGACTACTCCCGCAGCGGGAACCCCAATCGGGCCCTGCTGGAGGCGGCGCTGGCCGCGCTGGAGGGCGGGCCGGAAGCCGTCGCGTTCCCCTCGGGGATGGCGGCCACGTTCGCCGTCATCTTCTCGCTCGCGCCGGGGGACCATGTCGTGGCCGCGGACGACGCGTACTACGGAACCGGCGTTCTCCTGCGGGACTCGTTCGCCGAGCGCGGCATCGAGGCGAGCTTCGTCGACATGACCGACCTCGACGCCGTCCGCGCCGCCATGCGACCGAACACCCGCCTCGTGTGGATGGAGACACCGTCGAACCCGCTCATCCGCGTCTCCGACATCGAGGCGATCGCGGGCATCGCGCGGGAGGGCGGGGCGATCTCGTGCTGCGACAACACGTGGGCGACGCCACTCCTGCAGCGGCCGCTGGATTTCGGCGTGGATCTCGTCATGCACTCCACGACCAAGTACTTCGGCGGCCACAGCGACGTGACCGGCGGCGCGGTCATCGTGCGCGAGCCGGGCGGGACGCTCGACGCGCTACGGAAGATCCAGAAGGACGGCGGCCTCGTGCCGTCGCCGTTCGACGCCTGGCTCACGAGGCGCGGCCTGGAGTCCCTCGCCGCGCGCATGGCCATGCACTGTGCCACCGCCATGGAGCTTGCCCGCTTCCTCGACGCCCACCCGCGCGCCGAGCGGGTCCACTATCCGGGCCTGGAGAACGATCCCGGGCACGCCCTCGCCGCGCGCCAGATGTCCGGCTTCGGCGGCATGCTGTCCTTCGACGTCGCGGGCGGCCGGGACGAGGCGTTCGCGGTCGCGGCCCACGTGAAGGTCATCGCCCGCGCCACGAGTCTCGGGGGGACCCACTCCCTCATCGAGCACCGGGCGTCCGTCGAAGGCCCGACGACCCGGGCCCCGGAGAACCTGCTCCGCATGTCTGTCGGCCTCGAACACGTGGACGATCTGAAGGAGGATCTGGACCGGGCCCTCACCGCGATCGGCTAGCCTTCCTCAGGCGGTAGCGGAGCACTCTCCGCCGTCTCCCCGCCTTCGTCGTACCCCCCCAAATAGGTGATACCGGAGCAGGGGTCGGGCGCCTAAAAAGCATGCGTTCGACTCTCCGTCTGAACGTTGAACCCGACAGGAACGGTCCCGATATGCCCGGCACGGCAACGTCTGAAGGCACGCGGCTGAGCGGTCGCGCACGGCTGCGTAGCGTCGCTCTCCCGCGCCTCCACCTCACCCCCTCCCCCCCCCCCCCCCCCCCCGATTTTGGGGTGGCGTCTTGCTAGCGGAAGGGCAGTTCCGGAACCGCATCCGGCGCCGCGGGATCGGTGTCGGCGCGGCGTTCGCCGTGGCGGTACTGTCGCTGGCCGCAACGCCGGCGTCAGCGGCGGGTCAGACGTCGGTAAAGCTGGTGGGCAACGTCAGCTATACTGGTCTGAGGGCAGCGTTTGGGTACGATGTCGCGACGGCATTCACCACGGGTAGCCACGGCCTCGGCTACAAGCTGACCAGCGTGACGATCCAAATCAGTGAGATTGAGGCCCAACCCCCCGCTTCGCCGACGTACGACGTGAGCATTCGGACCGACGCGTCCGGCCTGCCGGGCGCCAAGGTGGTCACGCTGACGAACCCGGCCTCGCTGGCCAATGGGTTTCTCTCGTTCACTGCATCCGGCGCCGGCATCGACCTTGCCGCCGGCACGACGTATTGGGTGGTGCTCGACGTGCACAGCCTCAACGGGGGCGCCAGCAGGTGGAATACGCTGGTCGTGAGGGACAACGCCGAGGACTCGGGTGCCGCGGCCGGATGGAGCATCGCCGACGATGGCAAATGTCGGTGGCACACAGATACGACGGATACGTCCAATTTCTGCGAGAATACTCCCACGAATACTACTTGGGGCGATGTTTTTCAGTCCCAGTCCCTACAGCTCGAAATCCACGGCTACGCGAAGACGCTCAAGTCGGCGCCGCCGACAGTGACGACGGCTTCGGAGACGAGCCTGACGGTGAGCTGGAGCGCGCCAGCGGGCGTCTCCGTGACGGACTACGACCTTCGCTACTACGCGGGGCAATCGGACCCCGCGGATCCCGCGGCCTGGATCGAGGAGGGGGAGCCGAACGGCCCGCCGGACCCGGGCACGGCGACGACGGCGACGATCGAGGGGCTGTCTCCGGGCACGGCCTACCGCGTGCAGGTGCGCGCGGCGTCGGGAGGCAGGGAGGGCGCGTGGTCCGCGTCCCTCGCCACGACCACGGTCTTTCCCCCACCGCCCCCGCCGCCGCCGGATCCCGCGGTGTCGGTCAGGGGCGGCACGGCGACGGAGGGCTCGCCGGTGACGTTCACCGCGCGGGTCTCCCCGCCGGCCGATGGCGACGTCGTGCTGGGCTGGTCGACGGGCATCGACGACGACCCGCGGTCGCGCGGCGCGACGCCGGGCGCCGACTACACGCCGGTGACGGACGGCCAGGTGACGATCCCGGCCGGCGAGAGGACGGCGTCGTTCTCGGTGGAGACGTTGCCGGACGCCCAGGAGGAGGGCGACGAGACGTTCACGGTCACGATCATCGGAAGGGTTCTGCCGGACGACGTGACGATCGAGGGTCGGACGGCCGTGGGCACGATCGAGGACGACTACACCCCGCCCGAGTTCGACTTGTCCGGATACGCGTTCGAGTTGCCCGAGAACGCGGACGGGAGCGGTGAGCCGTTCGACCTCGGCGCGGTGTCGGCGACGGATCCGGGCGGCGGCGGAGTGTCTTACGACCTGGCTTCCGGAGACGCGGAACGGTTCGCGGTCGGCGCACGGGACGGCGCCGTGGCGTACACGGGTCCCGGTGAGGACTTCGAGACGGAACCGAACATCTACGAGCTGACCGTTCGGGCGACGGACGCGGGTGGGCTGTCAGCCGAAGCGCTCGTGACGGTGAACGTGGTCGACGTAAACGAGGGGCCGTCGTTCGGCTCATCCGAGTACGCGTTCGAGCTGCGGGAGAACGTCGACGGCAGCGAAGCGCCGGTCGGCCTGGGCGCGCTGTCGGCGGCGGATCCGGACGGCGACGCGCTGACGTACGAACTGGCCTCCGGCGACGCGGAACGGTTCGCGGTCGGCGCGGGGGACGGCGCCGTGTCGTACGTCGGCCCGGGCGAGGACTACGAGTCGGAGCCGAACCTGTACGAACTGGCCGTGCGGGCGAGCGATTCGGACGGCCTGTCGGCAGAGGCGCTCGTGACGGTGGATATCCTGGACGTGAACGAGCTGCCGGAGGCGGCCGACGACGCGGCGTCCACGGTCGAGGACGTGGCCGTGACGGTGGACGTGCTGGCCAACGACACGGATCCGGACGGGGACGGCCTGAGCATGGCATCGGTGTCGGCGCCCGGGAACGGCACGGCGGCGATCTCGGCGGGCGGTGTGCTGTACACGCCCGCGGCGAACTGGCACGGCACGGACCGGTTCACGTACACGGTGGACGACGGGAGAGGCGGGACGGCGGAGGCGGCCGTCGAGGTGACGGTGGCGCCGGTGAACGACGCGCCGGAGGCGGTGGGGACGATCCCCGCCCAGTCGCTGGACGAGGGCGGGGAGCCGGCGCGGATCGAGCTGGGGCCGTTCTTCGACGACCTGGATGGGGACGCGCTCGCGTACAGCACCGTGTCGTCGGACCCGTCCGTGGTCGAGGCGTCCGTGTCGGGGAGCCTGCTGACGCTGCTCCCGGTGGGCTACGGGTCGGCGACCGTCGAGGTGACGGCGGCGGACGCGGGCGGCCTGACGGCGATGCAGACGGTGTCGGTGGGCGTGACGGACCATGCGGCGCGGGAGGCGGTGTCCCACACGCTGGCGGGCATGGCCCGGTCGCACCTGGCGAGCGCGCGCACGACGCTGGGGCGCCGCGCTGCGGCAAGCCGGTCGGAGGCGTCGCGGCTCACGCTGCTGGGGCGCGACGTGCCACTCGGGGCGGACGCGGCGAAGTCGACCGCCGAGCGGATGTGGGAAGGCTGGCTGTCGGGCGTCTCCTCCCGAGCGCAGTCCGGCGGGGATGCGGGCCTCGGCGATCTCTTCCGCTTCCAGGGCGGACGGGACCCGCTGCGCGGCTCGGAATTCCAGTTCGGGCTCGGCGGCGCCCAGGAGGCCGGCGGAGGCGGGCTGCGCTTCCAGCTCTGGGGCCAGGGCGATGTTCAGACGTTCCAGGGCGCGCCCTCGGACCAAAGCGACTACGACGGCGAGCTTCAGACCGGCTACGTCGGCTTGGACACCTGGCTGACCGACAACTGGATGCTGGGCGTGGCCGTGGCGCGCAGTCGCGGCACCGGGGACTGGCGCACGGGCGGGACGGGCGGATCGCTCGAGACCCGGCTCGTGGCCGTACACCCCTACCTGCAGTGGTCCAGCGGGGCGACCTCGGTCTGGGCCATGGCCGGCGCCGGCTGGGGCGACGCGGACAACGTGCGCGACAGGGGCGGCCGGATGGAGACGAGCGGGCTGGGCCTGCGCATGGGCCTCGTCGAGCTGCGCCGGCGCCTGGCCGCGAGCGGCGGCTTCGAGTTCGGGCTGCGCACCGACGCGGCGTGGGCCGAACTCGCCACCGACGACGGCACGGAGACCCTCGATGGCCAGACGGCGGCCGTGAACCAGCTGCGCTTCGGCGCCGAGCTGTCCCAGCAACTCCGGCTCGGCGGGCTCACGCTCTCCCCGTTCGGCGAGGCCCACGTCCGCCGCGACGGCGGCGACGGCCAGCCCGGCACCGGCCTCGAACTGATCGGCGGGCTGCGCGCCCAGGCGGGCATCCTGCGCATCGACGCACAGGGCCGCGTGCTCGCCGTCCACTCCGCGGCCGGCTACGAGGAGCGCGGTCTCGGCTTCACCCTCAGCCTGGGCAACCGCGGCGGGGAAGGGCCGTCGCTCTCCCTCTCCCCCCGCTGGGGCGACGCCCTCGCGGGCGGAGACGCGCTGTGGCAGGAGCAGGTCTACAGCCGCTACGCGCCCGCGACTACGGCCGAGGGCGAGCCCGGACTGAACGCCCGTGACCCGTGGGCGCTCGACCTGAGCGGAGGCTACGGCATGCGGATGTCCGGCGACCGCGTCCTCACCTGGTCCGGCTCCCTGAACCACTCACCCGCCGGCCCCCGTTTCACGCTCGGTGCCCAACTCGGCTTCGGCTGCTTCAGGGCTCCGGGTCGTTGTGCGGGATCCCGCGGCTGAACAACACATCGACGTCCGGCCCGACGCCGAGTCCGGTCACGGCATCGGCCAACGTTCGCGTGGACTGCGGCAGGTCCCGAAGCAGACCGCGCACCCGTCCGCTGAGCCGGTCGCGCAGGATGACGGCCGGTTCGTTGGTGTCCCGATCCATCGTGACGGCGCCGCCCGGACCGGAGAGCGTGATCTCCTCAAGGAGGGCGACCGTCTCCCCCTGGATGGGGACGGCGTACGCGAACCCCAGCCGCCCTTCGGTGTCGGCGACGGGCGTCATGTCGAAGTTCAACGAGAAGAGGAGGCGGCCATCCGCCGCGCGCCCGGCGATCTCGTACTCGCCGTCGGAGGTCGGCAGCGCGGGCGGTGCGTCGACCGCGAAGGCCGGGTTCAGATACGGCGTGCCATCGGCTTCCGCGCCGCCCCAGAGGAGCATGGTGGCCGTGGGCGGTGCGGGGGCATCGGACGCCGCGGCTATGGTGCGATAGGCCGCCGCCTTCCCGAAATGGTAGTCGCCGATCCAGGCCGGGACGCAGTAGGACATGAAATCTGCTGTCGTCGCCGGCACGAGAACGGCCTCGCCGGAGCGCGAATCGATCCCCCACGCGCCCGTTGATCCGTCGGGGAAGGGATACGCGGGATCCAGCGTAGCCCCCACGTCGCACGGGGCGTGGAAGAGACTCAGGTTGTGCCCGAGTTCGTGCGCTATCGTGAGCGCCTCCTCCGGCTGGCTCGAAAAGCCCAGACGCACGTAGCTCGTCCATCCCGGGATCCACGCCACCCCCCAGGCACCCGTGGCCTCGCCGGAGAGCGCCGCCATGTAGTAACCCCGCCCTCCCTCCATAACGCGGACGGCGCCCACTTCATCGAGAAGCGCGTCCGAATCGTTGCTCGACGTCAGTACGGGCTCGTGCGCCTCGATGCTCAGATCGTCGACCGGGAGGAGGTCGATGGTTTCCCACAGCAGCCTGTGTCCTTCGGGGTTCGCCGCCATCTCCGCGGCGAGGTCGATCGCCGTTGAATCCGGCCGGGCGCTCCACAGGAAGGGGACGACCGTAAGATTGAAGGTCGGCATCCGTTCAACCGGCAGCCGCAAGCGGCCGGACTCCGGAATCCGGGGCGACACTCCGAGTCCGGGATCCAGGGTTCCGGCCGGATCGACCTCGATCTCCAATTCGACGCCGGGCCTTACGACCCATCCGGGAATGTCGGCGTTGGCGGACTTGTCGAGCGATGCCTCCGCCTCGGCGAGATCGATGGGGAGCGGTGTCGATTTTCCGGGGACATCGACTGCGTAAATCTCATCTTCCCCGTAGAAGAACGTCGCTCGGACATCGGGGATCCCGGCGCCCGTTGGCCGTGGCGCGATCACGAAGGCTCGCAGCAGCGCCGCTTTGCCTTCGATCAGCGGTACCGGGAATTCGAGTGACTGGACCGCCTGCGTCAGGTACGCCTGCGAACCGGTCAAGGCCTTCCTGTCGCAACGCGGGATGCGCCAGAGGTTCGACCGGTCCAGGAGGGCAGGAACCTCCGGCACGCACAGCCCGGTCCCCGTCCACTCGAACCGCCCGAGTCTTCCGAGGTCCGCGAACGTCGACGGAAGGGGCCCGCTCAGCCGCGGATTATGCGCCAGATCCAGCCACTCCAGGTTTCTCATCTGTCCCAGTTCCGGCGGGACACGCCCCTCCAGGTTGTTGAATCCGAGTCGCAGCTTCGCGAGAGATTCGAGGTTGCCGAGTTCGGCGGGGATCGGCCCCGTCAACTTGTTGAGCCGCAGATTGAGTTCGCCGCCCGTATCCCTGAGGAGCCCCAGTTCCGGAGGGATCCGTCCCGTCAGTTCGTTGGCATCAAGGCCGAGTTCCCACACACTGCGCAGATTGCCGAACTCCGGAGGGATCTCCCCGGACAGTTCGTTGAAGCCGAGGTACATGAACGCGACGTTTCTCAGGTTGCCGAGCTCCGGCGGGATCCGGCCTGTCAACCGATTCTCGTCCAGCCAGAGCACTCCCAACGACTCGAGCCGGCCGAGTTCCGGCGGGATCGGGCCCTCGAGCCGGTTGGAGGAGAGCCGAAGGTCCTCCAGGTTCGTCAGGTCGCCCAGTTCCGGCGGGATCGGTCCCTCAAGCCGGTTCGTATTGAGCCACAGTTCAAAGAGCGACGTCAACTCGCCCAGCATCGGAGGTATCCGGCCCGTCAGCCGGTTATCGCGGAGTTTCAGCACCTCGAGGGCCCGCAGAGTCCCCAGTTCCGGCGGTATCGATCCCTCGAGCAGGTTGCTGTGGAGGCTCAGGATCCGCAGCTGCTCGAGGTCCGCCAGCGCGGCAGGTACAGGACCGCGGAGCCAGTTGTAGTCGAAGTCCAGAATCGTCAGTGCTTCAAGTTGTCCGATTTCCGGGGGTACGCGACCGCGCAGGTTGTTTCCGTAGAGCACCAGCTCCGTTACGGCCCCCTCCCTGTTCGTCTCGACTCCGTACCATTCCCGCAGAGGCGCGTCGGTGAGCCAATTCGTGTTGTCGGTCCAGGCGGATCCGCCGGTGGCCTCATAGAGCGTAGCGAGGATGTCGCGGTCGGAAAGAGCGGGACACGGCTCATCCGGTCCGTGTCGATCGGGGATGGCCCCCAGCCAGGCCTGAAACGTCGTGGCGTTGGGTACGCAGAGTGCCGTGCCTCCGTACCGAAACTGCTCGAGCATGAGGGCCGTGAGAGACTGGGGGATGGGGCCGTAGAGCGAACGGTTCCCGTCCAGGCGTAGCGTCGTCATGGAGGTCAGCTCGGAGATTCGGTCGGGAAGCCGACCCTCCAGCCCGTTGTTGGACAGATCCAGAATCTTGACGTTCCCGAGGGAATCTGTGTCAACCCCGTACCAGCCCTCCAGCAGCCCATCGCCCAGCCAGCCGGTGGCGCGGGTCCATCCTTCGCCACCCAGGTTCTCGAACACGTACTCGAGCGTAGCTCTGTTCGCGGCGTCGCAACGAAGCCCATCCGTACGGCGGTTACGGCGCCACGCCTCGAAGCTCTCGGTGCCGGGAGCGCAAAGACCATCGTTCTGGTCCCAGTAGAAGGTGCTGAGATTCTCAAGGCGCGTGAACGTGGAGGGGATGGAACCCGTCAACTGATTATCGGCCAGAATGAGCGTACGCAGGTTTCGAAGATTCGACAGTTCGGGCGGCACGCGGCCGGTCAAGGTGTTGCTGAAGACGTTCAGGGACTGCAGTTCGGACAGGGCGCCGAGTTCACCGGGAATGCGTCCGCTGAGCCACATGTACTCCAGGTTCAGGGAACGAAGACTCCGCAGCCTGCCCAGTTCCGGCGGAACGGGGCCGCGGAACTGGTTGCGGCCGAGATCGATCTCCCGGAGGCGGGTTGCGTTCCCGAGTTCCGGCGGCAGTCGGCCGGTCAGTTTGTTCTCATAGAGATCCAATGTCTCGAGACGCGAGAGGCGTCCGAGTTCCGGGGCGAGGTTTCCGACGGCACCGTTTTCCCTGAGTTCGAGGGCGGTCACGCGGTCGTCGGTCCCCGTTTCCACGCCGTACCATTCCGACAGCGGCGCGTCCGTCAGCCACTTGTCGCTGCGACGCCAGGATGGGCCGCCCGCGGCATGATAAAACGCAGCAAGGATACCGCGGTCCGTCGAGTCCACGTTCACGGCGACGGTGTCCTTCGCCGCGCCGGAGGCCGCCACGATCTCGGCCGCCCCGTCCGATACCGCGGTCACCAGCCCCCCGCCGGAGACCGTCGCCACGTCGGAGTCACTCGAACTCCACTCGACGGTCGCGCCGGCGACCTCGCGACCGTTCGCGTCGTAGACGGTGGCGGATAACCGCGCCGTGTCCCCGATCGCCGCGAAGGTGAGACTGGCCGGCTCGACATCCAGGGAAGATCCCGCCTGCACGACCGAAACCGCGACGCTGTCCACGGCCGCGCCGGAAGCCGCCACGATCTCGGCCGTCCCGGGCGATACCGCGGTCACCAGCCCGTCGTCGGAAACCGTCGCCACATCGGGGTAAGTCGAACTCCACTCGACGGTCGCGTCGGCGACTTCGTGATCGTTCCCGTCGTACGCGGTGGCGGAAAGCCGCGCCGTGTCGCCGATCGCCGCGAACGAGACGTCCCGCGGCACCACATTCAGTCGCGCCGC
This sequence comes from Candidatus Palauibacter irciniicola, assembly GCF_965208695.1. Taxonomy (GTDB): domain Bacteria; phylum Gemmatimonadota; class Gemmatimonadetes; order Palauibacterales; family Palauibacteraceae; genus Palauibacter; species Palauibacter irciniicola. Next base: position 3,160,841 of record NZ_OZ242352.1, read on the forward strand.
GACCTGTTCGACGCGCACCGCGGCCGAACCGGATGCCGCGCCGGACGTTGCGGTGACCGAGGCTTCGCCGTTCGAGAGCGCCGTGACGGTGCCCGCGTCGACGCTCGCGACCGTGGGATCGCTACTTGCCCAGTCAACTGACGCGTTCGGCAGGACGGCGCCATCCCGGCTGCGGACGGTCGCGGCAAGAGTCTCGGTGTCGCCCAGGGACCTTAGAACGACGGAGCCCGGGGCAACCTCCACTGTCGCGGCCGGCAGCGGGACGTCGGGGGGCGGCGGTTCCGGTGTCGGGTCGGGACCGGCCGGCGAACCGCCGCAGTACCAGGCGAGGATGATGGGCAGCAGCAGCGCGGCTCTCAGTCCCAGCGAGGCCCGATTCGGTCGCGAAGGACGGGTCATGGAGTTCCTTGAGGTGGAGGCCAAGCGGCCATCATCCCCCCGATGGCGGGCAGCTGGCAGGCGATTATTGTGCTTAACATACGAATACTGCAATTGAACGTACGAACCGATGCACATTGCGCGGGGGTCGCTCCGGTTCATCAGTCCCATGCAGGAAGGCGTCGGCGACTGACGGAGGGGTGGTCCGCCGCCTCGAAGCGGCGCTCGACACCCTCCCGGGACGGATTGCCGGTACGCTAGCGACCCGAGGGGTTGGGGCGCGGGGTTACGTCAGGCCGCAGTCGTCGCGCATGGGTGAGGTAGCACCGGACGCGTTCCCGCGGGAACGTCTCAACCGCCGGACGCGCGCACCCAGTCGGTAAAGAGCCGTTCGCCGGCTGGGCGCAGCCCCGCGTGGCGCCCCGATTCGAGGAGTGCTTCGACGAAGGTGAGTCCGTATCCCCGGCTGAACGCGATCAGTACGGCGTTCTCGCGCCACGTTACGACTTGGCAGGGGACATGGAGGACGGGCCCCTGGGTCAGGCACGGCCGTGCGCGCGCCGGGTCGAAGAGGTCGAGATCGGTGACGCTCTCCAGTACCTCCTGAACGGCATCTCCCAGCAGCGCGAGCCAGCAGTGCGAGTCGGTCGTGTCCGTGTAATGCGCGCCGTCCGGCATGGCTGGGGGTGCGCCCGGTCCGACGTGCCAGATCGAGGCCTGGGTTCCGTTCATGCGGTTGATCATCAGCCCGTCGCGGATCGCGACTTCGCCCGGCGCGGGGGGCACGTCCAGGCCGAATGGCCGCACGGTCCGGATGTCGCGGTGCTGGACGTCCCAGCGCGCGCGGTGGCTGAGGTCGATGAGGCAGGCCTGGCGCAGGGCGTCGGTGGGGGCGCGGTCGGATTCGTAGTCGAGCACCACGTTCCAGCCGGCCCGGCGCTCAGTGCGGGCGGGCGTGGCGTCGAAGCGGACCGGAGACCGGCGATGGGCCGCGGGCGCCGGCTGCGATGGCGCCTCGCCGGACCGGCGCGGGCGCCCTTCGGGGGCGGTCCGCAGACGCTGCCCCTTCGGATCGTAGAAGTGGGGAGGCACCACGGTCGCGGCCGAACGCACGGTCCGCCGGCCCGGCGACTCGTACAGGTCGAGCGAACGGCCCCGCTCCGCCAGCCGCTCCTCGACGAGCGCGAGTCCGTACTGCCAGCCCAGCGTCTCGCTGTGCCGCGTCGTACAGACGAAGCCGGCGATCCGCTCCCCGTCCACGACGAGCGCCCCGTCCTCGGGCCGGTGCGACATCGCGAGCGGTCGCCGCCCGCGTCGCCCGCGGGGTCGTCGACCCGTAGCCCGACGAGCTTCAGCCGCCCGGCCTGTTCCTCGCAGTGGCGCAGCGCCGCGGCGCCCACCTTGCCGGAGGCCGTGTCCTCGCGGTCCCAGAGCCAGCCCATGCCGATGTCGAGGAGCGTGACGCGCTGCTCGGACTCCGTCCCGATGATCACGTGGCCCTTCTCGGCCCGCAGGCAGTTCTGCGCTTCGAGCCCGAACGGCCGGATGCCGTACTCCGCCCCCGCCTCCCACAACAGGTCCCACACGTACCGGGCGTAGCTTGCCTGCACGTGCAGTTCATAGGACAGCTCGCCCACGAACCCGAGGCGCAGGCACCGCGCCGCCACGCCGTCCCCCACCTCGATCTCGCGGCAGCCGAGGTACGGGAACGCCTCGTCCGACAGATCCTCGCCCGTGATCTTCTCCAGCACCCGCCGCGCGTTCGGCCCGGCCACGTTGATGGAGGCGAGGGCGTCGGTGAGGTTCACGAGGTTGTAGTCCCACCCGTCGTACCGCGTGTGGAAACGGAGCCACTCGACCGTGGTCCCCGCCCGGTTGGAACTCGTCGTGAAGTAGAACTCGTCCTCGCCCGTCCGCACGACGACGCCGTCGTCGATGATGTTGCCGGTGTCGTTGCACATCGCCGAATACGTGCAGCGTCCGGGCCGGGCCCGCGTCATGTCGGAGACGTAGACGCGCTGGAGGGCGCGCAGGGCGTCGGGGCCCCAGATCCGGAACTTGCCCAGCGGCGAGCTGTCGAGGAGGCCGACGTTCTCGCGCACGTTGCGAATCTCCTCCAGGCACTGACGGTCCGCGCTGAAGTAGCGCGCCCGCTGCCAGGGCCCCGCCCGTCGGAACACGGCGCCGCGCGACGCCTGGTCGTCGTGGAGCGGGGTCCGCTTGTGGATGTCGTGGTTCGGGCCGGCGAGCGTCGCGAGGGAAGGGGGGATGACCGGCGGGCGCACCGTGGTGGCGGCGAAGCTGCCGACCGGCCGCTCCGCGATCTCGGCCATCGCCATGGCGAGGTTCTGGCCCGGCACGCGGTACTGCCCGGGGCCGAGGCCGAAGTTCCCGAAGCGCTTCGCGAGTTCGGGCACGTCGAAGGCGTAGGCGGCGCACTGGGCCGCGTTCTTCCACGTGCCGTCCTCGTCGAAATCGAGGAACGCCTTGCGGCCGGGGGCGAGACGCCGTCCGGCGGCCGGTCCGCGGACGATCGAGGAGCCCCGGGCGGGCCCCGGCAGGTCGGCCAGACGGGCGCGCTCCCGGGTCAGCTCGCCCGCGACGCTCGCGCCGCAGGCCGCGGCGGCCTCGAGCCCCGCGATCCGGCCGGAACCGGTCAGCGCCTCGAGATCGGTGAGCCGAAGGACGCCGCCCGCGGCGAACACGTTCGGCGGGAGGCGCTCGAGCTCGAAGGTCCGGGTGCGCTCGCCGTGGCGGAACCGCGCGCCGGCGCACGAGAGCACCCCGATGTCCGGTTGCCGCCCCGCGCTCGCCACGAGCAGGTCGCACGCCACGCGCAGCGAATCGCCCGCCCCGCCACCCGCCGCGCCGCTCCCCGCCCGGCCGGCCAGTTCGACCCCCCGCACCCGGCCCCGCCCGCGCACGCGGGCCGCGGCCCAGCCCGGCCGGAAGTCGATCCCCGCGGCCGACAGGGCGTCGACCAGCTCCGGGTCGTGCCCTTCGCGCCGGGCGTCGGCGACGACGCGCACGTCCACGCCGAGCGCGGCCAGGTCCGCCGCCGCCTCGAGCCCGAGGTCGTCGCCCACGCTGAAGGCGGCGGCCGCGCCCGGCCGCACGCCGTACGTCCGCGCGAGCCGGATCGCCGTATCGACCTGCATCACGCCCGGACGATCGTTGTGCTCGAACACGAGCGGTCGCTCGATCGACCCCGTCGCGACCACGATCGTCCGCGCGCGGCACTCCCAGTGGACTTCCCCCCGGCCCGCTTCGGACGGCGCGTCCGGTCCCGCGAGCTGAAAGCCCGTGAGCAGGTTCTCGCCCCAGATTCCCGTGACCGGTGCGTGCCGGAACAGGCGGATCGAGTCCGTCCCTTCGACCTGCTCGACGAGGGCCGACACGTCATCGGCCAGCGGACGACCGTCCCGCACCCGCCAGTCGAGATGCCCGCCCAGCCACGGCCGCCGCTCGAACAGGCACACCCGCAGGCCGCGCCGTCCGGCTTCGAGCGCCGCCGACAGCCCCGCCGGGCCGCCGCCGACCACCGCCACGTCCGCGTGCAGGTAGCGCTCCGCCGGCTCCCCCCCGTCCGCCCGCTCCGCCGCGTCCAGCCTCAACACGCCCAGGCCGGCCAGCGCCCGCATCCGTTCCTGGAAGAACCGGGCGGCCCACGCGGGGCGGTGGAAGAGCCGGTAGTAGAAACCCGCCGGCATGAACCGGTCGAGCCGGTCCAGGAAACCGAACGCGTCGAACCGGGGATCGCCGCGCACGTTCTGCGCTCCGACCTCCATCCCCTCGCGCAGCGGCGTCGTTCCCGCCGACTGGTTCGGCACGCCGTCGATCGAAACGAGCTGGCTCGACCCTTCCCCGTCCAGGTCGTACAGCCCCCGGGGCCGGTGATACTCGAAGCTCCGGCCGAAGGTGCGGACCCCCGCGCCCCAGAGCGCCGAGGCCACCGTATCTCCCTCGAACCCCGCCAGCAGGCGCCCGCACCAGCGGAAACCGAGCGGCCGCGAGCGGTCGATGCGCTCCGTCGAAGAGGGCGGCAGCCGCCTCACGACGAATCTCCCCCGCTCGCCTCATTCCCGCTCGCCTCGCCGCCGCCGGGCCGTGACTCCCGGTTCGTGGCCGGATCGCGCCACGTCGAAAACCAGACGCCGCAGCCCGCCGCGTGGTGCCACCACTCCTCCTGCGGCTCCAGGCGGTTCATGCGGAACTGCGCCCACCGGAAGTGCGCCTCGGCCCCCGTCGCGGGGCCCGCTCCGTCCGCGGGATCCGGTCCGGCCCCCGGATCCGCCTCCCTCGGCCGCGGCCCCCGCTCCGGTCCCCCGTACGCGAACTCGTACACGTCGCGCTTCCCGCACACCGGGCACGTCAACCGGAACGTCACGGCGCCGTCAGTCCCACTGCCCGTACTTCATCGTCGTGGCCGTCTCCCCCATGTACCGGTTCTCGAGGAAGCGGCGCAGGGCGAACGGGCGCAGGATGTCCGGCGCCTCCTCGCGCGCCATGAACTCGGCCATGTACTTCCCCGCCACCGGCCCGGACTTGAAGCCGAAGTAGCCCCAGCCCACGTCCAGGTAGAGCCCCTCGTGGGCGAAGTTGCCGTCGAGGATGGGCGCCATGTCCGGCGTCATGTCCGCGAGCCCCGCCCACACGCGCAGAAACCGCACGCCCTTCAGGCACGGCATGAAATCCGTCAGCGCCTCGGCCTGGTGCTTGAAGTAGCCCGCGGTGACGTCCGTCGTGTAGTTCACCTGCGGGTCCATGTGCGCGCCGGTCGCGATCTCCCCCTTCAGCGTCTGGTTCGCGTAGACGTGGTACGCCCCGGAACTCACGACGTGGTGCAGGAACGGCTTCAGCGGCTGCGTGACCATCGCCTGGATCGTGAGCGGGTTCACGGGCAGTTCGATGTCGAGCATGGCCGCGATCGCCGGCCCGTAGCCGCCCGCCATGATCCCGAGCTTCCGGCACCCGATCGGCCCCGCGCTCGTCCGCACGCCCGTGACCCGTCCGCCCTCGGTGTCGATCCCCTGGACCTCGACGCCCTGGTGGATCGCGGCCCCGTGCCGGCTGGCGCCCCGGGCGAGTCCCCACACCACCGCGTCGTGCCGCACCACGCCCCCGGGCGGGTGGTACATGCCGGCCTGGATCGGGTGCGCGGGCCGGTCCGACACGTCCAGCGCCGGGACGAGTTCCTTGCACTGCTGGGGGTCCAGCAGTTCCGAGCGCACGCCGCAGAAGTTCGCCGTGTTGATGGAGAGCCGGAACGCGGCCACCGCCGCCTCGCTGTGCGCGAGGTTGACGTTCCCGCAGTTGTGGAACATGAGGTTGAAGTCGAGTTCGTCCGTGAGGATGGGCCACAGCTTCAGGCCCTCGTCATAGAGCGGGACGTTCTCCTGCGTGCGCTGGTTCGCCCTGACGATCGCGGTGTTCCGCCCGGAGCCCCCGAACCCGATGTACTCGCTCTCGAGCACGGCGATGTCCCGGACGCCGTGGTCCCTGGCGAGATAGTAGGCCGTGGCGAGCCCGTGGATGCCGCCGCCGATGATCACCACGTCGTAGCGGCGGCGGAGCGGCCGCTCCTCCCACAGCCGCCCCGGCCGGAAGACGCCCGCCCCGAGCGCGGACTTCAGTCGCCCCAGCGGTCCGAGGTTCACGGAAGGCGAGTCGACGGGTGAGGGGTCAGCCGATGACCGAGTAGGACGAATCCGGGTTCATCGTCCGCAGCCGGCTGAAGAATCCGAGGTCACAGTCCCGCCTCGTATACTTCATATGGAACTGTACCGGATCCGCGTCGTGGTCGCGCCCGTCCTCGACCGCCTCTATCAACTCCGCCATGAGCTGGCCCGCGACCGGCGCGTTCTTGAACTGGTTCCCGGACGTCCCCACCGCCATGTAGAAACCGGGCAGGTCCGACTTGTCATAGATCGGGATCCAGTCGTCCGACACATCATAGAGATCGACGAGTCCCTGCCGCGCCTCCGGCACCGGGAGTCCCTTCACCCGCTGCGCCTCGCGCAGGACCTGCGTCCTCCACTGATAACTGAAGGTGTTGTCATAGTCGTCCGGGTCCTCCACCCACTCCAGATCGTCGCACGGCGGATCCTCCGAACCGATCAGAATGTGATTGCCGACTTCCGGCCGCGAATAACACCCGATATCGCTGTCCGAAATCAGCATCCCGACGACGTTATAGTCGACGCCCTCCGGCGCGGGCACGTGGCACACCTCCTGCTTCAGGGCGCGCGTCTTGATGTTCATCCCCTCCTCGACCCCCGCCATCCGGTTGATGACGAAGGAATGAGGCCCGCCGACATTGACCACGACGGGCGCCCGCACCTCGGACCCGTCCTTCAGCCGGACGCCCGCGACCCTCCCGTCCTCCCGCAGGATCTCCGTCACCTCCGTGTTGAAGCGGAACTCGCCCCCGTGCGCCTCGCACCCGAGTTGGACGTTGTGGCAGCACAGTTGCGGGTCGTTGATATAGCCGGACTCCGGGATGTAGAGGGCCCCGGCCACGTTTCCCCCCGAGGGCCGGCCGAACCCCGGGTCCTCCTCCGTGACGGGAGGCCCGAACTGCCGCGTGTCGAGGACGGAGAGCTTCTCCGTCATGCCCTCCGCGTCGAGATCCTCGTACGCGACGTGGAGTTCGTCGAGACTCTCCTTCACCCGCTGCAGGTAGTGGTTCTTCTCCGTCTTCGTGACGAGGCAGCCGGTGTTGACGTAGCGCGCGAGCCCGGAGGGGTCCGGCACGCCGACATACTTCCCCCAGTCGAGCCAGTAGAAGTAGGACTCGCGCGCCATGGCGACGCCGTCCGGGGTCGAATAGTGGAGCCGGATGATGGCGCAGGTGTTCGAGGTCGAGCCGTACCCGGCGGCGGGGAGCTTGTCGACGTTGAGCGTCCGGAACCCGCGCTTGGCCAGTTCGAAGCCCGTGCAGACGCCGATGACGCCGGCGCCGATGATGATCGCGTCGTAGTCCCTGGCCATCGCCTCGCTCACCGCCTCACCCGCCGATGCGTTCGTACACCGCGTGCGATACGCGCTCGTTCCCGTCCGCGTCCGTGCTCCGGTACTCGTTGTCGATCCGGTTTCCGTCCTCGGACAGGACGTTGATGATGACCTGCGTGACGCGGCCGTCCCGCCGGCTCGTGATCCGGTTCGTATAGCGGTCCACGACCTCCACCGCCGTCTCGACCCCGTCCCGCCCGGTCACGGGCCGGAATTCGCCGTCGAACATCGTGTCGTAGCTCCACTTCGCCTCGCCGCCGCGGGCGTTGGTGGACTCGACGGTGATCTTCATCCCGCCGTCCCCCCAGGGTTCATAGGTCATGACATTGAGGGCCGGGGGCGGCGCGTCGGAGCGCAGCTTCCACACGCCGTAGCGGGGGTTGGCACGGTCGGCGGCCTGGTCCGCCGGGGTGCCCGGGTTGAACAGGAAGTAGTCGTAGATCGCGCGGGAGATCTGGGCGATCGTCGCCTCGCGCGCCGGGACCGGCCGCTCGGAGTCCTTCACGAACACCACCGTGATCACGTGCCCGGCCCCGTCCGGAAGGTAGATGTACCCGACGTCGTTGGTCGTCCCGCCGATCGTGCCCGTCTTGTGGCCGACCGGGGTGCCGGGCGGCAGCACGCCCTTGATGCGGCCGGTGCCGGTCTGGACGCGCAGCATGACGTCCTTGAAGACCTCCGTGTTCTTCGAGCCCAGCGCCTTCCCCGCCCAGGTCATGGCGAGCAGGTGCGCCATCGCGCGCGGCGTCGACGTGTCGCGCGCATCGGTCGAGAAGGCCTCCCGCGCCGCCCCGCGCTCGGCTGCCGTCACGTCGGCCGCCCGGTCCCGGAACTCCGCCATCGAGATGCGCCCGTCCGCGGGGGTCGCGACGCCGGAATAGTCGCCGATCAGCGACGACGTCGGACGGTCCACGCTCAGGCCGTCGACCTGAAGTTCCGCCATGCGCGCGTTCACCGCGTCGGGTCCGCCGGCCGCGGTGAGCGTGAGGTCCGTCGCGCTGTTGTCGGAGATGAGGAGCATCAGTTCGAGCAGGTTCCGGAGGGAGAGCGCCACTCCGGGGTCGTCGAACAGGTTCGAGATCGTGCCGCTGCCGGGATGGATGTCCGCGGGTTCGAGTTCGACCATGTCCGCGAGCGAGATCTCGCCGCGGTCGACCCGGGACAGGAGCTGCACCGCGATCGGGACCTTGTAGGTCGAGGCCATGGGGAAGCGCTCGTCCTCGTTGAACCACACCGCACGCCCCGTCTCGATGTGAACGGCGCCCACGCCCACCGTGCCCCCACTGCTGGGCGCCAGGCGCTCGATCTCCGCCAGAAGACGGCCGAGGCCCGGGTCCCCCTCGGGCGTGACGGACTGCGCCGCGACGGGGACGGCGGCCAGCATCCCGATGGCCAGCGTCGCCGCGGCCAGTCTCGTGAACGAATGTCGTGTCTGGAGCCGCATCGATCACACTCCCTGGTTCATGCTGCGTCGGTCCTGCTCCCGGCCGGTACGGTAGCCGTTGCGCAACGCGCGGACGAGACCACCGGGCCGGGTCGCCCCGAGTGTCGGATCGGTGACATACTCCGCGGTCCACGCAGGCGAGAGGGAGACGATGCCGGAAGACAATGCCGTGCTGAAGCGCGAGGAACGCCGCGCCGCGGAGGCGGTGGACGCGGGCCGGCTCTTCGCGCTTCTGGCCGACTTGATCGCGATCGAGAGCGTCGCGAACCGCGAGACGCCGGCCCAGGAGCGGGTGGCCGCCGAGATGCGGGCCATCGGCCTCGAGACCGATGTGTGGGAGATCGACTTCGAGCGGCTGCGCCGACACCCCGCCTACACCGCCGACGTGGAGCGTCACGAAGGTCTCGGAGTCGTCGGCAGCATGGGACGCGGCGAGGGCCGCACGCTGATCCTCAACGGGCACGTTGATGTCGTCCCCGCCGGCGAGGTCGAGCGCTGGACGCACCCGCCCTTCGAACTCACGAAGCGCGACGGGCGCCTGTTCGGGCGCGGGGTCGTGGACATGAAGGGGCAGGTGTGCGGCGCGCTGGCGGCTGCGCGGGCGCTGCGCGACGCGGGGATCGAACTGGACGGCGCGCTCCGGATCCAGAGCGTGATCGGCGAAGAGGACGGCGGCTCGGGGACGCTGGCCACGATCGAGCGCGGCCACACGGGGGACGGCGCGATCGTCGTCGAGCCGACGGAGTTCGTCATCGCGCCCGCGCAGGCCGGCGCGCTCAGCTTCCGGCTCACGGTTCCCGGCCTCGCCGCGCACGGGGCGATGCGGGAAGAGGGCGTGGACCCGGTCGAGAAGTTCATCCCCATCTTCCAGCGACTCCGGGCCCTCGAGGCGGACCGGAACCGCGACGTGGCCGACCCGCTCTTCCGCGGGGAAGCGCTGCCGTACGCCCTGACCATGGGGCGGCTCCGGGCGGGGATCTGGCCCTCGACCGTGGCCGAGAGCCTCGTCATTGAGGGCCGCTACGGCGTCGCGCCCGGAGAAGACCTCGCCGGGGCGCAACGCGCGCTGGAAGACGCCGTGGCCGAGGCCACAGGCGGTGACGCCTGGCTGCGCGACCACCCGCCCACCGTCGAGTGGGTCGGGGCGCAGTTCGCCCCCGCCCGCACGGACACGAGCGACCCCGTGGTCGGCACCCTGGCCGGCGCCGTGCGGTCACTCGGCGGCACGGAACCCCGCGTCGGGGGCGTGCGCTACGGCGCGGACATGCGGCTCCTCGTCAACCACGGCCACGTGCCCACCGTGCTCTTCGGCCCCGGCGACGTCCGCGAGGCCCACCGCCCCGACGAAAGCATCCTGGCCGCCGACCTCGTCGAACTGGCCCGCATCCTCGCCGTCACCGCCATCCGCTTCTGCCGAACCGAAGCAGACTGACGCGCCCCCGTGCTGTAGGTCAACGTGTCCAGGCAGTAGCGGCTCATTCCCACATTCCCGGGTCGATCTCTCCGAAATCGCGCCTTCCGGTCGGATCGGGTCTCGCCAAAGTTGAGGCTACAGGTTCATCTCAACGGCTACTCATCGAGCTTCCCCCGAGGACAGGTGCTGCCATGTCTGCTCGAACGTCGATCGCAATCCGGTTGGCCCTCTCGTTCGCCGTGGCGTTCACGGCGGTCCCGCTCCCGCTCCGGGCGCAGACCTTCGCGGTCGAGGAGACGACGGTCGCGGAAGTCCACGCCGCCTTCCGGTCGGGCGACCTCACCTGCGAGGGTCTGGTCGAGAGCTACCTGGCGCGCATCGACGCGTACGACCAGCAGGGGCCGCGGCTCAACTCGATCGCCGTCGTCAACCCGCGGGCCCTCGAGGAGGCCCGAGCCCTCGACGCCGCCTTCGCCTCCGGCGGCCTCACCGGACGGCTGCACTGCATCCCCGTCCTCCTCAAGGACCAGGTCGAGACAAGCGACATGCCGACGACCTACGGGTCGGCGCTCTTCGCCGGTTACATGTCGGAGCGCGACGGCACCATCGTGACGCGGATGAAGGAGGCGGGCGCCCTCATCATCGCGAAGACGAACATGGGCGAGTTCGCCTCGCGGTACGTGGGGTCCGGGTTCGGGATCATCCGCAACGCGTACGACCCGGGGCGGAACCCGAGCGGCTCCTCCGGCGGCACGGGATCCGGCGTGGCGGCGAATCTCGGCCTGATCGGCATCGGCGAGGACACGGGCGGTTCCATCCGGGGCCCGGCGGCCGTCGCCTCGCTCGTCGGTCTCCGTCCCACGCTGCCCCTCGTGAGCCGGTTCGGGATGATGCCCGCCAACCCCACCACCGACACGATGGGTCCGATGACCCGCACCGTGATGGACGCGGCCATCCTCCTCGATGTCATTGCCGGCTACGACCCCAACGACCCGGTGACGGCGTACTCCGTGGGCCAGGTTCCCGACTCCTACGCGGCCGGACTCGACGCGGGGGCGCTGGCGGGCGCCCGGATCGGCGTCATCCGCGAGCCGATGGACCGCTCCGTGGACACGACGTCGGAAGGATTCCAGCAGGTGCGCGCCCGCATGGAGGCGGCGATCGGCGCTCTCCGCGACCTCGGGGCCGAGGTATTCGACGTTACCATCCCCGGAATCGAGCGGGTGAGCACCATCTTCGGCGCCAACTCCTACGAGACCGAGGAGGTCACCGACGCCTATCTCGCCGAACTCCGCGACCCGCCGTACCGCACGCTCGCGTCCATCCTGCTGAGCGGCCGCGTCAACCCGTGGCGCGCCGCCGGCATGGCCGATCTCCTCGGGAAGACGACCCGCGACCCCGGCTACCTCGAATACCTGCTCGACCGCGAGCAGGTCCGGACGGACGTCATCGCGACGATGGCCGAGCACGACCTCGACGCCTTCGTCTACGCCACCTTCGACCATCCGCCGGCCGCGATCGCCGACGACGTGGAGACGAACCCCGCCCCGAACGACCGCTACGCGCTCGGCGACAACCGCTCGCTTAGCCCGCTGACGGGCTTCCCGGCGCTCACGGTCCCCGCGGGCTTCACCGACGACGGCCTCCCGGTGGGTCTCGAGTTCCTGGGCCGCCCCTTCACGGAGGCGATGCTCCTCGGCTTCGGCTACGCCTTCGAGCAGGCGACAAACCACCGCCGCCCACCCCCCACCGCCCCACCCCTCGGACGTTGACTCGACCGACATGCACCATCATATTGCGCATGTGTCAAAATCATGCACACCCTAGAGAGGACAATGTCGAGGATTCACTTCGTCGTTAAGGAAAGCGCCAGGCTCCGCTACCAGGCCCAGGCGGACCGCGAGGGGAAGTCTCTCGGGCAATGGCTGCGTGAAGCCGCTGACGAGAGGCTGGCCGCCACCCGTCCGCGCAAGTTCACTCTGGAGGAACTGCGTGAGTTCAACGCCGCGTGCGACGCGCGCCATCCGCCCGGCGCCCGGGAGCCGGACTGGGAGGAGGCGAAGCGCCTGATCGAGGAAGGAAAGCTCAGTTCCGCGAGAAAGCAGGGCCTCCTTTGATCTTCGTCGACGCCAACGTCTTCATGTACTTCGTCTTCGATCCGACAACCGGTGTGAGGCCGGGGGAAGGAAACGATCGTGTCACGCATTCACTTCGTCGTTAAGGAGACCGCCAAGATCCGCTACCAGGCGGAGGCGGAGCGTGAGGGAAAGTCGCTCGGTCAATGGCTGCGCGAGGCGGCCGATGAGAAACTGGAGGCCGCCCGTCCGCGCCTGTTCACCGTAGAAGAACTCAAGGCGTTCGCCGCCAAGTGCGACGCGATGCATCCGCCCGGGGCCAGGGAACCGGACTGGGAGGAGACAAAGCGCCTGATCGGCGAAGGGAAGCTCAGTTCCGCGAGAAAGCTGGGCCTCCTTTGATCTTCGTCGACGCCAACGTCTTCATGTACTTCGTCGGTCCCGAAGATCCCCGCCGAGAGGAGGCCCGAGCCTTCTTCGAGCGGTCGAGGGAGCGGAATACCCCACTCGTGACGTCTTCCGAGATTCTTCAGGAACTCCTGCACGTCTACGTCAGCAGGGACCAGCAGTACCGACTGCGCCCGGCGTTCGATCTTGTTGAAGCCACCGTGATCGAGGTCTGGTCCGTCCACCGTGAGGACGTGCAAATGGCCTGTGATATGGTAGTCCGACATCCGGAACTCGAGGCCCGCGATCTTGTCCACCTCGCGTGCTGCATCCGGCGCGGGCCCGACGACCTCATGACGTTCGACCGGGCGCTGGCCGCGGCCTGGCGTTCCCGGTCGCCCCGGTAGCCGTGACAACAAGGAGAGCAGCGAGATGACGGATTCGTCGAGGCGGCGTGCGTCGCGCGCGCGGTTGGTGGTCGGTTTAGGCGTCCTGATGGGGCTTCCCGGAGCCTCACTCTCCTGGGCGCCGGAAGTTCGGGCCCAGGAGGTGGATCAGTCGCTTGTGGCGGAGGTCGTGGCCGGCCTCCCGCTGCGTGAGATCGGCCCCGCGCTCATGGGCGGCAGGATCGCGGACATCGCCGTGCACCCGCACCGGAGCAGCACCTGGTATATCGCGGTCGGCTCCGGCGGCGTGTGGAAGACGACGAACGCGGGCGTGACGTGGGACGCGATCTTCGAGGACGAATCCGTGTACTCGATCGGCGACGTCGCGATCGATCCCGACAACCCGGACGTGATCTGGGTGGGGACGGGGGAGAACGTGAGCGGGCGCCACGTCGGCTGGGGGGACGGCGTCTACCGCAGCCGCAACGGCGGAGAGACGTGGGAGAACGTCGGCCTCCGGGACTCGGAGCACATCGGAAAGATCCTCATCGATCCGCGCGACAGCGACGTGATCCTGGTCGCGGCCGAAGGGTCGCTCTGGGCGCCGGGCGGCGACCGGGGCGTGTACAAGTCCACGGACGGCGGCGACTCCTGGCGGCTCGTGCTGGAGATCGACGAGAACACGGGCGTCACCGACATCGAGTTCGCGCCCGGCAATCCCGACATGGTCTACGCGGCCGCGTACGAGCGGCGCCGCAAGATCTGGGGACACCTCGCCGGCGGACCCAACTCCGGCATCTACAAGTCCACCGACGGCGGCGAGAACTGGCGCCGGATCACGGCCGGACTCCCGAGCGGCGATGTGGGAAAGATCGGGCTCGCCGTCACGCCCGCGAACCCCGAGGTCGTGTACGCGACCATGGAGGCGAACGACGAGGAGCGCGGCTTCTACCGGTCCCTCGACAAGGGCGAGAGCTGGGAGCGGCGGAACGCCTACATCTCCGGCGGCACCGGGCCCCACTACTACCAGGAGATCGAGGCCTCGCCGCACGACGCGGACGTCGTGTACCAGATGGACGTCTTCATCCAGGTCACGCGGGACGGGGGCGCGACCTTCGGCAACCTCGAGACGGCGCGCGACAAGCACAGCGACAACCACGCCCTGTGGATCGACCCGGAGGACCCGCTGCACCTGATCGTCGGCACGGACGCCGGGCTGTACGAGAGCTTCGACGACGGGCGCACGTTCCGGCACTTCCCGAACATGCCCATCTCGCAGTTCTACAAGCTGACGCTCGACAACGCGGAACCGTTCTACAACGTGCTCGGCGGCGCGCAGGACCTCGGCACGCTGTGGGGGCCCGCCCGCACCACGAACATCGAGGGCGTGCGGAACCGGGACTGGTACGTGCCCATGGGGGCGGACGGGTACGCGGTCCAGATCGACCCGCGGGACCCGGACATCCTCTACCTGCAGACGCAGCAGGGGAACCTCTACCGCTACGACCGGGGGAGCGAGGAAGCGCTCGACATCCAGGCGCAGCCCGCGCCCGGCGACCCGCCCGAACGCTGGAACTGGGACGCGCCGGTCCTCATCAGCCCGCATGACCCCGACCGCATCTACCACGGCTCGCAGCGCGTGTGGGCGAGCGACGACCGGGGCAACTCGTGGACGGCGATCAGCGGCGACCTGACGACGGACGTGAACCGCTACGAACTGGAGTTCATGGGCCGCGTGTGGAGCGTCGACGACCTCATCGACAACGGCGCCATGTCGAAGTACGCGACCCTCACCGGTATCTCCGAGTCGCCGGTGACGGCGGGTGTGATCTACACCGGGAGCGACGACGGCCTCATCCACGCGACGGAGGACGGCGGCGCCAACTGGCGGCTCGCTGGCGCTCTCCCCGGCGTGCCCGAGCGGACGTTCATCAACGACGTGGAGGCGTCCCAGTTCGACGCGGCGACGGTCTTCGCCGTGGCGGACAACCACAAGGAGGGCGACTTCCGGCCGCTCGTGTTCGAGAGCAACGACGGAGGCCGCACGTGGCGCTCGATTTCCGGAGATCTGCCGAACGGCACGATCCTGTGGGCGATCGAGCAGGACCACCTGAACCCGAACCTCCTCTTCCTCGGAGCCGAGTTCGGGATGTACGCGAGCGTGAACGGCGGCGAGAACTGGCACATGCTCCCCGGGCCCACGATCCCGCACCGTGACCTGGAGGTCCAGCGGCGCGACAACGACGTGGTCGGGTCGACCTTCGGCCGCGGCTTCTACGTGCTGGACGACTACACGCCGCTGCGCGAACTGGCCGGCGGGGAGAACACCGCGATGGCCGCCGCGGACGGTGGGGCGCTGTTCCCCGTTCGCGACGCCTGGTGGTACATCCCCTCGGTCCCCATGCAGGCGCGCGGCAAGCCGACGCTGGGGTCGGACGACTACACGGCGCCGAACCCGGACTTCGGGGCCGTGATCTCCTATTACCTGCCGGAGACACCGACGACGATGGCGGAGGCGCGCCGCGCCGCCGAAGGGGACGTGCGAGCGGCCGGGGGAGATGTGTCGTTCCCCGGCTACGACGTGCTGAACGAGGAGGCGACGGAGAGCGGCCCGCGGGCGCTGGTCGCGATCGCCGACGGGGACGGCCGAACCGTACGCTGGGTGACCGGCCCCGCCAGCAAGGGACTCCACCGCGTGAGCTGGGATCTGCGGTCCCCGGCGCCCGATCCGATCGACCTCACGGTCCCCGGCTTCACGCCGCCGTGGGTGGGACCGCCCCAGGGGCCCCTCGTCGCCCCGGGCGAATACTCCGCGCAACTCGTCGTGGTCACGGCCGAAGGCGCGCGGGAAGTCGGACAGGCGCAGACCTTCGAGGTGAAGGCGCTGCCCACGGCCGAGCCGGGCACGGACTTCGGGGCCGTCGTCGCCTTCCAGAACGAGGCGTCCGAGTTGAGGCGCCGCATCGCATCGGCGGGCGAGGAGGTCGGCCGCGCCCGCGACCGGCTGCGCCACATGCGGGCCGCGCTCCTCGAGGCGCCGGACGCCCCGCTCGAACTGTTCGGCGACCTCGATGCGCTCGGCGCGGGCCTCCAGGACTTCTCGATCCGCCTCTTCGGCGACCCGGCCCGGCAGCGCCTCAACGAGTCCACCGTTCCCTCGATCTCGAACCGCGTGGGACGGGTGATCGGCGGCCACTGGGACACGCGCCAGACGCCGACCGCGACGCACCGCCGCAACCTGGAGATCGCCGAGACGGACTTCGGCGCATGGATGTCGGAGTTCCGGAACTTCATGGACGGCGCCTTCGCCAACGCCGAAAGCGCGCTCGAAGCGGCCGGCGCTCCCTGGACCCCCGGCCGCCGCCTCCCCGGCAGCTAGCCCAACGCCGCCGGGGCCTCGCCGTCGGCCGTCAGTGGCCGATGGCGAGGCCGTCCTTGCGGGGGTCCGACGCGCCGGCCCAGCCGCGATCGAGCTTCATGACGAGCTGACCGCCGCCGAACGAGGCGCTCTCCCAGTCCACGAGTTCGTGGCCGAACGCGCTCATGCCGGCTTCGAGTCCGTCGGTCAGCCGCTCGACCGCGACCCGGAGCCCGCCCATGTGGCGGAAGCGGGCCGCGTCGATCGCCTGCTGCGGGTCCATCCCGAACTCGATCATGTTGAGGACGACCTGCGTGTGCCCCTGCGGCTGCATCGACCCGCCCATGACGCCGAACGCCATCAGCGGCTCGCCGTCCCGCGTCACGAACCCGGGGATCAGCGTGTGGAAGGGCCGCTTGCCCGGCGCGACCTGGTTCGGGTGTCCGTCCTCGAGCGTGAAGCCGGCGCCCCGGTTCTGCAGCACGAAACCCGTCCCGGGGACGACGACGCCCGAGCCGAACGAGCCGTAGATGGAGTGGATGAAGGAGACCATGTTCCCGTACTGGTCGGCGACCGACAGGTAGATCGTCTCGGTGGCGGTCGCGAACTCGCCGGGCTCGACCCGCTCGGCGGCCACGGCCGGGTTGATGAGCGCCCGCCGCGACGCCAGGTAGTCCGGGTCGAGGAGTTGCTTCGGGTCGATCTCCATGTGATCGGCGTCCCCGACGTGCCGGGCCAGGTCCGCGAACGCCACCTTCTTGGCCTCGATCAGGTGGTGGAGGTACTCGGGCGAGTTATGCCCCATGCCCGCCAGGTCGAACGGCTCGAGCATCCCCAGCATCTGCAGGGCGGCCACGCCCTGGCCGGCGGGGGGCAGTTCCCAGATCGTCCACCCCTTGTAGTCCATCGACAGCGGCTCGACCCAGCGCACCTCCATCGCCGCCATGTCCTCCGGCGTCAGGTAGCCGCCGAGTTCGGCGAGTCCTTCGGCCACCCGCGTGCCCAGGTCGCCGCCGTACATCGCGGCCGGGCCTTCCGCCGCGATCGTGCGCAGGGTGCGCGCGAAGTCGGGGTTCCGGAACCAGTCGCCCGCTTCCGGCGCCCGCTCACCGTCGATGAGGTAGGTCGCCGCGGCTCCGGGATCCGCCTGCAGCTTGCGCAACTGTCCCTGCCACTGCCCCGCGATGATCGGCGTGACGGGGAAGCCCTCCTCGGCCAGCGCGATGGCCGGCGCCACGAGTTCCGCGAGCGGGCGGCTCCCGTACTTCTCGTTGAGAGCGCCCCAGCCCGCGATCGCCCCGGGCACGGTCACCGCCCCCGGCCCCGAGCCCGGCACGCGGTCGTAGCCGTCCGCCCGGATCCGTTCCGGCGTCATGTGCGTCCCGGCGCGGCCGGTCGCGTCCAGGCCGACGAGACGCCCCTCCTCCGCGGACCAGAAGAGCGCGAACAGATCGCCGCCCAGCCCCGTCATGTGCGGCTCGACGAGCGAGAGCACGGATGAGGCCGCGATCGCCGCGTCGAAGGCGTTGCCGCCGTCGCGCAGCACGCCGAGCGCGACGCTCGACGCCATGGGCTGGCTCGTCGCGACCATCCCGTTCGGAGCGTAGGCGGTGGATCGCCCCGCCATGGAACCCGGAGCATTCATCGCGGCCTCCTGACTTGACGAGTTCCTCAGGCTCTCCGCGTCCGCCGTGCCGCAGGCGGCGGCGGTCACGGGGAGGAGGGCGAGGACGAGAGTCGTGGCAACGTCGCGCATGCGCTTCATTCGGCTGATCCCCCTGGCTGATCCCTCTGAGGGTTGACGGCGGGCCCGAACCGGGCGCCGCACGCACACTACGGCCTCCATGCGGCCATGGCATCCCAGCGCGGGTGGCGCGTGATGTTCACCGGCTCCGATCCGTCCGCGCCCATCGCGTAAATCTCGGAGTTCCCGTCGCGCTTGGTCGAGAACAGCACGTACTCGCCGTCCGGCGACCAGCGCGGCAGTTCGTCCACCCCGGCGCGTCCCGAGAGGTTGGTCTGGCCGCCGCCATCCGCCCGCATCACGTAGATCTCGGCGTCGCCGATGTCCCGGTAGGACGTGAAGACGATCCGCGATCCATCCGGCGACCAGGAGGGGGACCGCGCGCCGCCCTCGGCAGGGAGCCGCACGAGCCCCGTCCCATCGGCCCGCATCGTCCACAGCGAGAACTGCCGGCCTCCGTCCCGGTCCGAGGCAAACACGATCCGCGCGCCGTCGGGCGACCAGTCCGGGTCCACGTCGAAGGACGACGGGCTCTGCGTGAGGTTGACCGGATTCGATCCGTCCACGTCGATCACCCAGATGTCCGGATCCCCCGTGCGCTCGGAGACGAAGACCACGCGCTTCCCGTCCGGGGACAGGCGCCCGGACCGGTCATATGCCGTGTCCCGCGTCACCGGCCTCCAGTCCGAGCCGTCCGCGTCCATTACGAAGATGTCGGGGTTTCCGTCGAGCCAGCTCGTGAACACGATACGCGAGCCGTCCGGCGTCCAGCTGGGCTCGAGGCTCGTCTCCCCTTCCGGCGTGAGGGGCCGCTGCCCCGTCCCATCCGCGTTCGCCACCCAGATGCGCATGAACCTCTCGCGGATCGCGGTGAAGACGATCTCGCCCGACGCGGGCGGCTCGGGACCCGTCGCGTCCCCGCACCCGAGCGCCGCCAGCGATGCCAGCGTCATGCAAAGGCGTCGGGGCGCCTTCCATGCGTACATGACGTTCGTCCGTCCTCCAGGTCTCGGGAGATCCCGCGCGGCCTTGGCACGGGCTGCCATTCCTCGTTGCATCGGGCCGGGGTGCGGACGAGCTTGCCCACAGCGGTTCGGACCGACCCGGGAGTCAAAGATGAGACAAATCGTACGCTCGCACCAAGCCCTCCTGCCCGCTCTCTCCCTTTTCCTCGCCCCTTCCTCGCTCTCGGTTGCGGAGAACCGGCGGACGATGCGGGAGCCGCGGCGGGCGAGGAGCCTTCCATGGACGAGGCCGAACTCGAACAGCGTGCGCGCGAGATCCACGAGCGCGTGCTCACGGTCGACACGCACGACGACATCCCTTACAACTTCGCCACCCCGGAGGTGGATCCGCTCAACGCGGACCGCCAGGTGAATCTCGAGAAGATGCGGGCGGGCGGGCTCGACGTCGGCTTCTTCATCGTCTACGTGGGACAGACCGAGCGCACGCCGGAGAACTACGAGGCGGCGAAACAGGGCGCGATCACGAAGTTCGAGGCGATCCACCGCATGGCGAACGAGATGTACCCGGAGCAGATCGGGCTCGCCCACACCGCCGACGACGCGGAGCGGATCCACGCCGAGGGCCGGCTCGTGGCCGCGATCGGGATCGAGAACGGATACGTGATCGGGACGGATCTCTCCCTCCTCGAGCGGTACCACGAACTCGGCGCCCGCTACATCACCCTGGCGCACAACGGCAACAACGACATCGCCGACTCGGCGCAACCCAACTTCGCGTTCGGCGACACCCCGGAGGAGAACGGGGGCATCAGCGACTTCGGCGAGGAGGTGATCGCCGAGATGAACCGGCTCGGGATCATGGTCGACGTTTCCCACATTTCGAAGGCGGCCAGCCTCGAGGCGATGGAGCTCTCCGAGGCTCCGGTCATCGCGTCGCACTCCGGCGCCCACGCGGTGAACGCCCATCCCCGCAACATGGACGACGAGCAGTTGTATGCCCTGCGCGAGAACGGCGGGGTGATCCAGGCCGTGGCCCTGGGGGCCTTCGTGAAGTCGCCTCCTGAGGAGCAGCAGGCGGAGGTCACCGCGCTCCGGGAGTCGATCGGCTTCACGAGCTTCTCCCAGATGACGGACGAACAGCGCGTCGCCTTCCGCGAAGGGATGGCCGAGATCCGGTCGCGGTATCCGGCCGTGAACGTGGCGGACTTCGTCGACCATATCGACCATGCGGTCAACCTGATCGGCATCGATTACGTCGGGATCAGTTCGGACTTCGACGGCGGCGGCGGGATCGAGGGGTGGAGCGATGCCTCGGAAACGCTCAACGTCACGATCGAACTCGTGCGCCGCGGCTATTCCGAGGACGAGATCCGGCAACTCTGGGGCGGAAACACGCTCCGCATCTGGCGCGCCGCCGAGGAAGTCGCCGCGGACCTCCAGCAGGCCGGGGGCTGATGCGCGTCAGGACGCTCGCCGCGGTCGTCCCGCTGGCGCTGGCGGCAGCCGCCTGCGGCGAATCGCCGCGGGAGCCCGACGACACCGACGGGCCCTTCCGGGTCGGCGCGACGATCGATGTGGGAGCGGCCCCGCACGGCATCCGGTTCAGCCCGGACGGAGACACGGCCTGGGTCGCCTTGAGCGGCGAAGGCGGGATCGCGGTCGTGGATCTCTCCGAGTCCGCCGTCGTGGCGCGGTGGGAGGCCGGGGAGGCGCCGCTCGACCTCGTGCGCGTCGAAGGCGGCTGGCTGGTGAGCCAGTTCCGGGACTCGACGCTCATCCGGCTCGACGATGAGGGCCGGATCGTCCCCGGCGCCGTGTGGGACGTCGGGGCGGGGCCGTCGCTGTTCACGCCCGGGACCGTGCGCGGAGAGACCTGGATCACGACCGAGTTCTCGGACCGGCTGTGGACGGTGGACACTCGCGACGGAACGCCGCGGGGGTTCCACGCCACCGGCGATCGTCCCTATCCCGCGGACGTGATGTGGGACGGATCCTACGCCTTCGTCCCCAACCTGGACGCGGGGTCGGTCTCCGTCATCGACCTCCTGAACGGTGAACTGGATGCCACGGTCGAGGCGTGTCCCGGCCCGCCGGGGGGCGCGCTCACGCCCGACCAGGTCACGTACGTCGTCGCCTGCGGCGGATCCGACGAGGTGGCCTTCATCAACACCGCGTCCTTTGCCGTCACCGGCCGTGTGTCGGACGGCATCGGTCCCCGGCCGTTCTCGGTCGTCGGTGCCCGGGGACGGCCGCCACGCGCTGGTCAACAACGCGGGCGGCAGCACCGTCTCCGTCGTCGACCTCGAATCCCGCGCCGTCGTGCAGCGGCTGGAGGTCGGCGAGCAACCCATCGTCCTCCGCGCGCACCCGGACGGCGAGCGCGTGTTCGTGGCGAACGAGATCTCGGGCACGCTCGTCGAACTGGCGCCGACCGCGGCGTCGGCGGGGATCGCCCGCGGCGGGATCGGCCGCTCCGTCCGGGGGCGAGACGACGCTGAACGAGGTCGTCGTGCTCGGGATGATCCACTCGGGCCACGAGACCAGCGAGACGTTCAGTCTGGAAGTCGTGCGAGACCTGGTGCGGGAGATCGATCCGGACTACTGGCTGACCGAGATCCCGCCCAACCGCTGGGACCGCGCGTGGGCCGAGTTCGAAGCCACCGGGACGGTCGAGGAGCCGCGGGTCCGCCGCTTCCCCGAGTACATGGAGGGGCTCTTCCCCCTCTCCCGCGAACTGGACTTCGAAGTCATTCCGACGGCGGGGTGGACCGAGCCGATGTCGGACTTCCGGGCCGCGTATCTCGACGCCTATTCGCGGGACCCGGACCGGGCCGAGGGCTGGGCGGAATACCGGGCCGCCGCGGAGGCTTCAGCCGAGGCGCTCGCCGCGGGCGCGGCGGACGACCCGCGCTGGATCCACACCGATGCCTACGACGAAGCCTACGACATCCGCATGCGGACGTACGCCCGCCTGTTCGATGCGGACCTGGGCCCCGGAGGGTGGGACGCGATCAACGCCTCGCACTGGGCGTACATCGAAGAGGGGCTGAACCGGCATCGCGGCGAGGGTGTCCGTTTCCTCCTCACCTACGGCGCGGGACACAAGGGGCCGTTCCTCCGCGAACTCCGGAAGCGCGACGACATCGTGCTCCTGGAGGTGGGACCGTTCCTCGACCGGCTGGCTGCGGGCCGCTAGTCCCCGAGCAGGTTGATGATCGCGGACTTCGAGATCAGTTCCGAGAAGACGTGCGGCTCCGCGCCCGGCCGATAGAGCACGTAGAAGGGGATGCCGTAGCGGCCGAAGTCGGCCAGGTAGCGGCCGATCGAATCGTCGCGCCGGGTCCAGTCCGCCCGCATGGCGATGACGCCGTGCTGCTCGAACGCCCCGGCTACTTCCTCGGTCTCCAGGAAGAGCGTCTCGTTGACCTTGCAGGTGAAGCACCAGTCCGCCGTCACGTCGACGAACACGTAGGTGCCCCGGGCCGCGAGTTCTTCCGCCCGCTCGCGGTCGAAGGGCTGCCAGGCGATGAGGCGGTCCTCCGGCGCGACGCCGATCGTGGAGGGCCCCGCTTCGGACCGCCCCGCGGCCACCGTGGAGACGGCCACGACCGTGAGCGCCGCCGCGGCGACCCCGGCCAGCCGGCGCGCCGGCCGACCGCGCTGCGCCCGGCTGGCGAGCCAGATCGCGAGGGCCACGGCCAGCAGTCCGATCTCGAAGAAGGCCACGCGCGGCGCCGACACCAGGCCCGACATGACGAAGAGGAGCCACACGAGCGTCGCCGCGAGCAGGAACCCCATCACCACGCGGAAGGTCGCCATCCACGGCCCCGGCCGCGGCAGCACGCGCCCCGCCGCCGGGAACGCCGCCAGGAGCAGGTACGGAGAGGCCATCCCGGTGCCGATCGCGCCGAACATCGCCGCCGTCGTGATCGAATCCTGCGTGAGCGCGAAGCCGAGCGCCGTCCCCAGGAAGGGGGCGGAGCAGGGCGTCGCCATCAGCGTGGCGAAGAAGCCGGTCACCAGGTGCCCTGCGAGCCCCTCGGACGGACCCGACGAGCCCACCTTCGCCAGCGTCCCCGGGAGGTGGATCTCGAACAATCCCCACATGTTGAGCGTGAAGAGCAGGATCACGACCGCGAGCGCTCCGACGAACAGTGGTTCCTGGAACTGGATGCCCCAGCCCACCGCGACGCCGGCCGCGCGCGCCCCGATCGCCGCCCCCGCCAGCAGCAGGAAGGAGAGGATGATCCCCGCCGCCGTGGCGAGGCTCCCGGTCGTGAGCGCGCGCCGGCCCCCCTCCGCGCTCTTCATCAGCCCGAACACCTTCAGCGACAGCACGGGCAGCACACACGGCATCGCGTTCAGGATCAGCCCGCCCAGGAAGCCCAATAGCACGAACCAGAGGAAGCCCCGTCCGGCGCCCGCGACCTGCGATCCGCCGCCGCCCGTCGCGGTTTCCGCCGCGGCGAAGAACTCAAGGTTCGCGACTTCGCCTCCGGCCGCGATCGTCAGCCCCACCGTGGCCGGCGTCGTCACCGGTGCGAGGCACATTTTGTCGTCGCACGCCTGGTAGGTGACGTTCGTCCGGATGGGGTAGGTGCCGGTGGCCGCTCCCGCCGGCGTCGGCAGCGCGGCCCGGATGAAGATCTCTCCCTCGTACACGGAGATGGCGGTGGGCGCGAAGTCGAAGCGCTTCATCTCGCCCGGGGGATAGCGAGGCGTCTCCGGTGCCGGCCAGTCGGGCGGCGCTTCGATGTCGATCTCCGTCGCGATCAGGTAGTCGAAGGTCGGTTCGTAGCTGTTCGTGTGCCAGCCGTCCTCGATCGTGAGGCGCACCGCCAGGTCGGCGGCCTCGCCGGCGAGGTAGGCGGTGCGGTCGAGGGCGACGGCGATGTCCCCCTTCTCGAGGTCGAGCGCCCCCTGCCGCGGAAGCTGCGCCGCGCCCGGGGCCGGGAGGAGCGATCCCGCGACCGCGGCGCACACGCCCGCGACCACCGGCCAGGCGCGCCTGGCGCGGCCGCGTTCCCCTCCAGCTGTCCTGCCTCTTGAACCGACCCTCATTCGTCCCGATCCCCTGAACTCGAGCTTTCTGCACCGCGGCGGGAAAATTAGCCGCCCGGCCTCTGCGTCAAAACACCCGTCGTGCCCGCCGCGATGGACGCCTGCGATGGACGCCTGTGATGGACGCCCGCGATTGACGCCCCTGTTTGCGGCGGACCACTCTTGAAGGAAGGAGGAACGTCCCGCACACCGGAACGGAGGCCGACATGAAACGCTGGGGTCTGCTGCTGCTGAGAGTGAGCACGGGGTGGCTGCTGGTGATGTGGGGGCTCGACAAGTTCGTGAACGTGGAGCACGGCCAGCGCGTGGCCGAGAGCTTCTATCTCGGGATCGGGTCGCAGGCGGTCGTCCAGAACGTCTTCGGCGGTCTGGAGATCGCCCTCGGCCTGTTCGTGGTGCTGGGCCTGTTGAGGAAGTGGGCCTACCCGGCGGCGTTCGTCGTCCTCCTCATCACGGCGCTCGCCGTGTGGCGGTCGATCCTCGATCCGTGGGGCTGGGTCCTCGAGGGATCGCAGGTCCTCTTCTATCCCTCGATCATCGTTCTCGCCGGCGCCATGGTCCTCTGGGGCACGATGGACCAGGACGAGTTGACGGTCGACGCCCGCATGGGCTGACCTGCTCGACCCGGCCCGGCGCGTTTCGAGGCGACGCGCCGGGCGGGCCGGGAATCAGCCGTGCTCCGGCTCGGGCCGGTGGACCCTGCCGAGCCGCCACATGCCGACAGCGACCAGCACAGCGACGATCGGCAGGCCGGCCGCCCCCGTGAGGACGATCAGCGAGGCCATCATGAAGGCGACCGAAGCGGCGATAAGGCCCGTGAGGAGCCAGCCGCCGAGCACCACCATGATGCCCGTCACGCGCTGGCCGCCGTCGATGGTCGTCCACGTTCGGTCCCCGAAGGAGGCGCCCATCGCGGCCATGAACGTGATGTAGGTGGTCGACAGGGGCAGCCTGTTCGCGGTGCCGATGGAGATGAGCAGCGCCGCGACGGTCAGATTCACGCTGGCGCGCAGCAGGTCGTACGGAGGATCCTGGGGATCCGGCGGGGGCGGTGCGGTCTGCACCTCGATATGCTCCCGGATCCTGCGCGGCGTGAGGCGCTTGGCGAAGAGGAAGCCGGAGTACCCCCACGTCGCGATCGACGTACCCAGCTTGCTGTCGCGGAAGCGCTGCGGCGTGTGGCTCTGGGCGGCCAGCCGGATCTCGGTGTCCGTCACCCGACGCGCCTTCCGGGACCGGATGAGCGCCACGGCCATGATAATGCCCGCCGCCAGCAGCGCCCACGGCGGCGTCGGCACCCGCCCGGAAAGGTCGACGCCTTCCACGAGCACCGCCTGGAAGGCCGCGACCGACGGACCGATGAAGTTGACGAGGTCGTTTCCGGCGAACGCCATGGACAGCGCGCCCGTGCCGGTGAGGACGATGACGCCGACCACCGTCCTGGGCCGCCGCCGCAGCGCGAGCGCAAACGCGCTCGAAAGGACGAATACGCCGGCGAGGATCAGGAAGATCTGCTCGCGCAGCATCGTCATCGTCCCCTCGCCGAGAAGCGCGGCGCCCTGCAGGCCCTTGAACAGCACGAAATAGGCCATCGCCGAGAACGAGACGCCGGTCCAGAGCCAGCCCCAGCGCGGAAAGCTCTCCTTCAGATCGAATCCGTACAGGATCCGGACCAGCCACATGATCCCGGCCGCACTCACGAAGGCGGTGATCACGGAGAGGAAGATGGCGGTGTAGATGCCGAGCACGGGCCCGGTGTTGATGACTGCCAGTGCCTCGCGGAAGCCGCCCGCCGTGGTCCAGAGGGCGACCGCGATCGAGGCGCCCACGAGTTCCGACACGATCGACACCGTCGTGCTCGTCGGCAGCCCGAAGGTGTTGAACAGGTCCAGGAGAAGGACGTCCGCCGCCATGACGCCGAGATAAAGCGCGAGGATCGAGGTCAGGATGATCGTCCCGTCCACGTCGGTGAAGAAGCTGGGGTCGAACACGCCGCGCCGCGCCACTTCCATGAGGCCGCTGGAGGTGAACGCGCCGAGGAGGATCCCGATCGTGGCGATGATCATGATGAGGCGCCGCCGTGCCACCCTGGACCCGAACGCCGAGTTCAGGAAGTTCACCGCATCGTTCGCGACCCCGACCCAGAGGTCGAAGGTGGCGAGCCCGAGGATCAAAAGCAGAGCAATCGTTTCGAACAATGGATCAACGCCTGGCTGGGGCTGCGGACGTCCGGAACCGGGTCACACCGAGGTGTCGCGCACGGTGCGTTCAGCGCCAACCCTAGGCCGATTTCGCCACGGGGCAAGCGTCGTGACCAGACTGTTACGTCAGCGCCCTTCGGCCGCCGCCTGTTCCTGTCTCCCCGTCATTTCGGTATCCTCCGGAAGTCGTGATTCAACGAGTACGCCCCGATCAAACCGCAGGAGTCGAAATGCGGGTTCCCCCATTCCTGATGGAGCGGTGGCAGTCGACGTTCGAGCACCGCGTGGACTACAACCTCTCCGAGAGCGGCGTGCACCCTTTGACGCTGTCGGAACTGCTGGAACTCATCGACCTGGACCCGGGCGGCGTCCGCCTGGAGTACGGACAGAGCGATGGTTCCGACCCACTCAAGGCCGTGATCGCGGACCTGTACGAGGGGGCCGTTCCCGAGAACATCATCGTCACGACCGGCGGGGCCGAAGCGAACTATGTCGTGCTCTGGAGTCTGGTGTCGGCCGGGGACCGGGTCGTGGCTCTGGAACCGACCTACGGCCAGACGCCCGGGCTGGCGCGAGGACTGGGTGCGGACGTGGTCTCGTGGAAGCTCGATGAAGAGCGTGGTTGGCAGCCTGCGCCGGGCAGCGCCGCGGACGTCATCACGCCGGGGACGCGCCTCGTCATCGTCACGAATCCGAACAACCCGACGGGAGCGGTCCTCACGGCGTCGGCGATGGACGAAATCGTCGGCGCCGCCGAGGCGGTCGGGGCCTGGATTCTGGCGGACGAGGTCTACGTCGGGGCGGAGGTCGAGGGCCCGGAGACGCCGAGCTTCTGGGGCCGCTACGACCGGGTGATCGTGACGGGCTCGCTCTCGAAGGCCTACGCGCTTCCGGGGCTCCGGCTCGGCTGGATCACGGCGCCGGCGCACATGCACGAGGAGTTCTGGGGCCGGAAGGACTACACGACGATCACGCCGGCCACGCTCTCCGACGTCGCGGCGCGCCGCGTGCTGAGCGCCGATGTGCGCCCCCGCGTACTCGAAAGGACCCGGGGGATCATCCGCGTCAACCTCTCCCGCGTCACCCGCTGGCTCGACGCCCGCGCCGACCTGTTCTCGTACCGGGCCCCGGATGCCGGCGCGATCTGCTACGTGCGCTACGGTCTCGACATCAACTCGACGGAGCTGGCGGAACGGCTGCGGGCGGAGAGGGGTGTCCTCGTCGTCCCCGGCGACCACTTCGGGATGGACCACTACCTGCGGATCGGCTTCGGAACCCCGGCCGCGGAACTCGACGAAGCGCTCGACCGCGTGGCGGCCCTTCTCGAGGAGGCCTGCGCGGCGGTGGCCTAGCAGCTCATGGCGGAGTCGGTCGAAGTCGAGGTCAAGCTCACCGGGGATCGCGGGGAGTTGTCCGCGGCCTTCGACGACCTGGGCGGCACCCGCCCGGCCCGCCAGCAACTCCTGACGGTCTACTACGACACCCCGGAGGGCCATCTCCGGCGTCGCGGTTTCGCCCTCAGAATCCGGAGCGGAAGCGGCTTCCGGGAACTGACCCTGAAGAGGGACGAGGGGGACGGGCTGACCCGCGGCGAGTGGACGTCGCGCCTGCCGCCCGCGACCCGCGGAGGATGAGACGCCGAGCCTCTTCGACTCCCCCCGAGGCTCCCGTCGGCGACCTCGGGATCGCGGATGCCGACGCGCTGCGCCCCACCTTCCTCACGGACATCGAGCGCACGAAAAAGGAGATCCAGACGGGTGACGCCCGGGTCGAGGCTTCGCTGGACATGGGGCGGATCTCGGCGGGCGAACGCGAGGCGCCGGTGGCCGAACTGGAGTTGGAGCTGATGAGCGGGCCGGTGGGGGACATGCTGGCGGGTGCGCGCGCTCTCCTCGAGAAGCGTCGCCTAAGGATCGGGACGCGCTCCAAGGCCGCGCAGGGCACGGATCTGCTTCTCGGCACGTCGCCGCCCGCCGTCCGGGCGACGAGGGTGAAACTCGATCCGGCGGATTCGATCGACGGGGCGCTCGCGAAGGTCCTCCGGGCCGCGTCCATCCACGTGACGGCGAATCTCGCCCCGGTGCTGGAGACCGGCGATCCCGAAGGCATCCACCAACTGCGGGTCTCCCTGCGGCGGCTGCGCTCGGCGCTCCTCTTCCTCAAACCCCATCTCGGATCCCGCGCCGCCACCCTGAACCGCGAGGCTCGGCGGGCGCTCAAGCGGCTGGGTCCGGCACGCGACTTCGATGTCTTTCTGCTCGAGACGCTGCCTCCCGTGATCGACGCGAACCCCCGAGCGTCCTCGCTGCCGAGGCTTCGTGACGCCGCACGGGAACGGCGGGACGCGGCCCACGAAGCGGCCCGGAAGTTGATCCGGGGCCGGCGCTTCAACCGGTTCGTCCTGGACCTGCTGCGGGTGGCGCACGGCGGCGGACTCGTCGTGCGGGACGCGGACGGGCCCCTCCCGAAGACCGCGAAGCGCAGGCTGAACGGGAGATACCGGAGCCTGATGAAGGCGGGGAGCGGGTTCGATCGCCTCACGGAGCCGGAGCGCCACCGGGTCAGGATCGCGCTCAAGAAGCTCCGCTACGCGTGCGACTACTCGCGGACCCTCTTCCCCGGCCCGGCGGTGGACCCGTACCTCCGACGTCTGTCGGCGCTGCAGGACGACCTCGGCCGCCTGAACGACGCGTCGGTCGCCCGGCTGATCTCGCAAGAATTGGCCGCGGCCGATCCACTCGCGGCCGCGGGAGCATCGCGGGTCGGCGACTGGTACGACCGGTGGGCGCGCGAGGCGGAGCCCGGCCTCATCGAATCCTGGCGGGCCTTCGCCGCGACGGAACCGTTCTGGTAGCTCGTCCGCCCGGCGGTCCTCCAGACGGCTCCGCTACCCGTCAGGGGACGATGCGGGGACCCAGCGAACGGCGGTGACTCCGCACGCCGCGCGCGAAGAGGAGCAGCGTGAGGAGGAGCGCGGCGCCGCCGATGAGGAGCCGCACGGGATTGTCCGAAACCCGGTTTCCGGGGTTGTCGAGCAGGGCGTCGAACAGCGTGGGCGGATCGTACAGGACCCCGCCCTTGCCCACGCGGGAAACGGTTTGCGTGAGCGAAATGTCCAGGCGCGGATCGCTCTCGAGAATGAGAAAGTCCCCGAGCTTGCCCGGCTCCAGCGTACCCCGCGAATCTTCGAGTCCCAGGTGGCGGGCCGCCTCGCGCGTGGCGGCGTAGAGGGCGTCCTCCGCCGTCAACCCGGCGGCGACGAGCGCGTCCATCTCCTCGTGCAGCGCCAGCCCCGGCGCGAGCGCGCCGTTCGTGGCCGTAGAGACGGATCCTCCGGCCGCGTGGAACTCCCGCACGAACTCGCGGAGCACCTCCAGCGCCGCAGCCAGCCGTTCGGCCTCGGCGGGCGTCCGGTCGGGAAGGAGCCGGTCCTGAATGCGCTCCGTGACCATCGCATATTCGACGAGGCGGTTCATCCCGTGCGGGAGTCTGTAGGGCGCCGCCCAGCGCTCCTGCTCCAGGAGGCGTGGCGCGAACGCGGCGCCCCGGGCCCCCATCGCGCGGGCGGAATCCAGCAGCGCCTCGCGGTCGGCGAGCGTCGCCCGCGACCGCGCGACGACCTGGAGATCTCGCGGCTCGCGGCCAGGTGGCCCGCCCGCGTCGGGCGGGACCGTAGCGGCGAGCGCCTGGCCGAAGAGGCCGAGCGGGTACGGCGGCTCCTCGACGGGCATCGCCGGCCGCGGCGCGGGGATGCGCGCGTCATCGCTGCCCGCCGGCGGCAGCGGCTCCCCCTCGGGCCCCTCCGGAATCTCCGGGACGGCCGCCGTCGTGACGCCGAGCAAAAAAGCCAGGTAGGCGGCCTGCTCGTTGCTCGGAACCTCCGCGGCCTCCCTCACGTCGATCAGCCCCGGCACGACCCAGAAGCCATCGGCGTCGAGCACCTCCACGCCCCCCGGCTCGGCGCAGTCGACCGGCGCGCCCACGCACGTCACCAGGCCGTCGACCACGACGAGGCGCCCGGTCGGCCACACGGCCCCCGTGCCGTCGATGATGTTCCCGTTGTCGACCACGATCGACCCCGGCCCGCCGCACGCCGCGAGGCCGGCCACAAGCGCGGCCATCGCCGCCGGGTAGCGTTTCGTTTCCGTCATGACGTTCCGGTTCCGTTCAGGATCTCCATCACTTCGCCGTGGAGCGCCGGCGCGGCTGCCACCGTCGACGCGCCGCCGATGGGATCGTCCCCTTCCCAGGTCGTGATCACGCCGCCCGCGCCGCGGATCACCGGGACCAGCGCCGCAATGTCCCACGGATGCATGACCGGATCGAGCATGATGTCGGCTCGCCCCGTCGCGACCATGAGGTATCCGTAGCAGTCGCCCCAACCCCGGTACAGTGCCGTTCTCGACCACAGCGCCTCGAACCCCGCGAGGTTCCGGTGCCGGCCGACCGCCCCCGGATCCGTCGTCAGGAGCATCGCCTCCGACAGCGAACGGTCTTCGCGGACCCTCACCGCTTCCCCGTTGAAGGTCGTCCCCGATGGAGTGCCGATGGCCAGTTCGCGCGTGATCGGCTGGTGGATCACGCCCAGAATCGGCTCCCCGTCGCGCAGCAGCCCGATGAGCGTCCCGAACAGAGGGACGCCCGCCACGAAGGAGATCGTCCCGTCGATCGGATCCAGCACCCAGACGTACTCGGCGTCGTCGTTCTGCGCGCCGAACTCCTCCCCGACGATGCCATGGTCGGGAAAGCGCTCCAGAATCCGGTCGCGGAGCAGCGTCTCCGCGTAGCGGTCCGCCACGGTAACGGGCGACGCGTCCGTCTTGGACTCCACGGCCAGGTCGGGATGGCGGAACATGCCCGCGATCGCCCGGCCCGACGCCTCGGCCAGCTCCGCCGCGAATTCTCTCAGCGAATCGGGGTCCAACCTCTCCTCCGGTTTCGGGGTTCGAGCGCGATCCGGCCCACAGGTTAGTGTCGCGCCCGGGACGCGACACTAGTTTGCCGGACATGCTCAGGCTTCATCCGTACGAATACCACATGCCGCGCGCGCTCGACGATGCGCTGTCGCTGCTCGCCGCCCACGGCGACGACGCGATGCCCATCGCCGGCGGGACCGACCTCGTCCCCAACATGAAGCACGGGCTGTTCACGCCCGGCCACCTCGTCGCCCTCAGCCGCGTGCGGGAGATGCGGGGGATCGCCGCCACCGCGGACGAGATCCGCATCGGGGCGGCCGAGACGCTGACTTCGGTCGCGACCCACCCGGACATCCTCGCGCGGATCCCCAGCCTGGCCCGCGCCGCCGAACTCGTGTCGGGTCCGCAGTTGCGGCGGGTCGGCACCATCGGCGGCAACGTCTGTCTCGACACGCGGTGCGCGTACTACAACCAGACCAGGTTCTGGCGGAAGGCGCTCGGCTACTGTCTGAAGAAGGACGGCGACGTCTGCCACGTCGTGAGGGGCGGCACCCGCTGCGTCGCGGCGCACTCGGCGGATACGCCGCCCGTGCTCGCGGTGCTCGACGCGGTCCTCGAGGTCGCGGACGCGGACGGGACGCGCGACGTGCCGATAAGGCGGTTCTTCACTTCGGACGGGATCTGGAACCGATCCATGGGGAGAAGCGAACTCGTCGTCGCGATCCGGGTTCCGCGGCCGCCCGCGGGTACGCGGGTCGCGTTTCAGAAACTCCGGCCCCGCGCGGCGATCGATTTTCCGCTAGCGAACCTGGCGGTGCGCGTCGGACGCGACGACGACGGCCGCGTGTCCGACTTCCGCCTCGTCGTCTCCGCCATGGGTGCATACCCTCGCCACGTGGGCAAGGTCGAGGACGCCGCCATGGGGAACCGCCTCGGTCCCGGCGTGATCGAGGCCGTGGCCGAGCAGGCGTTCCGCCAGTGTCACCCGCTCTCCAACATCACGGTCGACCCGGAATGGCGCCGCGCCATGATCCCCGTCCTCGTCCGCCGCGCCCTCAACGAGATCGCCGCCGCCTGACGACCCGTCTGTCCCCAAACAGGCGAAGCTCAATAGGCGAAGACGTCGGCGAGCGGGACGTAGGCCTCGCCGGCGAACGCGAGCACGTCGTCGATGCCGAACAGGATCTCGTCGAGCGCCGCGAGTTCGGCGTTCGTGAATCCCCGTCCTGCGGCATCGATGAAGACGGGCGCTTCCACGGTGCCTTCCACCAGCGCCTCCACGCGCCCCGCCTGGCGGATCTCGCCCGCCTGCGCCCCGTTCACGACGGAGAGGTCGACGAGCGTCCGGCCGGCCGAGCCATCGATGTCCATGCGGAAGAGGAGATCCGCGTGCGACCCATCCGCCGACAGGTCGCCCCCGACCCGTAGCCGCACCTCCGTCCCCTCCGCCGAGAGCACGCGGTGCGTGGACGTGACGTACGTCATGCCGGCCGCGTCATCGAACTCCAGCAACTCGTCGAGTTCGAAGTCGAAGCGCCCGTTCTGGTCTTCCGCGAACCCCTCGGCGAGCAGGCTTACGGACACCCCGTTCGCATCGGACGCGAACGCGCCGTCCACCAGGTAGTCCGCCACGCGCCGGGTCCCGCCTCCGCTCGTATCGAAAGCCCGCATCCGCAACCGCGCGGACACCGCGTCGCTCTCGTCCATGAGGTCCACGAACCCGAACGGCCGCAGCGGAAGCGCGGGCAGGCCGGACGAAAGGTCCACCACGTACAGCTCGAACCGGACCCCGTTTTCCGGGCCTCCGTCCCCGTACTCGACATACGCGTCGATGGACGCGTCGAAGACGAACTCCTTGCCGAGCACGTTGATCGGGAAGAGCGGCGTCCTGGCGCCCCGTGCGCGGCTCGCCGCGACGTTGGCCACCGCGCGTTCGAGCGAACGCGGCTCGAGGGTGCGGAGAAGATCGACCCGGTCCGACGAGCCGCGGAGCTGTGCGTGGGCCACGCGATTCGCCCGGGGTGCCGACAGCCCGAGCACCTCGGCGATCGTCCGCACCTGCGCCACGATCGCATTGTCCGCGGCGAACCGGAGCGAGTAGATGGAGTTCGCCGCCAACTCCGGATCGAAGGGGGGATCGGGCAGCGGCGGTCCGATGATGCCCCGTTCTTCCGCACAACCCACGGCCGCCAGTACCAGCAGCCCCACTGCCAGGGCACGACATCTTCCCGCCACCGCGATCCCTCCCCTCATGGTTGAAGCGATACGCCCGCCGATCCGGTTCAGCACGTCGACGCGCGGACAGGAGAAAGACGAGACGGGTGGGAAACGGGTCACGGCACGCCGCGGGCGGGACGACGGGGCACGGTCTCCACCGCGCGCGGGACGGCTGGTCACGGTCCCCACCGCGCGCATACCTTGGCGAAGCGTTCAAGAATCCGGCATTCGTCACTACGGCCCCCGGCCGGGGGCTCTTGATTCCGAGGAGGTAGGATGCACGCCTTGCCCGACCTGCCGTACGCCCATGACGCGCTCGAACCGACGATCGACGCGCGCACGATGGAGATCCACCACGGCAAGCATCACCAGGTGTACGTGAACATGCTGAACGGCGCGCTCGAGGGTCACGACGACCTCGCGAGCCTCTCCCTGGAGGCTCTCCTCGGCGGCATCGCCGACGTGCCCGAGTCGATCCGCGGTGCGGTGCGGAACCACGGCGGCGGACACTCGAATCACTCGCTGTTCTGGACTTCGATGTCTCCGAACGGGGGCGGGAGTCCGTCCGGCGACCTCGCGGCGGCCATCGATGGCGCCTGCGGCTCGTTCGACGACTTCAAGGCGGCGTTCCAGCAGGCGGGGCTCACCCGCTTCGGCAGCGGCTGGGCGTGGCTCGTGGCCGGGGACGGCGGCGACCTCTCCGTGTACTCCACCGCGAACCAGGACAGCCCGCTGATGCAGGGCGACACGCCGCTCCTGGGCGTCGATGTGTGGGAGCACGCGTACTACCTGAACTACCAGAACCGCCGGGCGGACTACCTCGCCGCGTTCTGGGACGTGGTGGACTGGGCCGCCGTGGCCGCCCGCTACGCCGCCGCCACCGGCTGACCGCCCCGAATCAGACGCCGCCGGCTTCCGGGGTCAGTCGCCGAGGCTGACCCCGATCGCCTGGGCGGTCATCACGATGTCGCCGTCCACAGGCACCAGCTTGGGGTTGGCGAGCGCCTCGGCGAGCGGGATCGCGCGTACGAGCGGCGGATCGAGCGCGACCATCGTCCCGAAACGTCCGCGGGCCACGCAACGCACCGCGGCCGCCCCGAAGCGCAGCGACATGACGCGGTCGTAGGAGGTCGGCGTGCCGCCGCGCTGCAGGTGGCCCAGCGTCAGCGATCGCGTCTCCTTCCCCGTGCGCCGGGCGATCTCGCGCGCCACCATGTCGCCCAGCCCGCCCAGCCGCTCCTGGTCGTC
This sequence comes from Candidatus Palauibacter irciniicola, assembly GCF_965208695.1. Lineage (GTDB taxonomy): Bacteria > Gemmatimonadota > Gemmatimonadetes > Palauibacterales > Palauibacteraceae > Palauibacter > Palauibacter irciniicola. The sequence goes on from NZ_OZ242352.1 coordinate 3,195,646, forward strand.
CCCCCCGCCGTGGACGGTCTTCGTCACCATCTCCCCTCCGGCGGGCTTGGCGCCCTCCGCCACGCAGACGATGCTGAATTCGCGCCCCGCGGCCTCACGCTCGCGGATCTTGTCACACACTCTTTCGATGTCGAAGGGAATCTCGGGGATGAGGATGACGTCGGCCGAGCCCGCCAGCCCGCTGTAGAGCGCGATCCATCCGGCGTCCCGTCCCATGACCTCCACCACCATGACGCGGCGGTGGCTCTCCGCCGTGGAGTGAAGCTTCCCGATCGCGTCGGTGGCCGTCGCCACCGCCGTGAGAAACCCGAACGTGAGGCTGGTGCCGCACAGGTCGTTGTCGATCGTCTTCGGCACGCCGACCACCGGGAGCCCTTGCTTCGACAGCCGGTGTGCGAGGTGGAGACTGCCGTCCCCGCCGATCGCGATCAACGCGTCGATGCCGTGCTGCCGGAGGCTCTCGATGACCTCGCCGGACCGGTCGCGCTCCTCGATCGAGCCGTCCGGCAGGCGCACGGGCCACGCGAACGGATCCGAGCGGTTGGTCGTCCCCAGAATCGTCCCGCCACGGTGCGTGATCCCGCGCACTTCATCGCTCCCCAGCGGAACCACCTGCCCGGGATCGTCCGCCAGCAGCCCCCCGTAGCCGTTCTCGATGCCCACCACGCTCCAGCCGCGACGGCGGGCGCTCAATACGATGGCCCGGATCACCGCGTTCAGCCCCGGCGCGTCCCCTCCGCCGGTGTTGATCGCGATCTTCTTGATCGTTCCCGCTCCGCCTGCCTTCTTCTCGTTCATGGCCCGATTATCGGCGCTTCCGGGGGTTGACGCTACGCTCGCACGTCGGCACCCTCGCTCCCCATGTCACCGCGCCGCCCGCTGGAAACGATCCTGTTCGATCTCGACGGGACCCTCGTGGACTCGACCGATCTCATCGCCGCATCGTGGCGCCATACGATGAAGGCTCACTTCGAGGACCCCCCGCCGGATGAGGTGTGGCTGAGCACCCTGGGCCAGCCGCTGCGGACCCAACTCGGCTATCTCGTGGACTCGGCCGAGGAAGTGCAAGCCATGGTCGACACCTACATCGACCACAACTTCCGGGAACACGAGCGGCTCATCCGCTCGTTTCCGGGCGTCCGCGAGACGGTCGGGCGGTTACGCGAGAAGGGCGTGCGGCTCGGCGTGGTCACGAGCAAGGCGAGCGCCGGCACGGCCCGCAGCCTGGCGGCGTGCGCGCTGGATGAGGCGCTGTTCGACGTGATCGTGACGTCGGATGAACCCGTGCCGCACAAGCCGGATCCCGCTCCCATCCGGCTGGCGCTGGAACGCCTGGAAGCCGCCGCCGAAACCGCCGCCTACGTGGGGGACTCCGTGTGGGACATGCGGGCCGGACACGCGGCCGGCGTAACGACGATCGCGGCGCTCTGGGGTCCGTTCTCGGAGCGGGAACTGGTCGTCGAGCGCCCCCACATCATGCTCGACGCGATCGAGGATCTCCTGCGCTACGTCGCGGCGCCCTAGCAGTCCGAGGCGCCCTGGCCGTCGCGGCCGCCCGCCTGAGGCGTCTCTCGCCTCAGTTCCCGGCCGCTCCGGTCTCCGAGAAGGCGAGCCCCCCCTCCTCGAGCGAGCCGTTGGCCAGCGCGGCGGCGAGTGCCTCGTCGAGCGTCTCCACCAGGTGGAACTCGAGCTGCTCGCACACGTGGTCCGGGAGATCCTCCAGATCGCCCTCGTTGATCGCCGGGAGGATGATCTCGTTGATCCCCGCACGGGCGGCGCCGAGCACCTTCTCCTTCACGCCGCCGATGGGGAGCACCCGGCCGGAAAGCGTGATCTCGCCCGTCATGGCGACGTCGTGCCGCACGGGGTGGTCGCCCAGCGCGCTCACGAGCGCCACGGCCATGGCGATGCCCGCCGACGGCCCCTCCTTGGGGATGGCTCCGGCCGGGACGTGGATGTGAATCTCGTGATCCCGTAGCCGCTCCTCCGTGAGATCGAGCCCGTTCGCGTGGCTGCGCGCGAAAGTGAGGGCGGCCTGCGCGCTCTCCTTCATGACGTCGCCGAGTTGTCCCGTGAGCACGAGCCCCTCCTTGCCCTTCAGGACCCTCGTCTCGACGAGCATGATGTCGCCGCCCACGGGCGTGTAGAACATGCCCGTCGCCACGCCGACCGCGTCCTCCTCCATCTTTTCGGCGGCATGCACCTTCGGCCGGCCCAGTAGTTCGCGCAGGTCGTCCGCGTCCACCGCGGCTTCCGAGGATCCCGTCGCGATCTTCCGCGCGGACTTCCGGCAGACCGAACCGAGTTCGCGTTCAAGCTGCCGCACGCCGGCCTCGCGGGTGTAGCGCGTGATGATCGCCCGAATCGCCCCCTCGTCGACCTCGACCTGCTCCGGGAGCAGGCCGTTCCGTCGCTTCTGCCGGGGCAGAAGGAACCGGCGCGCGATCTCGAGCTTCTCGGCTTCCGTGTAGCCCCGGAACTCGATCGCCTCCATCCGGTCGCGCAGGGGTCCCGGGATCTGCTCGAAGACGTTCGCCGTGGCGATGAAGAGCACCTGCGAGAGATCGAAGGGCACCCCGAGGTAGTGGTCGACGAACGACTCGTTCTGCGCCGGATCGAGCACCTCCATCAGCGCGGCCGAGGGGTCGCCCTGGAAGGACACGCCCAGCTTGTCGATCTCATCGAGGAGGAACACGGGGTTCTTCGTCCCCGCCCGCTTCAGCCCCTCGATGATGCGGCCCGCCATCGCGCCCACGTACGTGCGGCGGTGTCCGCGGATGTCCGCCTCGTCGCGCGCCCCGCCCAGCGACACGCGGACGTACTTCCGGCCCATCGCGTCGGCGATCGAACGGGCGATCGAGGTCTTGCCCACGCCCGGCGGGCCGACGAAGAGCAGCGTCTCCCCCGCGCGGTCGTCGTCATATCCCGGCACGGGGTCGGTCCCGGCCTCGTCGGATTCCTCGGATTCATCGGACCCGTCGGAGGCCGTCGCGTCCGCCTCGCTCGGCGCCTCGCCATTCCCCGCTGCCTCGGTCTCCTCCCCGTCGTCGTCGGCCTCCCCGCCGTCGGCCTCCGCGTCGCCGGCGTCGCCCGCGTCCGCCTCCGCTTCGGCGGCTTCGCGCAACCGCGTCTCTTCCTGCAGCTTGCGAACCGCGAGGAAGTCGAGGACCCGGTCCTTCACGTCCTGAAGCCCGTAATGGTCCCGTTCCAGGATCTCTTCGGCGCGGGGGATGTCCAGTCGTTCCTCGGTCGTCTCCGACCAGGGGAGGTCCGCGACGATCTCCAGGTACGTTCGCACGACCTGGGCCTCCGCGGACTCGCGCGGGATGCGTTCGAGACGCCGAAGCTCGCGGTCGACTTCCTGGCGCGCCTCCTCCGGCAACTCGAGCGCCTCGATGCGCTCGCGGAGGTCGTTCGCCTCCTGGGAGTCGATGTCCTCGCCCAGCTCCTTCTGGATCGCCTTCATCTGCTCGCGCAGGAAGATCTCGCGCTGCCGCTCCCCCAACTCCTCCTGGACCTGCTCGCGGATCTCCTCCTGCGCCTCGAGCAGGCCGATCTGCTTCTGCAGGTCCACGAGAAGCGAGCGCAGCCGCGCCTCGACGGAGAGGGTCTCGAGCAGTTCCTGCTTCTGCTCGACCTCGAGCTCCGTGTAGAAGGCGACGAGATCGGCGAGTTCGCCGGGCGTCGACACGCCGCCCAGCAGGTGATCGACGATTTCCTTCGGGACGCCGCGCAGGCGGCTGACTTCCGCGGCCCTCTCATGGACCTCCTTGTAGAGCGCCGCGAAGGCCCGCTCTTCGGCGTCGAGCGGGTCCATGTCGTCCATCTCTCGCGCGACGACCTCGAGGTAGCCGTCGCGCTCGTTGTATTCGAGGGCGGCGGCACGCGTGTCGCCCTGGATGACCATCTGGATGCCGCCGGGCACCTTCTGCATCTGCGCGATCCGGCACACGGTCCCGATGCGGTACAGGTGCTCCGGGTCCGGCCGCTCGACGTCGGCGTCAAGCTGGGCCACCGCGAACAGCAGCTTCTCGCCGGCGATCGCCCGGTCGATGGCCTTCATCGTCTTGTCGCGACCCGCGGCGATCGGGGCGGCCACGGCGGGGAACACGACCGTACCCCGGAGGGGGAGCACGGGCAGCCGCATGCGCTTGGATTCGGCCCGGCGCCCGGGTTCCGTCTCTTCGGCGGCCTCCGCCCCGGCCTCGGCGACCTCCACCTCGGCCTCGGCGATCTCCACCTCGGCGACCTTTAGTCCGTTTTCTTCGCTCATACTCGCGTAGCTTCTATGTCGTCGCGCGACGTGCGCGCCCAGTCGGATTCGCGTCTTCCGGTGCAGGTTTCGGGCCCGCCGGTTCTGCTCCCCTGTACCCCATGTCCGCCGGTTTGGCGCAAAGACGCTTGTAGAGGTCTGCCGATGCGGGCGGTGTGCGTCAAGACGGCAGCCAGCGGCGCTTGCTTGGCAGCCGTGCGGGATGTTGCCATCTTTAGGGCATGGCGAAACAGACACTGAGTGCGGGCGGTCGCAAGACGTCGACCGCGGACGAACGCTATTACCGGCGCGGGCTGGGTCTGAAGAAGGAGATCCAGCCGGTGATCGATTTCGAGTACGGGAGCGCCATCGTCTCCCTCATCCGGGAGCGGGACTTCGAGCTTCAGGCCGGGCGGATCCGCCTGCGCCTCGCGAAGAGTTCCGGTTTCTGCTACGGCGTGGACCGCGCGGTGGACTACGCGTACGAGTCGCGCCGCAAGTTCCCGGATCGGCGGATCCTGCTCGTGGGCGAGATCATCCACAACCCGCATGTGAACCGCCGGCTCCAGGAGATGGAGATCGAGTTCCTGTATCCTTCCGAGACCGGGGAGTTCGACTTCAGCGGCATCACCGTCGACGACGTCGTGATCATCCCGGCCTTCGGCGTGACGCTGCACGACTTCGAGGCGCTGCGGGCCCTCGACTGCGTCCTCGTCGACACGACATGCGGTTCCGTGCTCAACGTCTGGAAGCGGGTGGACGGCTACGCCCGCGAGGGTTTCACGTCGATCATTCACGGCAAGTACTGGCACGAGGAGACGCGGGCGACGAGTTCGCAGGTGCTGAAACACGATGACGGGAAGTTCCTCATCGTCCGCGACATGGAACAGGCCCTGCTCGTCTGCGCGTATATCCGCGGAGAAGGGGAGCGGGAGTCGTTCATGCGGACGTTCGCGGAGTCGGTGTCCCACGGGTTCGATCCCGACCTCCACCTGGAGAAGATCGGGGTCGCCAACCAGACGACGATGCTGGCTTCCGAGTCGCTGGCCATTGCGGCGAAACTCGGCGAGTCGATCGCGGACCGCTGGGGGTCGGAGGAGATGCCGGACCGGTTCCGCAGCTTCGACACGATCTGCTCGGCGACCCAGAAGCGACAGGACGCCGTCAAGGACATGATGCAGGATCCGCCGGACCTCATGGTCGTGATCGGAGGCTACAACTCCTCGAACACGAACCAGCTCGCGTACCTCTGCTCGCAGCACACGACGACGTATCACATCGAGGACGCCGCCTGCATCGATACCGTGCGCGGGCGCATCACCCACAAACCGCTGGGAACCGATGAGACGGTGACGGAGGCCGCCTGGCTGCCGGACGGGAACGTCAGCATCGGCATCACGGCGGGCGCCTCCACGCCGAACTCGAAGCTCGGGGAGGCGGTGGAGCGCATCCTGAGGGGCGTGGGCTACGACCCTTCCCGCCTGCTGTAGCGGGGGCAACCCCCCGCGTCACCGCCGAGAACGGATGCCGCCTCTCAGTCGCCGGCGAGCGCGGCCCGGAAACGGGTCCGGAGCAGGACCCCGTCCCGCGGCGGATATGAGCCCGATTCGGCGCTGAGCGCGACTTTCGCGACGCACACCACCGGGCCTTCCTCCTCGAACAGGGTTCCCGCCAGCGCGGCGACGTCCGGCCCCGCCGACCCTTCCCCGGATTCGCCGCCGACCGTGAAGGCGGCCTCGATGCCGGACCCGCGCGCGATCGCGGCGATGTCCGCGTTGCTCCCGGTGAGCCCGGCCTGACGCCCCGTCTCGCCGAACGCCTCGTTGTCGAGCACGAGGATGGCGAGGTTGGACGGGGCCTGGGCGGCGATCGTGGCGAAGCTCCCCACCCCCATCAGCATCTCCGCGTCCCCGGTGACGACGAGCACCCGCCGCGCCGGCCGCGCGAGGGCAACGCCGAGCCCCAGCATCGCCGCCCCGCCCATCGCGCCCCAGAAGTAGAAGTTGAGCGGCGAGTCGCCCGCCGCGTGACAGTCCCACGCCGGGGAACCGAGGCCCGCGACCACGGCCGCATCGCCGCGCCGGTCCAGGATCCCGGCAACGAGCGCGCGCCGGTCCAGCCTCGCGCCCCGCATCAGTCTCCGCCCGCGAACGACTTGGCGCCGATGATGTGCTGGCCGACGAGCACCGCGCCGGGGCGTCCGGTCTCCCGCGCCCGCGCGGCGGCTTCCGCGAACGCCGGCGCCACCCCGGAGGCGGACTCCGGACGGAACACGTCCACTCCGAGGGCCGCGAGGAGATCGTGCACGGCACGCCCCACGGGGATCTGCCACGGGTTCCGCTCCTCGGCTTCGCCGCGCATGGAAACGAGGAGGAGGCAGGGAATCCGGCACACGTTCGGGAGCCCGAGCATGTTCACGATGTTACCGACCCCGCTCGACTGGATGGCGACGGCCGCGAGTTCGCCGCCGAGCCACGTGCCGCAGGCGAGGGCGATCCCCTCCTCCTCCGTCGTGAGCGTGATGAGCCGGATCCCGGGGTCCGCTTCGCACAGTTCGAGGAACCTCCCGAGACCGGCGTCCGGCACCGTGGCGACGTGACGGATGCCGAGGCCCGGAAGCGACCGGAAGACCTGCTCCCCCCAATCGGAACCGTCGGAGTCGCCGTACGGCGAGATGTCCGGGTCGTTCACTCTGCTCCACCTCGATCCGGGTCGGGGATGAGTGTCCCGTGTTCCGTCCCGCCGAGAATATGCGGCCACGTTCCGCCCGGAGCCATCGGGGTTCCGCCCGGAGCCACCGGGATTCCGCCCGGAGCCACCGGCGAACAGGCATCGCGGCGGCCGCCGACAACCCGTACCCTCCGTCCCATCCCCTCGATCAACGAAACCCGGACGGAAACCGGCCCGCGTGTTCACGAGTTCCGAAGACGGCTACGAGGCGATCCGCGAGGGCGTTCGCGGCCTGTGCGAGCGCTTTCCGGGCGAGTACTGGCGCGACCGGGACCGCGAGAGCGCGTACCCGACGGCGTTCATCGAGGCGCTGACCGAGGCGGGATATCTCGCGGCGCTCATCCCCGAGGAATACGGGGGCGCCGGCCTCGACCTCAAGGCGGCGTGCGTCATCCTCGAGATGATCCAGCGCACCGGGTGCAACGGGGCCGCCTGTCACGCCCAGATGTACATCATGGGCACCCTGCTCAGGCACGGGAGCGAGGCGCAGAAGCGGCGCTACCTGCCCCGGATCGCGGCGGGAGAGTTGCGCCTGCAGGCCTTCGGGGTGAGCGAGCCGACCTGCGGCACGGACACGACGCGGATCGCCACGACGGCCGAGCGTGACGGCGACGCGTACGTGATCCACGGGCAGAAGACCTGGATCTCCCGCTCCGAACACTCCGATCTCATGCTCCTGCTCGCGCGCACGACGCCCCGCGAGGAGAGCGCGAAGCCCACGGCCGGGATGTCCGTGTTCCTGGTCGACCTGCGGGACGAGGTCGGGGAGTCCGTCACGATCCGGCCCATCGAGACGATGATCAACCACTCCACCACCGAGGTGTTCTTCGACGGCCTGCGCGTGCCGGCGGCGAACCTCATCGGCGAGGAGGGGAAGGGGTTCCGCTACATCCTCGATGGCCTGAACGCCGAGCGCGTGCTCATCGCGGCGGAGTGCGTGGGGGACGCGCGGTTCTTTGTCGAGCATGCCGCGGAGTATGCGAAGGGCCGCGAGGTGTTCGGGCGCCCGATCGGGCAGAACCAGGGGATCCAGTTCCCCATCGCCGAAGCCCACATGAAGACGGAGGCGGCGGCGCTCATGGTCGAGCGGGCGGCATCGCTGTTCGACGACGGGGCGCCGTGCGGGGCCGAGGCGAACATGGCCAAGTACCTCGCCTCGGACGCCTCGTGGGCCGCGGCCGACATGTGCATGCAGACGTACGGGGGCTTCGCCTTCTCCACCGAGTACGATATCGAACGAAAGTTCCGCGAGACCCGGCTGTATCAGATTGCGCCGATCTCCACGAACCTGATCCTGTCCCACGTGGCGACCCACGTCCTGGGTCTCCCGAAGTCCTTCTGAGGCGGCGAGGGCCGGCGATGGAGGGCGCGATGGAGGGTGCGGCGCGCGGCGTCGGGCGCACCGAGGAGGTCGTGGATCGGGCCTCCGCCGCGCTCGCGCGCGCCATGCTGGCCACGCTGGACCGGGACCCGTCGGCGCTGGGCGAGGGAGATCCGCTTCCGCCGCTGTTCCACTGGATGTACTGCCGGGAACTGGCCCCGGGCAGCCGGCTCGACGTGGATGGCCACCAGAAGCGCGGCGACTTCCTGCCGGCGCTGCCCTTCTCCCGCCGCATGTGGGCCGGCGGACGGCTCGGCTTCGAGGGGAGCTTGCGCGTCGGAGAGCGCATCCGCCGCCGCTCGACCGTCCGCTCGGTCACACCCAAGAAGGGCCGGAGCGGGCCGCTCGTCCTGGTCACGGTCGAGCACCGGATCTCGGGCAACGACGGGGAGGTCGTCGAAGAACAGGACCTGGTCTTCCTCGAGCGGCCCACCGAGCCGCTGGTGCTGCCGGACGTGTCGGGCCCAAGGGATGAGATGGAGTGGTCGGAGTCCATCACGCCGAACGCCGCCATGCTGTTCCGGTTTTCCGCGCTCACCTTCAACGCGCACCGCATCCACTACGACCGGGCTTACGCGCGCGACATCGAGATGTACCCGGATCTCGTCGTGCACGGGCCGCTCACGGCGCTACTCCTCGCGGATCTCGCGGTCCGGCGCTCAGGGCGACCGCTGCGGACGCTGACCTTCCGGGCCCGCCGGCCCATGTTCGTCGACCGGACGATCGCCCTTCAGGGGAGGCGGGAGGGGGACCGCGCGCATCTCCGGGCGCTCGACGACACGGGCGCCCTCGCGATGTCCGCCGCTGCCACCCTGGCCTGACGTCCCGAGCTTCTCACCCCTTCGGGGCGTTGCTTCCTACCCCTGCAGGGCGTGTTGCAGGACGACGATCCCGATCGCCGCGACCAGCACGCCGCCAACCCGCCACAGGCCGGCGCCCATCCGGAGTCCCGTCTCCATCCCCTTCGCCGCGACCCCGGGCAGCAGCGCGTAGCACGCACCCTTCGCCAGCGCCAACCAGCCGTAGACGGTGAGGATCGTCGGCACGCCACCCCACACATTGTGGAAGGCGACGATGAAGGATCCGATCCCCATGGCGAGGAACGCGACCGTCAGGCTGCCGGCCGTACCCTTCGACTGCAGGTGCTCGAGGAATGCCTTCCAGGCATCCGGTCGCAGGAGGTATGACACCCCCAGGACGATGAGGTTGATCGACACGAACACTTCCACTGCCCGCGTGAGGTCTTCCATCGGTTCCTCCCTTTCTCAGCTACGGGCCAAACGCTCGACCGAATCCCGGCCAAGCCTGGCCCGGTCCCGGTCATAGTGTCCTTTACCGTCTCGCTTTACCCTCGAATCTCGGCCAGCGCCGCCACGGCGCGTGCGTTGTCCTCGATCGTGTTGTAGAAGTGGGGGGAGAATCGAACGAGAGGTCCGCGATGGTCGACAACCACGTCGCGCGCGGCCAGGTGACGCACGGCGGCGGCCGCGTCTCCGTCGTGCTCGACGAGAACGAGGGCGGATCGCGCCGCCGGATCGGCGGCCTGGTGGAGCCTGTAGCCCAGATCCGACAGCCTCTCTCGCAAGTCGTTCGCCAGGAGCCGGTTACGGTGTTGAATGGCCGGAATTCCGTACTCGAGAACGACGGACAGCCCTCCCGCGGCCGTGTACGCGACGCCCGCGGCGGGGGTCCCCAGCTCGAAGCGCCTGGCGTCCGCCCGAGGGGTCGCATCGCGGATGTCGAAAAGAAACTGGTTTTCAACACCGAACCATGAGAGCGTGACCGGATCGATGCTAATGGAGGGGTTCACATGGAGATATGCCATCCCCGGACCGCCGCAGAGCCACTTGAGCGCGCCGCCGACGAGGAAGTCCACCCCCAGCGCCCCGGCGTCGATCGCCAGTTGTCCATTTGATTGATAGGAGTCCAGCAAAATGAACGCTCCGGCCTCGTGGGCGATCCGCGTCAGCTCGGCTGCGTTCTGCGTGTTGCCGCTCGTGAAGAAGACGTGGGACGTCGCCAGCAGCGCGGTGCGTTCGTCCACGGCGGCGCGGATCGATTCGAGGGGGACGTGAATCCCGTCCGGACTCGGCACGATCTCCACCTCGAGGCCGTTCGCCCGCTGCGACAGGAAGTGGTGGCCGACGGTCGGGAAGTCGAGTTCGGTGAGGACGACCTTGTCGCGGCCCGTGCCGCGGACGCTGGCCGCGATGGCTCCCCACACGACGGAGACGGCGGCCGAAACGCTCGACATGAGCGCGATCGTATCGGCCTCGGCCTCGATGGTGTGCCCGAACTGGGTCCGGACCTCCTCGAGCTTGGCGACCCAGATCTCATACCAGGCGGCCGCGCCCATCTCGTGCCACAGGTCCTCGAAGCGCCGGCGCTCCTCGACCGAGCGGAGGGAGAGCGCGCCGAGGGAGTTGGAGTTCAGGTAGGTCTTTCGGGAGAGGATCGGAAACTGGCCCCGCAACTCGTCGATGCGATCGTCGAGCGGCAGCGCCGACTCCGCTACGGCCGCCGCGGCGGTCGGGCTGGCCGATCCCGCCGCGGTCGGGCTGGCCGATCCCGGCGGAATATCGTGTTTCGCCATGGATGATCCGTCGCATTCGGCCCCGCAGAAGGGGCCGCTTCTCGATTTCGAGGCAGGTCAGGCGCTCGAACGGCGCGACCGCAAGCACGCCGGTCCCGGCGGCGAACCGGATTGCCCCCGGTGCGAAGCCCGCATGGTGCGCTGCGTCGAGCAGCACCGGGCGCCCCGCTCCGACGACTCGCCGTTTCGGGTCCGACTCGCCTGCCCGGCGACCGACTGCGGCGCGTGGACATCCTACAATTGGTAGAAGACGTCGACCCCCGACAACCCGCCCGCTACCACTCCATCTCGGGCAGCACATCCGCCTGGAGGCGGAACATCTCGTTGATGGTGTGGACCGCGGCGCGGTAGGAGTCCGTCGTGGGATCGAGCAAGAGCGCCTGGAGCAGCGTCCCGCGGGAACCCTCCGCGAAGGCGTCGACCAGCAGCCGGTTGATCGTCGTCTGGGTCCGAAGCAGTGCGAGGATCCCCTCGGGTAGCGGCTCCATGGCGGCGGGGTGCAGCCCGTTCGCGTCGGCGCGGGCCGGGACTTCCACCACAGCGCCCTCCGGCAGGCCCGGTACGTATCCCTCGTTCGGCACGTTCACCGCGTCGAGATGGGTGTCGACCCCGCACAGCACGCCTTCGAGCAGCGGGACCGCCAGTTCGCCCGACGGAGCGAGATTCTCGTCCTCCCCGCCGGGGTCGTCGACGTCGTCGCGCACGCGGGGGAGCGGGGACTCGGGAAACGCGGGCACGTCGGTCGGATTCTCGCCGAGGTTGTAGAGCCAGGTCGGGGTCTCTCCGGTCTCCCAAGGGGCGCCGTGCACGGGGTCGTAGAAGAACTGGAGGAGGCTGCTGCCGAGGAATTCACGCGCCCAGCCCAGGTACTCGCCGATGTGGTTCGCCCCGGGGCTGGGATAGCGGCCGAAGACCCGGAACAGGATCCGGCTCAGCGCGATCTCGTCCCAGTCGTGGAGCCAGTGCGCCTCCCGCTCGCGGCGCCGGAGTCTCGGGTAGAGGTCCTCGCCCGTCTCCAGGTCGCGCACGGACTCGAACCAGCTGAAGTGGTTGAGCCCGCTGGCCCGGGCGTCGAGGCGCTCGACCGGCAACTCCAGGAGGCGCGCCATCTGTTCCATCCCGTGGAAGACGCCGTGGCAGAGGCCGACGACGCGCACGGACGAGAGCCGGCTCTGGGCCTCGCACAGCTTCGTGAGCGGGTTCGTGTAGTTGATGAGCCAGGCTTCGGGGCAGTGGACCTCCATCGCCCGCGCCAGGTCGACCGCCGGACCCATGTTGCGCAGGGCGTGGAACAAGCCGCCCGGTCCGCCGTTTTCCCCGTAGATCTGGGAGGACCCGAACGCGCGGGGGACGTGGAAGTCCTGGGCCCAGTAGAAGTAGCGGTTGATTTCGATGGCGAGGACCACCGCGCGCGCGCCGGGGAGCGCGGCTTCGAGATCCGTCGTCGCGGACACGGCGACGCGCCGGCCCAGCCGCTCCGCCACCGCCTCCGCGTATGCCCGCGTCCGGGGCAGTTCCGACGGGTCGATGTCGACGAGGACCAGGCTCAATTCCCGATCGCACAGGGGATCGCTGAGGAGGATGTCGCGGATGGAGGCGGGGCCGAACTCGCGGCTGCCGGCTCCGACGAGGACGATCCTGAGGGGGTCGCTCATGGTGAAGTCCGCGAGCGCGATGCGGCGGAGGTGTCCGCGTGCGCGATGCGCACCGTGGCGGCCCCCGCCGCGAGAGACACGACGATCAGGAGCGCGCCCACGCCGGCCCGGCCCGTGAGCACGTATCCGATGCCGAGCAGGCTCGCGTAGACGAAGAGCGCGCCGAGCAGGAAGCCCGGCCACATGCGGCTCGCGGGCGGGTCCGTGGAGCGGACGCCGGTGCGTTCGGCCACCCGGTGCCACCAGCCGCCGGGATGCACGCGCCGGTAGAAGCGGTCCAGCACTTCGTCCGGCTCGGGCCGGGTGACGAGCACGACGGCGAGCCAGAGCGCGGTGCAGGCGACGAGGATGACGACCGCCCGGATGAGGTCCATCTCCGGCGCGTAGAAGCCGTCCGCGGCCTGGATCGCCGCGGCGGGCAGCACGGGTTCGAGAACGCCGACCAGGACGCGCCCGTTGGCCAGGAGCACCGAGCCGGCCATGGCGGCGATCTCGGCCCACGCGTTCACCCGCCACCAGTACCAGCGCAGGAGCCAGACGAGCGCGACCCCCGCCGTGAGTTCGATGATGTAGATCCACCCCCGCTGGATCGAGTCCATCTGCCAGGCCACGCCCGCGGCGACCACCGCGAGCAGCACGACCATGATCCGCGACGCGGCGACGTAGTGCCGCTCGGAGCGGTCCTTCCTCAGAAAGCGGCGGTAGACGTCGTTCACCATGTACGACGCCCCCCAGCACAGGTGCGTGTCCATCGTGCTCATGAACGCGGCCAGGAAGGTGGCGACCATCAACCCCCGGAGCCCGGCCGGCATGAGTTCCCGGATCATCATCGGATAGGCGAGTTCGGGATCGGCGGCGAGCGCCGGGTCCATGGCCGTCGGCGGGAAGACGAGCAGCGACCCGAGGCCCACCACGATCCAGGGCCAGGTGAGGAGCACGGTGCCCGCGAAGGCGAACCACAGCGAGGCCTTCACGGCCTGCCGCTCGTCCCGCGTCGCGAACAGGCGCTGGGCCACGTAGCCGTCGCCCTGCCCGCTCCTCAGCCACAGGACGCCGATGAGGCACAGGAAAGAGACGATCTCGAGCGTGGAGGCGGTCCCGGCGGACGGCACGAGATCGAGGGCGCCGGGCGGGCCCTCCGGAACGGCTCGCACGGCGTCCGCCATCGCCGCCGGCCCGCCGAAGCGCGTGAGCACGATCCCCGCCAGGGTGATCGCCCCGAGCATGCCGGCGACGAACTGGAGGAGGTCCGTCACGACGACGCCCCAGAGCCCCGACGCGACCGTGTAGGCGAGCGCGAGGCCGACGCACACGGTCAGCGTCACGGCGGGATCCCAGCCGAGGAGCACCCGGCTGAACTTCACCATCGCCAGCATGACCCAGCCCATGACGACGGCGTTCTTGAGCAGGCCCTGGTAGACGGCGGAGAAGCCCCGCAGCGCCCGGGCCGGGGCGCCGCCGTAGCGGATCTCGATGACCTCGGCGTCCGTGAGGACGCCCGCGCGCCGCCACAGACGCGCGTAGAAGAAGGTCAGCATGAGGATCCCCGCCGCCTCGTACCACCAGAGCCAGTTGCCGTACACCCCCTGCCGGCGCACGAGGGCGGCCGTCGCGAGCGGGGCGTCCGTCGCGAACCACGTGGCCGCGATGGACGTGCCCGCGAGCCACCAGGGGAGCGAGCGGCCGGCGATGAAATAGTCCTCGACGCTGCCGCCCGCCCGCCGGGCGAACCCGAACCCGATCGCGAGGACGATCGCGCCGTAGACGCAGACGACGACCCAGTCGAGCGTGGTCAGCGCCATGAAATGACGTTGGAGAGGATGCGGTAGGCGCCCGGCACTCCGTACGGCAGTTGCCGGTGGAGGGCGAGCGCGAGGTAGGTGTAGCGCCCCTCGCCCACCGGAGCCGTGAGCCAGACGCCCTCCTGCGGCGCCTGGCCCGTATCGTGCGTCTCCACGAGCGGGGTGTACGCCGGATCCCACTCGGTGAAGAACTTGGAGCCGCGCTGCTCGATCCACCCGTCGAAATCGGCTACGGCGATCCGGTTGGGCGCGGTCATGAAGGGGTGGTCGGGCTGGAGCAGGCGGACCGGCGCATCCTCCTCCGACACTTCCTCCGCTCCCCGTGGAAGGGAAGCCGGATACGGCGCCATCTCCGAAGGCACGTACTCCTGCGTCTGGTAGAGGACGACGAGGTGCCCGCCCCGGCGGGCGTACTCCAGGAGACGCCGGTTGTGTTCGACGAGGTCTTCGCGCACGGCGTACGCGCGGGTGCCCACGACGATCGCGTGGAACCCGGTCTCGGCACCGGAATCCGCGCCGCCGGCCGCATCCAGTTCCGCGAGCGCGGCCTCGTCCAGGAGTTCGACCGTGGCGCCGAGCGCCTCGATCCCGGCCGGCACTTCATCGCCGACCCCCATCACGTAGCCGACCCGCACGCCGTCCAGGTCGGCGACGGGAACCGACCGAACCGGCATGCGGGCGGGGCGCCAGAGCCGCGCGAGCGGCAGGTCCCGGTGCTCGATGGTCCGGTATCCCCGGCGGTGGTCCACTCCCCGCGCGCGGGCCACGGCCGCGACCTCCGCCTCGCCTCGCCATCCGGTCGGAGGCGCGATGAGGAACGCCGCGTCCACGATCTCGCCCGGACTGCTGAAGTCGTGCTCCACCATGCCGGGAGTGCCGGGGATCGTCGTCCACCCCTCCGGCAGTTCGAGGCGAACAGTGGCGGAGAGAGGCGCCGCGTTCGCCACGACCCGCGCGCGCACCTCGATCGGCGCCACGGCCGGTTCCCCGGGCATGCCGTCGTCGCCGCCAGGGCCGTCCACCGGTACGATGCCCACGCTCGGCGCCAGGGAGACGGCGAGGACCGGCAGCGTCTCCACCCTCCTGGTCACGGAGCCGTAGGGCAGGCGCGCGACGGGGGCCGTGACCGGAACCGAGTGTGCGATGGCGTGCCCCCCGATGGCGAGTTCGACGCCCGCCGCCAGCGCCGGCCGCCGCCACGGGAGATGCAGGTCCGCCGAGTCCGAGACCTGGTAGTGGTTCTCCGACACGTCCCCGCGTCCGAAGTACGGTGCGGCCGGCGCGGCCGGGCCCCGGACCTCGATCGCCTCCGTCGAGCCGTCCGACCGACGCGCGATCCGGCTCGGCGGCGCCAGGATCTCGCCGCCGCGGCTGGCGATCCAGGCCGTGACCCCGTCGCTCTCCGCGGACTCCGGCGGCTCGACCCGGAGGTGGACCGCGGCCGTTTGACCCGGCGCAAGGACGGCCTCGCCGCCGATTCCCGGCCCCCCCGCAAGCTCCGCGGACACGGTGGTCCCGCTCGCCGCCAGCACGGCTTCCTCGAACTGTTGTTCCTTCAGCGAGAGGTGAAACCGCGTCTCCGGAGCGTCCGGCAGCGCGGCCATGGCCGCCCGGACCCATCCCAGCCCGCGGGCCAGGTCGGCGACGGCGCGCTCCGGGTCGCGGAAGTCGAACGCCTCCGCCACGGCGCCCACGAGGCGGTCCAGTTCGGCCAGCAGCGAGTCCGCCTCGGGAGAGGCCGCCTCGTCCAGGAGCGCGGGGAGCCCCCTCAGCGTCGTGTCGAGTCCCGCAAAAAACGAATCCGCAACTCTCGTCGTCGCGCGCGCCCCGGCCCCCGTCCCGCCGCCGGTACCGTCGAGGCGCTCGTAGAAATAGCGGCCGCCGCCCGTCCGCACGCGCCCCGCCGTCTGGGAACGCTGCAGGCCGAGCCCCCGGCTGGCCCAGTCCTGGTACGTATCGCCGAGCCACGGGCTCATCCCGGCCGCGGTCACTTCCACATCGTACGGCTCATCGACCCGAACCCCCCCGCGGAAGGTGCGGAGGACCCGCCAGGGCCGGAGTCCCTCTTCGGAGATCTGGCGCGGAAAGCGCGTCGGGTCCGCCGCCGCGGCCACGGCTTCCGGCGTCAGCAGTCCCGCCGCGTGGTGGTGGCCGTGCCCGTCGCGCGCCGACCCGTGAAAGCGGCTCACGACGACGAGCGGCCGGTTGAGGCGGATGACGCGGACCATGTCCTCGAGCACCGCCTCCCGGTCCCAACTGCGGAAGGCTTCGTCCACCGACTTCGAGTAGCCGTAGTCGACCGCCGTCGTGAAGTAGAGGTCGTCCAGGCCGTAGTAGCGGCCGGAGAGGACGAGTTCACGGGTGCGGATCAGGCCGAGGGCGTCGAAGAGTTCCGGGCCGATCGCGTTCGCCCCGGCCTCGCCGCGGTTGAGGCTGAGGAGGGCCGTCCGGGCGCCCCACCCCCGGCTGGCGAGCGTGAGCATGCCGGCGTGTTCGTCATCGGGGTGCGCGGTGACGTGGAGCAGGCTCGCGGTCGTGGCGAGTTTGCGGATGCGGTGCCAGGCCCCCATGGCCCCGCGGTCCACGTCCAGCCGTTCCTCGCCCACCGGGGCCGGGAAGGCGAGGACGCGATCCGGCGCCCGGCCGGCGGGGTCCGACTGCGCCGCCGCCGCCGCAGCCGCCGCGAGGGTCGCCAGGGCCGCCACGGAAAAGACGGCGCCGAGTCCGGGTTGCCTGCGATCGATCATGGAACATCCAGGTCGGAGGGTCCGCGTTCGCATCGTGCCCGCGGGCGGAAGTCCGGGCAAGGAGACCTTGCGAGCGAGCCCAGCCCGCCGATACTCAATCGGATCGTTCCACGGCTGCCAACTCCGGACCGATGACAGACTCCGACATCCAGATCACGGTTGAGGGAACCCCGAACCCGCACGCGGCGAAGTTCGTGATGGACCGCGATATCCCCGGCGAAGGGAGCCGCAGCTATTTCGATCCCGAGTCCGCGGCCGAGGATCCGCTCGCCGCGCGCCTGTTCGAGGTGGACGGCGTCCGCGCCCTGCTCATCGTCGAGAACTTCATCACCGTGACGAAGACCGCCACGCTCGACTGGCCGGACCTGCTGGACGAGATCGAGGAAACCATCCTGAAGGCGCTCGGCACACTCACGTAACTGTCGTCCATTCCCCTCATTTTGGGGGGTATCCGTGTGCCTCGAAGAACTTGCCCGCACGCCCTTATCCCCTTATGGCACAGCGTGTTGATACCTGATACACACCTCCCCGTAGGATCGTTTCCAGGCGACGGAACCATCGGCCTCAGGTCAATCACCGCGGGAAGGAGGAACATGCTCACGCTGCGCTGCTTCGGCGAAGTCGCGGCCTCGGACGCACGCGGGGCGAGGATCACGCTGCGGTCACGGAAGCACATGGGGCTCCTGCTCTATCTCGTGGCGCACCCCGGAACCGTTCACATGCGGGAGACGCTCGCCGACCTGCTCTGGGATAGTCGCGACCGGAAGGCGCGGCACTCGCTCAGCCAGGCGCTCTACGACATCCGGTCGTCCATCGGTCCGGTGATCGCCGTGGACGCCAGCACGGTCCGGCTCGTCCCCAAGCGGGTCACCTACGAACTCGACGCCTTCGAACGAGCGTTCGAGGCCAGAGACCACGAGACCGTCATCGATCTGTACCGGGGAGAGTTCGCCCCCGGCCTGCTCAACATGGGCGCCGACGAGTTCGAGCGCTGGCTGGACGGTGAACGGGAGCGTTGCCGCGTCCTGGTCGCCATGGCGCTCAAGAACGTGCAACAAGCGGCTGAGGAGAGGGGGGACTGGGACCAGACGTGCCTGGCGGCGCTCCGGCTCGTGAGACAAAACGAGTTCGACGAACACGCGCACAGCACCCTCATGCGTGCCTTGTGCATGAAGGGCGACCACGCCTCCGCCCTCGCCTACTACCGAGCGTTGGAGAAATGCGGTTGGGTCGCCAGCGCCCCCACGCTGACGGAAACGGCGGCGTGGGCCAGGGACCAGCTCGACGCCGCGCCGCCCGTCGTCCGCGAGCGCCGCGAACCGCCGATGTCGGATCGAGGAAGCGAGTTTCGCCAACTGAGCGTCGCTTTCCGTTCGTCCCGCGCCGTGCCCGTACGGCTCGTCCTGGCCGGCGAGCGAGGTCTCGGGCGGGAGGATGTCGTACGGAACTTTGCCGGACTCGTAACCAGCGGTGGAGGGTTGGTGCGGTGGCTCCCGCCCGATATTGCGGAGAAACGGGAGAAGCTGGCCTCGGAGTTGAGCCGACACCCCGGAAAGACCCGGCTCATCGTCATCAGTGCCGATGTTCGGGACTGGGCCGCCATCGATGATGTCATGCGGACCGCCGATCTGTCGGGCGACATGGTGGTGGGCTTCTCGAACCCGGAGGTGGCTCGGCGGGCGGAAGCGGCGCGTCTGGTCGACTTCGTGATCCCATTCGATCCACTCACCACCGACGTGTGCGCGGCGTCGCTTCAGGCCACTGAGAGGGGCTGCAGTCCTCCCCAGGCGGTCGAGAGCGCGAGGCTCTCCGGAGGGAATCCGGCTCTGGCCCGAGCCATCCTCAGGGCGTGGATGCGTCACGGGTTCAGCCCCGCGACCGCGAGCGACCGGGAATCGGGCGGGCGACTGGCCTACGAGCGGTCTGCCGAGGTTCGGTCGCTCGTCGGCGGTCAGCTGGAGACCCTCTCGCTCGCGGAGGTACGGCTGGCGACGACGCTCGCGTTGCTCACGCACCCTGCGCGCGCGCACGCCGAGCTGGTCGTGGCCGGACATTCGAGTCGGGAGGCCCTTGGAGGGCTCCGGGCCAAGGGCTGGCTACA
The DNA here is from genome assembly GCF_965208695.1 of Candidatus Palauibacter irciniicola. Classification (GTDB taxonomy): domain Bacteria; phylum Gemmatimonadota; class Gemmatimonadetes; order Palauibacterales; family Palauibacteraceae; genus Palauibacter; species Palauibacter irciniicola. Next base: position 3,214,907 of record NZ_OZ242352.1, read on the forward strand.
CTCCGAAACCGGCCAATGGACGGTGAGTCGCCCTCTCGCCGGCGCCGCGCTCGCGTGGAATCTGCGGCCGGGCGAGAGAACGAAGGTACACCTGGCGGCGGCTCGAACCCTCGAGAACGCGGGTCTCGGCGCGCGTGCGGCGGCCGCCTCCGAGTTCGTCGCGGCCGGAGAGTCCTCTCGCGCGTTCAGCGTGGCGTGCGAGGTGGCGCAGGAGGCTTTGCGGAGAGGCCGGTCTCCGGTAGCGGGCCAGGCGGCGGCGTTGGCGTTCGAGCATGCCACAGCCGGAACCGATCGCCTGCGCTCCGGTTTCCTCCTCTCGGAGGCCGAGTTTCAGCGGGGACGGTTTCGGCGGGCCATGGGCGTGCTGCACCAGATCGCCGCGGTTGCGGACACGGGAAACGACCTGAGCCGCGTGCAACTGGCGTTGGCGCGGGCGGACGTGGCGACGGGCGATCGCCTCACGGCGGGGTTGCGCCGACAGAATCTGGCGGAAGCTCGCAGTCAGGCGACGGACCCGGCGCTACTCCGCGCGCTGACCGTGCAGATGGCCGTGCTCGAGGCGACGGATACCGAGTCGCGGGGCACCGGGAACCCCGGCTTCGAGAGGATTCGCACGCATCTCCGCGGGATCGTCCGCGAGGACGCCGATTACGCGGGCGTCTGGTGCGACGCATTTCGGCTCCTCTTCCATCGGGTCGGGGGTCGAAGCGGTCTCGCGGAGGCTCGCCTGGTGCTCGAGACCCATCGTCACGGGCTCGGCCGGCTCGGCTACGAGGGCCTCAGGGCCGCTACCGCCGCGGAGTTCTGGGTGGCCATGCGGGGGGCGCGGCTTCACGACGCCCTCCAGTTGCTGGAAGACACCGCCGAGACCCTCAACGAGAACCGGCACGAATCCGCGAACCTCAACAACCTGGGCGCGGTCCTGCTCGAACTCGGCAACTTCGAGCGGGCGCTCGATGAACTCGGCCGCTGCCGCCGAATGGACGAGGCGCTTGAGACTCCACCCGAATCCCGGGCCTACGCCCTGCTGAATCAGGCGCAGTGCTTCTTCTTCAAGGGGGACTACGCTCGTTGCCGAGACTACATGGAGCCGTTACTCCGGCGTCCCGGGCATACGGATCAACATCCGTTCGGGGCGCAAGCATGGGCACTCAACGGCCTCCTGGCCATGACCGACGACGACCAGCGCGAGGTAGACGTCTGCCTCGAGTTGCTGGGGGATGGTTCCAATGGCGTCGGGGAGGACGACCTCTACCTGGTGACCTGGTTTCGCGCCGCGGCGATGGGGACTCGCGATCGCCGGGAAACCGTCGCCGATCTCATCGAAGCCGCCGACCATACCGCCGGGATCGACCGGCTGAGCGCCGAGAAGCTGAGAGTGTTGGCCGGCACCTATTCCCCACCCAACGGACCCGGCGATCAACGCGAGGCCTGCAGCTTCCTGCGGTCGGCCGGCGCCTCCTGGTTCGTCCGCTTCGCACACAACTGGCTGCGCGCGTAACCCGGAACTCTCCGCCCGCGTCCGAATCGGACTCCCTCGGACGTTGCTACTACGTACCTAGTTGACAGCGGCGCCCCGGCGCGTTTACGCTGAATCGGGAACGACGCTTCGCCCGGTCCGCCAGCGTTTCCGTTGGTGGCCGGCCGGGGCAGGCGACGCTGATGGTTCGGGAGGGAAAGGACCAAACTCGTGGAGATCAAGTTCACGACGCGGGAACTCGACCTCATGGCGGTGCTGTGGGAGAGAGGGGACTCGACCGTCGCGGAGGTGCAGGAACGCCTCGGCGACGAGTTGGCCTACACCACCGTGCTCACGATCCTCCGGACGCTGGAGGAGAAGGGGTACGTGGGGCACACCCAGGAGGGGAAAGCCTACCGCTATCACACGCTCGTGGGGCGCGACTGCGCCGGCGCGAGCGCGGTGCGCCGGCTGGTTCAGAAGATGTTCCAGGGGTCGCCCGAACTGCTGCTCACGCACCTCGTCTCGGACCGGGCGCTCTCGAAGGAGGATCTCGAGAACCTGCGCGGTCTCGTGGACGAACGCCTCAGCTCGAAGGAGTAGGGACATGGTCATCGCCTGGATCGGATACTGCTTGTTGATTTCAGGACTCCTCGCCCTGGCGGCCTTCGCCTCGGAACGGGCGCTCGGCCACTTCCGGAAGCCCGTGCGCTGGGCGTGGTTCGCGGCGATCGCCGGGTCCGTGACGGTGCCCGTCGTCGCCTTCTTCGCGCCCGGACTCCTTCCCGGTTTCGGCGCATCGTCGGCCGCTCCGCCGGCCGGGTTGGACGGTCTGGCGGTCGCGACCGCGACGCCGGCGTCGCCCGCAACGGCCGCGGCGGCCGGTGGAGGGTTCGATGCGGCGGCGGTCAGCACGGTGCTGGGGTGGGGCTGGTTGGCCCTGGCCGCCGCCATGATCGGCTATCTCGGGCGGATCTACGGCCGGCTGCGGTCGGAGATGCGGACGTGGAAGCCGGGCCGCGTGGCGGGATCGCCGGTCATGATCTCCGAGGAGCGGGGGCCCGCCGTCGTCGGGATCCGGCGCTCGGTCGTCGTGATGCCGAGGTGGATCCCCGAACTCGACGACCGGCTGCTCCGCCTCGTCTTCCTCCACGAGCGCGAGCATCAGCGCGCCGGCGACCATCGGCTCTTCGCGGCGGCGGTCACCGCGCTCGTCCTGATGCCCTGGAACCCGCTCGTGTGGTGGCAGGTGTCCCGGCTGCGGCTCGCGATCGAGTTCGACTGCGACCGTCGCGTGCTCGGGCGCGGCGAATCGCGGCGCGACTACGCGGACGCCCTCATCACCGTCGGGAGCCGCGTCTCCGGGTCGCTGCTCGCCGCGGCCGCCTTCGCCGAACGGAAGCCGGCCGTGGAGCGGCGCCTGCGCCGCATGACCGAGCCGCCCGCCAACATGCGTCTGCTCCGAACGCTGGGCGCTTCGGGGCTGGCCATGGTCGCCGTCCTCTTCGTTCTGGGCTGCCCCGGACCCGAGAGCGGCACGAACGCGCCGGAAGCGCCCACCGCGACGGTGACCTCGCCCGCCGAAGCGAGTGACTGGGTGCCCCCGGTGGTGCCCGGCGAGGAGGCCGTGGGGCGCGGCGACCGGCCGTCCTTCATCGCGTTCGACAGGCCTCCGGTCCTTCAGAACGCCGGGGAAGTGCAGAACGCGCTGGTGCAGGCCTACCCGCAGAACCTCAAGGAAGCGGGAATCGGCGGGCGGGTCGAGATCTGGCTCTACATCGACACGTCCGGCATGGTTCGGAACACGGAGCTCAAGACGAGCAGCGGCAGCGACGTCCTGGACGCCGCCGCCGCCGACGTCGGGGCCACGATGCGCTTCGAGCCCGCGAGGAACCGCGACCAGCCGACCGACGTCTGGGTCTCCCAATGGGTCACCTTCCAGATTGCGGCCGACGCGGACACTCCCCCCGCTCGTATCATTTCCGTAGGCGATGAGGGCGCTCCGCTCGTCGTCGTCGACGGCGTCATTCAATCCGAGGGCACGAGCCTGGGAGACCTCCAGGCCCTCGATATCGACCACGTCGAGGTCATCAAGGGACCGAAGGCTGTCGAGCTGTACGGCGAGCGGGCTGCGAACGGCGTGATCGAAATCACGACCAAGGACGGCGCCGCCGACAGCGACTCTCCACCCGAGCGGATCGACGCGGCCGCGGATCTCCTGCTCGGAGCTGCCCGGGCAATGGGCGCTCGGGGCACGGTTGCGGAGGGCCGCGCGGAGGCCCGCCGGGAGTTTACTGTCAGCGATGTGGCGCCCACCCCGGGACGCGAGCTCACGTCCGATGGAAGGCGGGCCATCATCGTGAGCGGATACATCGACGCTGATGGCACGCCCCGTCGTGTGGTGAGCACGGACGATCCGCTCATCATCGTCGACGGCGTCATCAAGTCCGACGACGTGACGCTCGAGGACGTCAGCTTCGGCAAGCTCGATATCGCCGACGTCGAGATCATCAAGGGCGAACGGGCCGTCGAGATGTACGGCGAGCGGGCCCGGGGCGGGGTGATCCACATCACGACGAAGGCGGGCGCGAACGACGGCGGCAAGGAGGAGTAGGGACATGGTCATCGCCTGGATCGGATACTGCCTGTTGATTTCGGGACTCCTCGCCCTGGCCGCCTTCGCGACCGAGCGGGCGCTGGGTCACTTCAGGAAGCCGGTGCGCTGGGGCTGGTTCGCGGCGGTCGTCGGCTCCGTGACGCTTCCGTTCGCGGCGTTTCTCGCGCCCGGCCTCCTCCCGGGACTTGGCGCGTCGCCGTGGGGCCCTCTCGTGGAGTTGAGTGAAGCGGTGGTCGTGGCCTCCGCGCCCGCCGCGGCCGGGGCGGCGGACCCCGCGGCGTGGTTCGACGCCGGCGCGCTGAGCGCGCTCGCGGCTGGGGTCTGGGTATTGCTCGTGGTGGGGATGCTCTTCCACCTCGGGCGGGCGTACCGGCGCCTGCGGTTGGAGATGCGCACGTGGACCCCGGGTCGCGTCCTCGGATCGCCGGTCTTGATCGCGGATGGCCGGGGCCCCGCCGTGGTCGGCATCCGGCGCCCCATCGTCGTGATGCCGAGGTGGATCCCCGAACTCGATGACAGGCTGTTGCGCCTGGTTTTCCTGCACGAGCGGGAACACCAACGCGCCGGCGACCACCGTCTGTTCGCCGTTGCGGTCGCGGCCCTCGTGCTGATGCCGTGGAACCTCTTCCTGTGGTGGCAACTCTCCCGGCTGCGGCTGGCAATCGAGTTCGACTGCGACCGTCGCGTCCTGGAGCGGGGCGAGTCCCCGCGCGACTACGCGGACGCCCTCATCACGGTCGGCGGCCGTGTCTCCGCGCCCCTGCTGGCCGCGGCCGCCTTCGCCGAGCGCAAGCCGGCCGTGGAGCAGCGGCTGCGCCGCATGACCGAACCGCTGGCGCGGCTCCGCATTCCGAGAACCCTGGGGGCTACGGGCGTGGCGGCGCTCGCCATCATTCTCGTCCTGGGTGTCCCGCAGCCCGAGGCGCAGATGGATGCCCCCGCTCCGGCGGCCGACGCCGATCAGAGTCTCGAAATCGAGGCGAGCCCGCTGTACCCCCCGGACGAGAGAGTCTCGCCGGCGGAGCGGCCGACCTTCGTCGCGTACGACACGCCCCCCATGCTTCAGAACACGGGCGAGATCCAGCAGATACTCGAGAGAGCCTATCCGAGGAACTTGATGGATGCAGGGATCGGCGGCCGGGTTGAGCTGTGGATCTACGTCGACCTGACCGGCGCCGTGGTCAACCACGAGATCAAGACGACCAGCGGCAACGAGGCCCTGGACCGCGCCGCCTCGGAAGTCGCCCAGCAGATGCGGTTCCGCCCCGCAAGCAACCGGGGTGAACCGACCGCCGTCTGGGTCTCCCAGTGGGTGACCTTCCACGTGATCTAGCGCGAGCCGGCGGGGCCCGCGGGCCCCGCCAGCCAACCATCCGTGGGGTGACGGTTTCCTTTGGAGCGGACGACGGCACCTCACCCGGAAGGAACCCATGATCCAACGAACCTGGCGTCATTCCCTGTCCGGCGCGGGGCTCTGTCTCCTGGCCGCGTGCGGGGGCGATGGCGAAGGCGGGACGCCTGCCGGCGGGTCGGGGGCCCTGGACGGTCCCGACTTCACGATCGCTCCGGCGTATGAATCGCGCTGGATTGCCGGTTCCATGGATGGGGAAGACTGGGAGATCTTCGGGTCCATCGCTTCGGGACCTGGTCTTCAACGAGGCGGGCGATCTCTTCATCCTGGACGAACAGGCGGGGCACATCGTCGTGTTGGACCGGGACGGGACCTACCTTCGAACCATCTCCCGGCAGGGCGAAGGCCCCGGCGAGCTCACCGACCCCGAATCGATATCCCTGCTCGCCGACGGTCGTCTCGCCGTGTTCGACGGCGGGCGCAGCGGGATTCAGTTCTTCACGCCGGAGGGCGCATATGCGGAATCGGCGCCCTTCGATCCGACGCAGGGCGCGCCCACGGGCGTGGGCGCATGGCTCTCCGACGGGAGCATCATCACAAACCGCGAGTTCGTGGTGAGCGGGACGGCGGAGTCGATGTCCGTAAGCAGTTCCGTCGGCGGAACGGGAGACGAACCCGGACGCCCCATCGCACGCTACCGGCCGGAAGGGACTCGCGAGTTGCTCTACACGGCCTGGGAGCCGCCGCCGCCCACTGGAGACGCGGCCGAAGCCGGCGGAGGCAGCTTTTCCTTCAATCTCAGCCCGGTGAGGGCGTTCGATCCGGGGCTGCATTTTGCCGCGCTCTCGGACGGGCGACTCGCCGTCGTCGACTCCTCCGGGTACCGGATCAAGCTGATCGGCGAGGACGGCATCGTGGGCGAGATTCTGGAACGGCCACTCTCCCCGATCCCGGTGACGAGTGCCGTCCGGGATGCGGAGCGGGAGCGCCGCCTGGCCGAGCTCGAAGGGTCCGGGGACGCAACGACACTGTCCATTTCGGGGCGCCCGGACATCCGCATGCCTGACGATTTCGCGAGTCAGTTGCGAGAGGCGTTCCAGGCCCGCATCGAACGGATGACCTTCGCCCAGGTCGTCCCCGCCATCGATGCGTTGGCCGTGGACTTCGAAGATCGGCTGTGGGTGGCGCGGACCCCGCTACCCGACGAGGAGGGGCCGATCGACATCGTGACGCCCGACGCCCGCTACCTGGGCACGATCCAGCCGGGAGGACTCCGAATCCCGGACGCGTTCGGCCCGGACGGCCTCATCGCCTACGTCGACACGCACGATCTGGGTTATCCGATCGTGCGCGTCGTCCAACTGGCCCCGGATGCCCAACTGCGGACGGAGCACCCGACTCCGTAGAGCCAGCCCCCGGTCGAATCCCGGGAGGTGGAACTCGCCGCGGGGCAGCAGGCGAGCGTCGTGATCGGCCTGCGGTCGAAGGGAGCGGCAGGCCGGACGCGCTGCACCGCCTAGCGGGCCGCAGCCAGGGAAGCTACACCACCTTCTGCTTCCAGCGGCCGCGGCGGAAGATCGAGAGGCCGACGACGGCCGACAGCGAGTAGGCGATCGCGAACGACCAGAACACGCCCGTCTCGCCCCACCCGGCGCTGAACGCAAGCAGCGCCGCGACCGGAAGCTGGAAGAACCAGAACACGCCGATGTTGATCCACGTCGGCGTCGCCGTGTCGCCCGCGCCGTTGAAGGCCTGCATCGTCACCATGCCCCAGGCGTAGAAGATGTACCCGTAGCTGATGATCCGGAGCGCACGCACGCCCACGTCGAGCGTCTCCGGATCCGGGGCGAACGGCGCCAGAATCGGCCCCGGGAACGCCACGAAGACCACCGTCACCACGGCCATGAACAGCATGTTCCAGAAGCCGGTGAGGTAGACGGCCCGCTCGGCGCGGTCGGGCTTCCCGGCGCCGAGGTTCTGGCCCACGAGCGTGGCTGCGGCGTTCGCGAGGCCCCAGGCGGGGAGGATGATGAAGATGACCACGCGGATCGCCATGGTGTAGCCCGCGAGGGCGATCGTCCCGAACTCCGACAGAAACCGGATCGAAATGATGTAGCTGACCTGCGTTACGAGCATCTGTCCCACGCCCCCGACCGACACGCGCGCGAGCCGCCCGATCACGGGCCAGCGAACCCGAAGGTCGCTCCGCCGCACCCGAATGCGCTCGCCGCGTGACAGGTGCCACAACTGGTACAGGGCCCCGATCCCGCGCCCCGTCGTCGTGGCCACGGCGGCGCCCGGGAGCCCGAGTTCGGGGAAGATCCAGAGGCCGAACACGAGCACGGGATCGAGCACGATGTTGATCCCGTTCGCCAGCCACACCGACCGCATCGCCATCGATGGGTCGCCCGCTCCCCGGTAGATCGCGTTGTTCACGAAGAGGAGGATGATGACGACCATCCCGCCCAACTGGATGCGGGCGTAGGTGGTGCCCTGGGCGACGACTTCGGGTGATCCGCCCATGGCTTGGAGCAGCCACGGGGCCAGGATCGCGCCCGCGATCCCGAGGACCGCGGCGATGCCGACGCTCAGCACGATCGCCTGCACCGCGGCCGTCGCCGCCCCGCGCTCGTCCTTCTCGCCCGTGCGGCGCGCGACCATCGCCGTGGTGGACATCGCCAGTCCCACCGCGACCGAGTAGATGACCGCCAGCATCGCTTCGGTGAGCGCGATGGCGGCGAGCGCGTTGGCCCCGAGTCGGCTGACGACCGCCATGTCCACGAGGAAGAACAGCGACTCCCCCGCCATCTCGAGCACCATCGGGATGGCGAGCAGGAGCACGCCGCGGTTCAGGCTCCCGGACGTGAAGTCTTCCTGCGTACCCCACAACAGCGCCCGCACCGTTTCCCACACTCGGGAACGGCCGGGAGCCGCAGTTTCCCCTTCGGGCCGGCCGATGTCGCTCAAGGAATCGTCAGTACGTCCAGATCGCGATCAGGTTGCAGTCGGTGAGGAGCATGGTGTTCGGCACCTGGTTCATGATCTCCGGCGGCGCCTCGCTGCACCTGTACGCTTCGATGCCCCGAACGGTGTCGAACTTCAGTTCGCTCAGGTTTCTCCGATTGAACCCGAGGCGGCTGGCCGGCCGTCCGTTGAGGAGGATGAGCTGGTTCCGGCGGTACCGGATGGAGAGTTCCCGCTTGAACTGGAACACCTGCCCGAGGTGGATGAACTGGTCCATTTCCGGATGGGTCGCGAAGTAGCCCTCGTCGATGGATTGGCGGCGCTCATAGAACCCGGACGTGAGCAGGAACGGGTCGCGGCCGGTCACCCGCACCTCGATCGGCGCGAGCGCGATCGCCCGCGTGTTGAGTTCGACGCGGAATTCCGCGCGCTGGTCCGTGAGGATGTTGATCTCGGTCTCGAGGGGCGCGTAGCCGATGTGCGCGACGCGCAGGCCGTAGGTGAGCGGCGGCATCGAGCGAAACGCCACGCGTCCGAGCGTATCCGTGACCCCGGCGACGGGCAGCGGGGAGAAGTCGATCTGCGCGCCCGCCACCGGCCGCCCGTCCGCGGCGTCCACGACGGAGAGGACGACGAAGGCCGCGTCCCCCATGTCCACCTCGAGGTCGACGAACTGCGACCGATCGAGTTCGACCTTGCGCTCCTTCCCGCGCCGGGACCGGTAGTTCGGGCGCACCCGGATCTCCCGGAACGCTTCGAGGCCGCAGACCTGGTATCGCCCTCGCTCATCCGCTTCCACCCGCACGTCCTCCGGCGTCGGCATCCCGCGCTGGGCCTCGTAACGGATCAGCACCGTCGCCCCCGGCAGCGGGACCCGGCTCTCATCGTCCCGGATCATGCCCTCGATGCCGACCTCGAGTTCCGCCTGCCCGAGTTGCTGGCAGGCGCGGAGGATCCTCTCCTCTTCCTCTTCCTGTCCCGCGGCCGTCGACGGCGCGAGAGCGGCCGCCGCCAGCGCGAGAGCGGCTGCCGGCGCGAGGAGCGGCGCGCGGCCGTTCAACCGCCGGCCTCGAGCAGCGCCCTGAGGAGCCCGTTCCCGGCCTCGCCGAGACTGGTGGCGCCGCTGTTGTAGTTGCGGCCGAGCGCGACGCCGTAGCCGCTCTCGGGCTCGAACACGAGGTACATGTTGTACCCGGCCACGGAACCGCCGTGGCCGACGAACCGGACGTCGCGGCCGCCCTCGAGCGCGACGGGGCGAATCGAGAACCCGAGTCCGTACCCCGCGTCGGGGTCCTCGGGCGTCTGGACCGTCATGACCTCCCGTCGGGTCGCCGGCTCCAGGAGTTCGTGTTCGGTCATGCCCATGACCGCGGCCGCGAACGTCGCGAGGTCGCCGACGGTCGCGTACACGCCGCCGTTCGGCACCTTGTATCCGCGCCCCTCGTGCTCGAGCGCGGGGAAGTCGGCGTTCACCGCGCCGTCGCCTCCGTTCGCGAAGCCGACGGAGACCCGCCGCCACAGGTCGGGGCCGACGATGAAAGCTGAGGAGCGCATCCCCAGCGGCTCGAACAGGCGGTCCTCGACGAGGTCCATGAAGGACGTGCCGGCGGCCCGCTGCAGGGCGTAGCCGAGCACGCCGTACCCGATGTTCGAGTACTGGTATTGGGTGCCGGGCATCGTGTAGAACCGCGTGTGCGGGATCGAGGCGAGGATCTTGTATCCCCAGTCCTCGATCGGCCCCGCCGCGGCGCCCTCGAGTTCGGGCTCCCGGATGAGGCCGGCGGTGTGGCTGGCCAACTGCCGGAACGTGATCGGCTCCATGCCGGCCGGCGGGTCCCCGAAGCCGGTGGCCTCGGGCAGGTAGTCCACCACCGCGTCATCGAGCGCGACCGTCCCCTCCTCCACCAGGTCCGCCATCAGGATCGCCGTCACCGACTTCGAGATCGATCCGGTCCGGTAGATCGTTCGCACTCCCGCCGGCACGCGGTTCGCCGGGTCGGCCCAGCCGAACCCCTGCGCCCACAGCACCTGGTCTCCCTTGAAGACCGCCGCCGTGATCCCGCCGATGCCGTCCGCTTCGACGTCCGCCGCGATCTGCCGCGAGAACGCATCGATGACGCCCGCGTCCTGACCGGCGGCGGCGGACGGAAGGACGAGAACGGTGAGCAGGAAGACGATCGTCGCCGAGCGAAGGCGGTGCATCATGACGTTCTCCTTGCGTGGCCGACGGGTGGCCGGAAACCCCCCGCCGGGCTCGAATCCAATGCAAGGTCGCAGCTTCGCGCCCGCATCGGAAGCCTTCAGGCTGGCGGTCCAACCCCGACTCGCCTAGTGTGGCGCCCATGTCGCTTCTGAAGAAACTGATCTTCCGGATGGATGGGGCCGCGGACAGCGCCCGAACCCGGTTCAAGAGCGAGTCGGGGGCCACCTGGGAGGCCGAGTTCTCGATCTTCTCGGGCACGACGCAACAGTCGCCCCGACTGCTCGTGATGTTCCGGAACCGCGACGACATCACGATTCCCCAGCGCTACAACCAGGCGCCGCCGGGCATCTCCAAGGTGCCGAAGCAGGCCGTGACCGAGATGGACGAGGCGGGACTCCGCGCACTGCTCGCGCGCTCGGTGAAGGTGTGAGCGGCGCGAGGGTGGATCCGAAGAAGGCGCTCTCCCGCACCTTCCTCGACGGAGGGATGGTCCGCTGGGAAGCCTACGTCTCGGGCGGCCAGCCGAATACGCCCCAGGCGGCCCGCATCTACTTCGTATGCCTCGAGGATCCCTTCGAGCCGCCGCGCTGGCTGTCGCACGAGAGTCGCAGCGTGGCCGAGGCGACGCGCGCCCTGGCCGGGATGAGCGACGCGGATCTTCTCGGGCTCCATTCCCGCTCGGCGCCTCTGGAGTGACCCTCCGGGGAGCGGACCGTCCCCGCCGGGTCCTAGTTCACGGTGACGACGTCGTACAGCCGCTCTCCGGGGGTTCCGTCCACGCCCTCGTAGCGATGCTCCACGAGAATCGACCAGGACCCGGGCTCGACGTTGTAGATGTTCGCCACGTAGGAGAGGGTCGAGGGCGTAAGGCTGTTGCAGCCCTGCCGGCCCGACACGATCGTGACGACGAGTTCCAGTCCGCCGTCCACCTCCCGCAGATCCGGGGACAGGTAGTCGCACCGCAGCCGGCCCACGATCTGGCCCGAAACGCGCATCGATCCGGGCCCTCCGGCGGCGCGCGCGAACTCGGGCAGGGCGGATCCCTCGCTGACCACGGACGTGAGCATGTTCCCCACGGTCGGGGAGACGCCGACCCCGAGATTCAGGCAGCCGGACAATCCGGAGAGGATGCAGACGACGCCGATCGCGCGGCGCGCTTGCCGGTTTCCCACGTTTTGCAAAACGAGACTCCGCGGCCGAAGAACCCTCGAAAGAGTGACAGCGGGCGGGAGGCTCTCGCAATACCGGTGCCCGCGTTACCTTCCACGCGTGGCTTGGCGACGTAGCGGCGGAGACCGCGGGATGCGAACACAGCGAGAGAGTCGGTCGGAGACGCAGGCTCGGAGAAGGGCCCGTTACCGGGCCGCGTCCTGCGTTCTGGCGGCAGCCGCGATCCTGACCCCGGCCGGATCCCGCCTGGCCGCGCAGAGCCCGTCCCCGACGCCTCCGCGGACTTTCGTGACGTGTCCGCCGGAGATGGATCCGTCCCTCACCGGTCTCGCGGGCATCGTCCGCGATACGCTCCAGGGCATCCTCCTTCCGGGGGCCACGGTCTCCGCGACCTGGACCGAAGGCGAGGGACGGCAGCGCACCGTCTCCGTGGAGGCGGACGGCGAGGGCGTATACGTCCTCTGCGGCCTTCCGCCGCTGGAAGACCTCACGGTGACCGCGGGGTTCCCGTCTTTCCGCACGGAGCCGACGCGGGTGAGCATCGAACCGGGCCCCCCCGCCGGGTGGGACATCCTCCTGGGCGTGGAGGAAGGCGTGCTCGCCAGCCTGCTCACGGTGCCGGGCCGGATCGTGGGCCGGGTGCTCGATCGGCGTTCCGGGCGTCCGATCGAAGCGGCGAACGTCGTTCTCTCGGACACCTTGTTGGCGGAGGACCGGCAGAGGATGACCGACGGCAGCGGCCGCTTCATGTTCACCGACCTCAGTCCGGGGATGTACCGCGTGACCGTGGATCACCTCACCTTCGATCCCCTGGACCAGCTGGTGCGTCTCCCCAGCGACCGGACCGTGCAGGTGGACTTCGAACTCAGCGTGGACCCGATCGAACTCGCGCCCATCGTCGTCACGGCGTTGCGGGAAAAACGACTGGAGTTGCAGGGATTCTACGACCGGCGTGAACTGGGCGAGGCGATCGGCGGAGGGGTGTTTCTCACGCGGGACGACATCCAGGACGCCGGCGCGATCCGGGTCACGCACTACCTGGGACGGATTCCGGGCGTGCGCACCGAGTGCACCGGAGGCGCGAACAACAACTGCACGATCCGCATGACGCGGGGCGCGCCGAGCCTGAGCAGTCGCGCCGAGTACGGGTGCCAGAACGCGAACGTCTACCTGGACGGCGTGCGCGTGATCCGCGACGGCGGGGGCGGCGACTCGATCGACAACTTCGTCACGCCGTCCGAGATCGCCGGGATCGAGGTCTATCGAGGCCCGAGCGAGTTGCCGGCCGAGTTCGGCGGGGCCGTAGGGCGCTGCGGCGCCATCGTCATCTGGACGGGGCCCGGGATAAGGCGGCGTTCGCCGTAGCAGCCCGCTATGTGGCCGGGCCGGGCGGAGCCGCCGCCGGGGCCGCCGCGAACGCATGCAGCGCCGTGGCCTTCGCGCGCACCGCGACGCGCACTCCCCGGTCGACGCCGAGTTCCTCCGCGGCGTCGAGCGTGACGAGGGCGACGAGTTCGACGGGACCGCGGAGCCGCAGCCGCACGAGCCCGCCCATGTCTCGCCGTTCCTCCACGGTCGCGACGACCAGGTTGCGTGTGCTCAGATCCGCCGGCGGGACGTCCGGGGGGCCGAGGACGAGGTCTTCCGGCCGGTAGGCGATCTTCACGGGCGTGCCCGGCGCCGCCTCGCCCAGGGTCACGAGGGAGGCGCCCCCGATGTCGACCGTGACCATGCGCTCGTGCGCCCGCGTCACGACGCCGGCGATCGTGAACTCCGCCCCGGTGACGCGGGCCGTGTAGACGTCCGCGGGATTCTCGTAGATCTCCTTCGGCGTACCCGTCTGGACCAGCTTCCCGTCTCGGATCACGGCGACCCGGTCCGCGAGGTGGAAGGCCTCGCCCCGGTCGTGCGTGATGAGAAAGACGCTCGTCGCCCGCTCCCGGGCGACACGCTCCAGGTCGTGGCGGAGATCGAGCCGTGAATCGGTGTCGAGATTCGCCGTCGGCTCGTCGAGGAAAAGGATCTCCGGGTCCAGAACCAGCGCCCGCGCGAGCGCCACGCGCTGCGCTTCTCCTCCGGACAACCGCGATATCGGGGCTCCCAGCAGGTGCGAGATCGCGAGTTGCTCGCACACGGCGCGCGAACGGGCGCGCGATTCGGCGCGGGGCACGCCGCGCAGGGACAGGCCCAGCCCGACGTTGTACTCGACGGAATCGCTCCAGAAGTGGGGGCGCTGAAACACGACGGCGGACGCGGCCCGCAGCGCCCGCTCCGCCGCCCGCCCCGATCCGCCGCGGAAAGTGACCTCTCCGGCGTCCGGCTTCTCCAGCATGGCGAGGAGGCGCAGCAAGGTGGACTTGCCGGCCCCGTTCGGCCCGAACACCGCGAGCATCTCGCCCTCCCGCAGTTCGATGCGATCCACCTCGACGGCCGTCCTGGCGCCGTAGACGCGGCGCAGGCCGACACCGCCGAGAAGCGGGCGGACGGCGGCGTTCACGCGGCCTGGCCGCGGCGGATCGTGCGCCGGCCGAGCAGGAGGAGCACCGCGTTCACGCACAGGGCGATGAGCATGAGGACGATTCCCATGGCGATCGCGACGTCAAAGTTGCCGCGCCGCGTCTCCAGCACGATCGCGGTCGTCATCACCCGGGTTTCTCCGAGGATGTTGCCCCCCACCATCATCACCGCCCCGACCTCGCTGATGATGGCCCCGAACCCCGCCGCCACCGCGGCGACGAGCGACGTCCGCACTTCCCGCAACTGCAGGACGATCGCCTGCCACCGGCTCGCGCCGAGCGCCCGCGCCTGGAGCGAGATGTCCCGGGGGATGTTCTCCACCGCGGCGAGGCTTACCGCGGCGATGTAGGGCCCCGCGAGGATCGCCTGGGCGCCGATCATGGCGGCCGGCGTGTAGAGGAGTTGCAGGTCGCCGAGCGGGCCCGCCCGCGACAGGACGAGGAAGACCCCGAGGCCGACCACGACGGGGGGAAAGGCGAGCCCCGCGTTGATCACGGCGACCAGGGGCAGGCGAAGCCGGAACCGCGTCAGCCCGACCGCGATCCCGATGGGGAGTCCGATGACCATCGCCAGGAGGAGCGCCGATCCGCTGATCTGCAGCGAGCGGAGGATGACGTTCCAGACGTACAGGTCACCCGACGTGATGAGCCGGAGAGCCTCGAGCAGCGGATCCACGAGCCGAATCTAGTTCGCGGGATCGTCGCCGGGCCACGGGGCGAAGAGGGCCTCGGGGCCGTCGCGCACCCGGAATTCCGCGATGGCGCGGCGTCCGTTTGCGGAGCGCAGCCAGTCCGCGAAGACGGCGGCGCGTTCCGGCCGGAGCGCGGCCCGCGGCGCGAGCAGCGAGTAGACGTTGCGCAGCGACGGGTGGCCCTCGACGAGCGCCTCCAGGTCGAGCGCCTCCGACAGCATCGCGAACGTCGCATCATCCGTGAGCACGTAGGCGCCGCGTTCGCTGGCCACGTGTAGCGTCGTCGCCTGTCCCTGCCCGGACTCCACGTGCCACGCGCCCGCGGCGGCCGCGCCGGCCTCGCGCCAGAAGGCGATCTCGCGGTAATGCGTGCCCGAACTGTCGCCCCGCGAGACGAAGCCGTGCTCCCCCCGCGCGAGCGCCGCGAACGCCTCGGACGGGGAGGCGGACCCGCGAATCCGCGCCGGATCCGAGGGCGGCCCGGCAATCACGTATCCGTTGACGAGGACGGGACTCCGCCCCGGCGCGTGACCCGCCTCGACGAAGCGGGCCTCGGCCTCCGGCGCGTGCACGAGCAGGAGGTCCACGTCTCCCGTCCGGCCCAGTTCCAGCGCTTCGCCGCTCCCGGCGATGACCGTGCGCACCCGGAGCCCTGGATGGTCTTCGTTGAAGCGGGCGATCAGGTGTTCGAGCAGACCCGAATCGTAGGTGGAGGTCGTGGCGCCGAGCACGAACGTGTCCGCGTCCGTCCCGCACCCCCCGGCGCAGACGCCGCCGCCGAGGGCGAGGAGGAGGGCGAAAGGTTCGCCGAGCGCTCCTGTCACGGTTGTCGTGGACGGCTAGCCGTGGCGTATCCACCGCAGCACCTGCGGCAGATTGGCGCGCTGGCCCTTCATCAGGATCCCGACCCGGAAGATGCGGCCCGCGACCCACGCCGCTCCGAGGACGAAGACTCCCAGCAGCACCAGCGAGGCGAGCCACTGCCACACCGGGACCGAAGTGGCGAACAGCCGCGCCGGCATCACCAGCGGACTGAAGAACGGCACGAGGGAGAGGATGACGCCCCAGCCGGCGTTCGGACTCTGGATCACGCCCTGCGTCGCGATGAAGGGGAGGATGATCAGCATCGTGATCGGGAGCATCACCTGCTGGGCGTCGTGCTCGTTGCTGATCGTCGCGCCGGCGCCGGCGAACATGCCCGCGTAGAGCAGATAGCCGAAGATGAGGAAGAAGAACATCAGCACGAGCGCGCCCCACGGGACCGCGATGCTCGCGAGGTCGATCCCCGCCTCCGCCAGCGTGGAGGCCCCCGCGGTGAGGCCGTACACCGCCGCGAGCGCGAAGATCAGGGCCCAGACGGCCATCTGCGCGATGCCCACCGCCCCGACGCCCACGATCTTGCCCAGCATCAGCTCCCACGGGCGCAGCGACGAGACCATGATCTCGACGATGTCGGACTGCTTCTCCTCGAGGATCGCCCGCACGATCATCTGCCCGTAGATGAGCAGGACGAAGTAGAAGAAGAACGCGATGCCGAAGCTGAGCGCCCGGTAGATATCCTGGGACCGCGCTTCGCCGGACTCCGTGACGTTGATGACTTCGAACGAAGTCCGCTGGAGCAGCGCGCCGGGATCGATGCTCTGCACGCCGATCGAGCGCAGGCGCGCCCGCACCGATGCCCGCTGCAGGGCGCCCCGGACCGAGCCCTCGATGACGGAGGGAACGCTGGCCCGCGCGAGCAGCGTCGTCCGCCCGTCGTCCCCCTCCCCTTCGTTCGCCCCCGCTGTTTCGCCCGGCATCTCCGCGGAGCGCCGGCCCGCGCTCCTGGGGATCATCAGGAGCAGGTCGTAGGACGAATCGGAGAGCCGCGTCCGCGCCTCGTCGATCGAAAGCTCCTCCATGTCCGCGGCCCGCACGGCGTCGAGCGAGTCCGCGAGAAACTCCTCGACGAGGAGGTCTCCGATGAGCCCCGCGGGGTCGGCGACCCCGATGACCCGGCGCGCCTCGCCCGCATCCGTCGCGCTCCTCACGGCGAGGAAGCCGGCGAGGCCGCCGAGCCCGACGATCAGCACCGGGAGGCCCAGCGTGGAGAGGAGGAACCACTTCGACTTCACGCGCAGCACGAACTCCCGGCGGATCACCGCGGCGACCCTGGGCGTGAACGGGTTCATGCGGCCGCCTCGTCGTCTTCGCTCTCGTCCTCATGCGAGAGGCCGGCCTCGGTCGCCTTCTCGATGAAGATCTGGCGCAGCGAAGGCTCGATGAGTTCGAAGCGCGAGATCAGGGCGCCGCTGTCCACCGCCCGCCGCAGCAACGCCTGGGGGTCCGCTCCCTCCAGCATGCGGACTTCCACGTACGTGCCGTGCGCGGAGATGTCTTCGATGAGGTCCGGCGCATCGAGGAACGTGGGGTTCCCCTCGAAGGACAGGGCGATGTCGCGCCGCCCCGCCGCAGCCTTGATGTCGCGGACGCGGCCATCGAGCACCTTGGTCGCTCCCGCGATCATGCACACGCGCTCGCACAGGCGCTCGGCGTCCTCGATGAGGTGCGTGGAGAGCAGAATCGTGGCCCCGGCCCGCTGACGTTCCTGCAGGAGTTGCTTGAACAGTTCGACGTTCAGCGGATCGAGGCCGCTGAACGGCTCGTCGAGCACCAGCAGGTCGGGCTGGTGAAGGATGACCCCGAGGAACTGGGCCTTCTGGGCCATCCCCTTCGAGAAGGTCTCCACCTTGTCGTCCGCCCGGTCGCCGAGGCCCACCGCATCCAGCCCGGTCCGGGCCCGCGCGAGCGCCTCCTTCCGCTTCAGACCCTTCAGCTGGCCGAAGAACGCGAGGTGGTCGGTGGCCGTCATCTTCTGGTACAGGCCGCGCTCCTCCGGCAGGTACCCGATGCGTTGGCGCATGGCCTCGACGTTGGGAGAGCCGAAGACATCCACGGAACCGGCGTCGGGCCCGATGATGTCGAGGATGATCCGGAGCGTCGTGGTCTTTCCGGCGCCGTTCGGGCCGATGAGCCCGTAGATCGATCCGCGCGGGATCTCGAGGTCGAGGTCGCGGACCGCCATCTTCTTGTCGAAGCGCTTCGTGACGCCCCGCAGGCGAATGGCCGGTGTATTCACGGCCCCGATCATACGGACTGCCCGGACCCGTCGCCACGCAGCCGCCCCGTCGATATATTGAGGATTCCCCTCGCTCAGCCGAATCCAACCCTCCATGGGGAGGTTAGATGGCGATCTTCCGCGTCCTTTACTACCGCGACATCACCGTAGGAAGCGGTGGTCGTATCACGATTCCGTTGGAGATGCGCGACCACATGCGTCTGACCGATGGCGATGCGTTGAAGGTTCGCCTCGAGGAAAGCGAATCCGGCCAGCGCCAGTTCACCGTCTGGAAGACGGAATCCAGCCCCAACATCTAACCCGAGTTTCCGGCCGCGTCGCTAGCGGCGGTCTCCGTAGTTGATGGCCATCGTGCCCATCATCAGGTCTTCGTAGCCGCACTCCACGAACCCGGCCGCTTCCATCCTGCGGGCCATCTCGCGCTGGTCCGGAAACCTCCTCAGCGACTCGGGAATGTACACGTAGGACTCCGGGTCGCGGTGAATCGCCCAACCCGCGATCCGGGTCGAGACGTCGAGATACCCGAGGTAGATGCGGCGCAGCGCCGCGGAGCGCGGGTGGCCGAAGTCGAGCGAGACGAGCCTTCCGCCCGGTCGCAGGCAGCGGAAGCTCTCGGCCAGCGCGGCATCCAGACCGGCGAAGTTCCTCAGCCCGTAGCCGACGACGACGCGGTCGAACGCGCCATCGGGGAAGGGCAGACGGAGCGCATCGGCTCCGATCCAGCCGGCCAGATCGGGGCCCGGTCTCGCGCGCCCCACGCGCATCATCTCCGGCGTGAGATCCGCGGCGACGACCCGGATCTCGAACGCGTCCCGCGCGGCGCGGTCCAGCGCTCCGCGGGCGAGGTCTCCCGTGCCGGCCGCGAGATCGAGGACGCGGTGGCCCGGGCGCAGGTCGGCCCGGGCGAGCAGCCGGCGCTTCCACCGGCGGTGGAGGCCCAGCGACATGACATCGTTGGTGAGGTCGTAGCGGTCGGCCACGCCGGTGAACAGCCGGCGGACGTAGCGCCGCTTGTCCGCCGGCCGTTCGATCTGGCCGGAGATGCGTCGATTGAGCTTCAAGGGGCGCCAAGTTAGCGCCGGTCGTCCTCCTCCGCTGCCGTTCCGAGCAGGTCCAGGTCGCGCACCGTCTCCACGAGTCGGATGAACTCGCCGCGGTAGCCCCGCGGATCGTCGCCTCGCCCGCCTTCGGCCAGCGAGATGACATCATCCGGCGAGAGCCCTCCGGCGTGGGGCGAGTCTCGCAGCAGCATGCCGAACCCCGCCACGGCCGCGGCGAAGCGGAAGCTCCGCGAGGGCGACCGGGAGCGGTCCGCGACCGCATGCGCCAGGAGCCGGCTCTCGGAGCCGTCCGGGTCCTTGTACCGGACCTTCACGTAAAGCAGTTCGTCCTCGAACGCGCCCGGGGCCGCTTCGACGGGCGGCGTCGGCTCGGCGGCAGGCTGGTACCGCAACGGATCCACGCCGCGCGGGACCGGGAGGCCCGCGGGCACGACCTCGTACAGCGCCGTCACCGTGTGGCCGGCCCCGAGTTCACCCGCGTCCTTCGTGTCGTCGTTGAAGTCCTCGTCGGCGAGCAACCGGTTTTCGTACCCGATCAACCGGTACGCGGCCGCGCGCGCGGGGTTGAACTCCACCTGCAGCTTCACGTCCTTCGCGACCGTGAACAGCGTCCCTCCCATCTCCTCCACGAGCACCTTCCGGGCCTCGAGGAGGCCGTCGACGTAGTGGAAGTTGCCGTTCCCGCGGTTGGCGATCCCCTCCATCTTCGAGTCCTTGAGGTTCCCGGTGCCGAAGCCGAGGACGGTGAGGAAGATCCCGCTCTCCCGTTCCCTCTCGATGAGGCGCACCATCGCCTCGTCGCTGGAGGCGCCCACGTTGAAGTCCCCGTCGGTCGCGAGAATGACGCGGTTGTTGCCGTCCTCGATGAAGTGCTTCCGCGCCACGTCGTAGGCGAGCGCGATCCCGGCGCCGCCCGCCGTGCTTCCGCCGGCCTCCAGCCGCTCCACGGCCGCCAGGATGCGGCCGCGCCGGTTCCCCGCCGTCGAGGGAAGCACGAGTCCCGCCGCGCCGGCGTAGACGACGATCGCGACCCGGTCCTGCGGTCTGAGCTGCTCGGTGAGCAGGGCGAAGGCCTTCTTCAGCAGCGGGAGCTTGTCGGGCGAAGACATCGACCCCGATACGTCGAGCAGGAAGACCAGGTTGCTCGGCGGCAGGTCCTCCGTGTCGACGGAGGGCGCCTTGAGTCCGATCCGAACGAGCCGGTGCTCCGGCTTCCACGGCGCATCCCACACCTCCGTGAGGACCTGGAAGGGATCGTCCCCCGCCGCGCCGTCCCACTCGTACGGGAAGTAGTTGATCATCTCCTCGATCCGGACCGCGTCGACGGGCGGCCGTTCCCCCGACTGGATGAAGCGCCGGACGTTGGCGTACGACGCGCGGTCCACGTCGATGGAAAAGGTGGAGAGCGGCGACTCGCCGACGCGGCGGAAGCCGTTCTCCTCGATCCGGGCATACGACTCTGTGTTGAATAAGGGGTGCGCCAGACGCGCCCCCCTGACAGAGGTGCTGATGGACGAGGGGCCTCGCAGCACGCTGAAGGGCGGCTCGGCGGCCGCCTCGGCCACTCCGGTTACGATCGTCTCCTGAAGCCGCAGCGTCGTCTGTTCGACGGTGAAGTCCAGCGTGACCGTCTCGCCCGCCGTCACGGTGACCCGCTGGCTGGCCTCCCGGTAGCCGATCAACCGGACCGTGACGACCTGCTCTCCCGCCGGCACGCCCCGGAGGGAATAGCGGCCCTCCCCGTCGGTCAGCGTGCCGATCGTCGTCCCCGCCACGAAGACCTGCGCGCCGGCGACTCCGGCGGTGGCCGTCGCATCGGACACACTCCCCTGCACGGTACCCGTCTCCGCCCGGGTCCCGGACTGGGCGTGAGACGGAGCCGGGACCATGGTCGCGAGAATCAGCGCGAGCAGAGCGCCGATCCGGGATCGGGTGCCGTGAACGTTCGTCGTCGCCATGGTCGCGTTGTCTCCTGTCCGGGGCCGAACCTGGGAGCCGCGAAGCCCCCGCCATACACCCGTAGACGCCACGAACGGAAAAAGGGTGACACCGGGGTCTGCGGCCGCGTCGCGGATTCGGTCCGGGCTGGCATATCTCCAAACGATGGTATACCATGTATACATGCCTCTGCCCCGCCCTCTCTGCACGCGCGTCTCCCGCGATGTCGAGTCGGAACTCGAACGCGTGTTCCTCGAGCAGCAATGGACCCCTTCGGAGGGACTCAGGAACATCCTCCTGGAGTGGCTCGCGCTGCAGAGATTCCCGCAGATCGAGTTCCGGGAGACCCGGGCGGGCCGGCGGGCGGCCTTGCGCGGCGGGCCGGAGGTATGGGAGGTCGCGGCGGCGGCCGGACCCGGTCGGGCGATGAGCGCCGCCGTGGGCCAGCGCTTCGCCGGGACCAGGACGGAGGCGCTGGAGGAAGCGCTCGCCTACGCCAAGGAATACGCCGACCTCATCGACGCCATCGTCGCCCGCGAAGAACGCCTCGCCGGCCTCTAGCTAGACCTTGGTGAGGGCCTCGAGGAGGACGCGGGCCTTGTGGCGGGTCTCTTCCCATTCGCGCGCGGGTTCGGAGTCGTAGACGATTCCCGCGCCCGCCTGCGCGTACACGCGGTCGCCGACGGCGAGCAGCGTGCGGATCACGATGGCCATGTCGAGGCTCGTCGCGCCGTACCCGACGTAGCCGGCCGCTCCGCCGTACGGTCCGCGGCGGGTCGGCTCGAGTTCGTCCAGGATCTCCATCGCGCGCACCTTCGGCGCGCCGGTGAGAGTGCCGGCGGGGAAGCAGGCCTTGAACGCGTCGACGGCGTCGGCTCCCTCCCTCAGCGATCCCGCCACCTCGCTCACGAGGTGCATCACGTGGCTGTAGCGCTCGATCTCCATGAAGCGCGACACCTCGACGGAGCCGGGACGCGCGACGCGGCTCACATCGTTGCGGCCGAGATCGACCAGCATGAGGTGTTCCGCCCGCTCCTTCTCGTCGGCGAGCAGGTCGCGCGCGTGCTGATCGTCCTCGGACGGCGTGGCCCCGCGCGGCCGCGTCCCGGCGATCGGGCGCACGGTCACGATCCCGTCTTCGACCCGGACCAGCGTCTCCGGGGAGGAGCCGATGAGGCGCATGCCGTCCAGTTCGATGAAGAAGAGGTAGGGCGACGGGTTGCTGCGCCGGAGCGCGCGGTAGAGCTCGAGAGGATCTCCGTCGTAACGGGCGCCGGCGCGCTGCGAGACCACGACCTGGTACGCGTCGCCCGCCACGATGTACTCGCGGATCCGCTCGACGGCCGCCTCGTAGTCGTCCCGCGAGCGGTTTCCGGCCACCTCCGGCGCCCCTGCCGCACCGTTGCCGAGCGGCCCCAGCCCGTGCGGGTCTTGCAGGCCGCGCACCCAGTCGGCGAGCCGGTCCGCGGCGTCCCCGTACAGTTCGGCCGGATCGTCGCCGGGCGTGACCGGCACGGCCGCCACGGCGATGGCCCGCGAATAGAGGTTGTCGATGATGAGCATGTGCTCCGTCGACATGAAGCAGGCGTCGGGCACGCCGAGGTCGTCGGGCGGCGCCCCCGGCAGGTGCTCGAGCCAGCGCACCGTGTCGTAGCCGAAGAAGCCGACCGCGCCGCCCCAGAACCGCGGCAGGGCAGTGACTTCGACCGGTTCGTAGCGGGTGATCCAGGCCTCGAAGGCGCCGAAGGGATCGCTCGTAGCTTCGGGCTCTCCCCAGCCCGCGCCCGGCGTCCACCGCCGGATCTCCGGCCCGTCGAGTCGCCAGGCTTCCCGGGGCTCCGAGCCGAGGAAGCTGAATCGCGCCCAGCGCTCACCGCCCTCAACCGACTCGAGCAGGAAGGAGAACGGCCCCCGCCGGAGCTTCGAGAACGCCGTGACCGGCGTGTCGAGGTCGAACGGGATTTCGAGGGCCACGGGCACCATCCGCCCGGGCTCGGCGAGGCGGGAGAATTCGGCAAAGTCGGGGATGACGGAGGCGTCGCTCATCCGCCCAAGGTAGCAGCCCCCGGGGGGGACGGGGACCGACGGGGACACGCGCCCGGATCACCTTGTCGGGCGTAGGCTTTTCGTCTACTCTCTCAGGTCCGGCTCGATCCGGCGAGAACAGTTCCCGTCCCCCGACGGGGTTCAGGTCCAACCGCGGGCCGAGGATTGCTCGGCAGCCCAATGAGGAAGCGATGAACACCAGCGATTACATCTCTCAGGTCGACAAGTGGAGCGCGCACAACTACCACCCGCTTCCCGTCGTGCTCGAGCGCGGCGAGGGCGAGTGGGTGTGGGACGTGGAGGGCCGCCGGTATCTGGACATGCTGAGCGCCTATTCCGCGGTGAACCAGGGACACCGTCACCCCCGCATCATCGAGGCGCTGCGCGCGCAGGCGGAGAATCTCACGCTCACGTCGCGTGCCTTCCACAATGATCGCATGGGCCCGTTCCTCCAGAAGCTTTGCGAGATGACGGGGTTCGAGCGCGCGCTGCCGATGAACACCGGCGCCGAGGGCGTGGAGACCGCGATCAAGGCGGCCCGCAAGTGGGGCTACACCGTGAAGGGCGTGGCCGAGGACCGGGCCGAGATCATCGTCTGCGAGCAGAACTTCCACGGCCGGACGACGACCATCGTGGGCTTTTCCTCGGATGAGGGATCCACGTTCGGGTTCGGTCCGTTCACGCCGGGCTTCGTGCCGATTCCCTACGGCGACACGGACGCGCTCGAGGCGGCGATCACGCCCAACACCGTCGGCTTCCTCGTCGAGCCCATCCAGGGAGAGGCGGGCGTCGTGGTGCCGCCCGACGGCTTCTACGCGCGGGCGCTGGACATCTGCCGGACGAACGACGTCCTCATGATCAACGACGAGATCCAGACGGGCCTGGGGCGGACCGGCAAGCTGTTCTGCGCCGACTGGGAGGCCGACCGCGGCGATATCATGATCGTCGGGAAGGCGCTCGGCGGGGGCGTGTTCCCCGTCTCCGGGATCCTCGCCAACTCCGGGATCATGGACGTCTTCCATCCGGGAGACCACGGCTCGACGTTCGGCGGGAACCCGCTCGGCGCGGCCGTGGGGATGGCGGCGCTGGACGTGATTCGGGACGAGGACCTGCCGGGCCGCTCGAACGAGCTGGGCTCCTGGTTCAAGGGAGAACTGGAGGCGATCGACTCGCGGCACGTGGACCACGTGCGCGGGCGCGGCCTGTTCATCGGCGTGGTCGTGCGGGACGAGTCGGGATCGGCGCGTCCGTTCTGCGAGGCGCTGCAGGCGCGCGGGATCCTCGCCAAGGAGACGCACGAGCAGGTGATCCGGTTCGCGCCTCCGCTCACGATCGAGAAGGCGAGCCTGGAATGGGCGCTGGAGAACATCGCCGAGGTGCTGGAGGGCGCGGCGGTCGCCGTCGCCTAGCGCGCTCGGCGCCTGACCGGGAGCCTCGACCGCTCCCGGAACCCCGCCACCGGTCGACCGGCCGCGGCGCAGCCCCGCCGCGGCCCGGTCGTCCCCCGGATCCGCCCGATCCCCGCGCAACCAATCCCCGGTTGCCTGTGTCACCGATTCAGAAGCAGAAGAAGCGGAAGAACCGACGTGTACCCGGAGACCCCGGCACGGTGACGGAACCGCAACTCATTCAGCGGCTCAGGGACGGAGACCAGGACGCGGCGCGCGCGTTGTACGACGCGCACGTCGACCGGGTGTTCCGGATCTGCTACCGGTTCGCGGGCGAGGACCACCTCGCCCAGGACTTCACGCAGGAGACGTTCGTGCGGGCGTTCACGAAGATCGACACGTTTCGCGGCGAAGCCGCGTTCGGGACGTGGCTGGGATCGATCGCCACGACGGTGTCGCTGAACGGGCTCCGCAAGGTGAAGCGCTTTCGCAGCCGCGAGACCGCGCTGCACGAGGACCTGCGCTCCACCCGCGGCCTGAGCGGCCTCGAGCCCGACGTGAAGGAGCGGCTGCACCGCGCCATCGACGAGCTTCCCGCCGGCTATCGCACCGTCTTCCTGCTGCACGACCTCGAGGGCTACACGCACGAGGAGATCGGGACGATGCTCGGCATCAAGGCCGGGACATCGAAGTCGCAACTCTTCCGGGCGCGCAGCCGCCTCCGGGAGAAGCTCGCGGATTTCGCGGGAGAATGGGCATGCTGAAGGATCGCATGGACGACGTGAGCCGCTTTGCCCGGTTCGTCCGCCGGGAGGCGGCCGACTACCACGACCCGCCGGAGCCCCCGGTCGAGGCGATGTGGGCCGGGATCGAGGCGCGGCTCGAGGCGCCGCCGGTGCCCGACTCCGACTCTCCCGGGATGGTGGACATGACCGGCGCGGTGGCCGGCGTCGGCGGTGCCGTCGATCGCCCGTTCGATGTGCTGGGCTACCACGACCCGCCGTCCGCGCCGCGCGAGGCGATGTGGGAACGCATCGAGGCGGAGTGGGTCGCGCGGCAGCCGGAGGACCCCGGCGCGCGCACGGCGACTCGCGGCCCGCTGCGGCTGATCGTGGCCCGGACGCTCGGGCGGCGACCCGGCCGGACGACCGTGTGGCTGACGGGCGCCGCCGCGGCTTCGGTTGCGCTGGCCGTGGCGCTCGACCGGGGCGCACAGCTGCCGGTGCCCGCCGAGCCGGAAACGGTCGCCGCGACGACGACGACACCGACCACGGCGACACCGGTGACGGCGACGCCGATGTCCGTCGCCGCGACCGATTCCGGGCCCCTCGCGCCGACGGCCGCCGAGCAGGCGCTGGCGCTTTCCGTCGTCGAGGAGCCGCTGGAGACGACCCGGCAGTTCGCCGCGGCCGATCCGCCGCCGGCCGCCGATCCGGTCCCGGCCGTGACGCCGTCCCGGCCCGCGGCGGACCCGCCGGTCCGAGACGCCGCCGACGAATACGACATGTCCCGGATCTCCCGTCATCTGGACCGGACCCAGGCCCTGCTCGTCGCGTTCCGCACGGACATCGGAACCGACGAATCGCAGCGCGACCTGGCCAGGTGGGCGCGCGAGTTCCTGGTCGAGACCCGTTCGCTGCTCAGCACGCCCGCCGCGGAAGGCCAGCGGGAGCGCGCGCTGCTGCAGGATCTCGAACTCGTCCTCGTGCAGATCGCGCGCCTCGGCCCGGACGCCCCGGACTTCGAGCGCGACCTGGCCCGCGAGAGCGTGGAGCGGCAGGGGACGTTGCTGCGGCTTCGGTCCGCAAGCGGCACGTGAATGGAACCGTACGGAGGCATGACATGAATAATCGCGTAAGACACCTGACGTGGACCGGGCTGCTGCTGGCCGGCCTCACGATCGTGGACGCCGCGCCCGCGCGCGACGCGCTGCGCGTGCTCGGGGCGGAGACCCTTGCCGCGCAGACCGTCCAGCAGGAAGAGGTGGCGCGCTTCCTCGAGGCGCGCCGCGCCATCAACGCGGAGGAGTTCGAACGCGCGGTGGCGCTCTTCCAGGCGGTGCGGACCGAATCCGCGCTCGTGACGCCCCGGTTCGAGCCCGATTCCTACTACTGGGAGGCGTTCGCCCGCTATCGCCTCGGCGACCTGGCCGAGGCGCGGTTGCTGCTCGAAATCCTGATGGTCGGGTTTCCCGAGGCGCGCCAAGCCGAGCCTCGCATTGGCAGGGAGGCCGGGCGGCTGTACCACGACGCGCGGGCCCTGGACTTCGAGATCCGGAGCCAGCTCGCGTCTCAGGGCGACGCCGGCGACGCGGAGCGGCTGCTGCGCGAGGCGGAGGAGACCCTCGATGTCGCCGCCACGACCGACGGCTTTCGCGTGATGCCCATGCAGGTGGGGGACCGCATCGTCACGCTTCCCGTACGAGTGGCCGACCTGACGACTGTGCCGGACTCGGTGGCCGCCGATTCGCTGGCCGCCGCACAGGGCGAGCCGGACCCAGGGACCCACAGGACGCGGAGGAGGCGGGCGACCCACAGGACTACCTCCAGCGGTTGGCGGAGTCTTCGGAGAGCATCACCGACTTCGAGCGGCAGGTGGCGGACTACGCGCGGCTGGCCTCGGACGTCGATCTGCTGCAGGTCGACTGGCAGCGGGCGGAGTACCAGGAGGCCCTGCGCGCCGCGTCGCAGGAGCGGGGGACGTGCGACGACGTGTCGGTGCAGTTGGCGGCGCTCGAAGCGGTCATGCGCTACGAGAACGAGATCAACCGGATGCAGGTGCTTCGCGATGTCCTGGCCCGTGACGACGAGTGTTCGCCGCGGCTGCACGAGGAGGCGGTCCAATTCGTCGCGAGACAGGGAACCCGGGAAGCCGAGAACGTTCTCCGCGGCATCTTCGAGACTCATTCGGAGAGGTCCGTCCGCAGGCACGCGCTGCAGGAGATGTGGCGTTTCAGCTCCTGGGATGCGTACCAGGTGCTCAAGCAGACGCTCGAGGACTCGGACGACTACGCCATGCAGAGCGATGCGATCGAAGGCCTCCGCAGGAGTTCGTACGAGGGAACGACGACCGGTGCCGCCTGGATGCAGTACGGCCTCCGCAACGGCGCCGTGAATGCGCTCGTCAACGCGGCCCTCGATGATTCCAAGTCGGAGACCATCCGCCACGCGGCGATCAGAGCGGTGGGCCGTCGGGATGACGTGCAAGCCGCCGCCTTCATTCCGATCTACGAACGACTCGACTCGGATGACCTCAAGGAGACCTTGTTCTGGGCCGTGCAACGAAAGGTGCGCGAAGAAGAGGACATGGAAACCGCCGCCTGGGCGCGCTCCGTCGCCTTCGACGCGGAGGAGTCCGAAGACGTGCGCGAGGAAGCCTTCACCGCGTGGGCGGGTCACCCGACGGTGACGGTGGCGTACCTCGCCGACCTCTACGGAGAGATTTCGGAGCCCTTCCTGAAGATGCAGGCCATCTACGCCATCTTCGAACGGGCCGATGCCGACTCCGAAGCCCCTCGGGTCCTGATGGAACTGATCCGCAACGAACCGGACCACGAGGTGCGGGAACGCGGCATCTACTGGCTCGGCCGCACGGGATCCGAAGAGGCGGTGGACTTCCTCCTCGAATTGCTGACCCCCCCGGCCGCCGATACACTGCCTCCTACGGTCACCGATACGGTGCCCAGGCGACCCGGATAGGACACAGCCAAGGAGTCCCCATGAAGTTCGCGCGCGCGGTGCCCGGCTTGATCCTGCTCCTCGCCGCGACGGCGGCCCCGAGCGTCGGCCAGGTGATCGAAGGGCCCGACGGACCCGTCGAGTTCGTCGGGTTGAAGGAGTGGACCGCGCGCGAACTCTTCGACGCGATTCAGGAACTGGCTCCCGACCTGCCGTTCCACGCCTGCGCAGCCGTAATGGAGCGCGACCTCGGATTCGCCGACGCGGCCGCCATGTCGTACCGCACCATGGGGTCCGACGAGGTCTACACGGTCGTGGTCGGCGTCGAAGACGCCACCCGCGTCCGCCCTCGCACGATCGGCAGCGACACCCTCGTCCTGCCGGAGGCCCTGGAGAGCCTGAAGGCCTTCGCGGAGGAGAACCCCGGGCTGCTGAGCAGGGCAGCTCAGGTGCTCTACGCACGGGGCGATGCCGATCGCACCGCCGAGGTGGCCGAATGGATGATGGGAATCGACGCCGGAGACCTGGCGCAGGTCTGGAGCCTGCTCGACCGCGTGGACCGGAGGCGCGACGACCGCCTCGCCCGCGAGCTTCTTGCGAGAGACTCCTCGTGGCAGACACGCGAGGTCGCCACGCTCGTGCTCAGCAACTTCGTGGATCGCGACGCGACGTGGCACGCGCTGGTCCTTGCCGCGACGGACCCGGTGGACCGGGTCGGCGGAATGGCCGGCGGCGTGCTCCGGGGGCTGACCGCCTCCGACGACTCGCTGCGCCCGGTGGACTGGACTCCGGCGGAAGAGCCTCTGCTGGCGATCTTCGGCGGGACGAGGCCGTGGCAGTTCGCCACGACGCTCCGGGTCCTCCTCGCGACGGGCGTCGCACCCGAGTTCGGCCGGCGGCTGGCGCGGGAGCGCCCCGATCTCCTGCTCGCCTACGCGGGAGCCGAACACCGCGGCACGCGCGCGCCGGCCATCGCCTTCCTCGAGGCCATCAGCGGCGAGGACTTCGGCACGGATGTCGAGGCCTGGGCCGCATGGATCCACGGCCAGCCGGACTGACGCGCAACCAAAGCCGCCGCTGACCGTGTCCCCGATTCGGCAAGACTGAACCGATCCGGGGGAGAGCGTCATGCGTCAGTGGTTCCGTGCCGGTACGTGCCTTCCGCTCCTGGCTCTTATCGCCGTCTGCGCCTTGGTCGCCGCCTGCGGTCCGCGCGATGCCGGGGGGCCGGGTGCTTTCACGCCCGAACTCATCAGCACGGCGGCCGTGCCGCTGAGCGAAAGCGAAGAAGTCGCGCTGCTCGCGGACGAGCGCACGGCCTGCGTCATCGATTCCTACGAGGGGCAGGTGCGCTGCGTGACGAGGGAAGGCGGCGTCGTCGGAGTCTTCGGGCGCGAGGGCGAGGGCCCCGGCGAGTTCATCGATCCCGCGTATCTCTCACGCGGGGAGGCGGGAACCGTCGGTGTGGTGGATTCCGACCTGGGCCGCTTCACGGTCTTCGAGCCATCGGGCGCTTGGGTGTCGGATGTGATGCTGCCGGAGGTGTTCCAGCCCTTCCAGTCGTTCGGCACCGCGATTTCAGGCGTGGCGCTGGACTACATGGTGATGCTCGGCCGGATGTCCGGATCGCTGATGACCCGGTACGACGTGGACCTCGCCTCCGGGGAGGTCGTGGGGCAGGAAGAGTCGCCGCCCGGGCCGTGGGACATCGAGTGCGGGCAAGTTATCCACGGCATCCCGGACCCGGCCGGGGGCTGGGCGTTCGTGGCCTGCGAAGGGCATCTGATCTTCGTCGGCGGCACCGGTGAAGCAACGGTGCTCCGCGCGCCGCTGTACGTCCCGGAACTCCCGAACGAGCAGGACGTGGCCCGGACGGAAGAGGAACTCCTGGCCTTGAACCGGTCGCAGGGTCTCCCGCGCACCCCCGCCACCGACGAGGCGTTGGAGCGCTACCGCGCCACTCCGAAGAACTACTACCTGCGCACGGGCGAGCAGGTGTTCGACGCTGCCAACCGCTACTGGATCGCCACCCAGCGCGACCAGCACGAATGGTCCTGGCTGGACGTGTACGAGGATGCCGCCTACCTCGGCTCGGTGCGGGTCAGGGACCGGCTCCGGGCCTTCGACCTCCTGGGCTCGACGCTGGTCGTGCTGGTGGACCGGCAGGCCGGTCCGGACGACGGCGACGGCATTCCCGATCGAGCCCTCGACTGGTACGACATCGCAGACCTGCCCTTCGCCCGGTGAAGCGCCGCACACAGCCGTCGCGCCGCGTACAGACGCTGAGCCGCATACCGATCCTGGCGGCGGTCCTCGCCGCCTGCGGGGGAGACCCCGGGCCCGCCGACGACATCGGGGTCCAGGTCCGGGACAGCGCCGGCGTGCGGATCGTCGAGTACGCCGGCCAGCCGGAGGGCGAGGCGCCCTTCGCCCTCGCGGCGGAACCGCGGTACCGGCACGGGGCGAATCCGGGCGACTACGAATTCCAGTTCGTCGACGCCGGCCGGCTCCTGCCGGATGGAGGCGCGGTCGTCGCCTGGTACAGCGGCATGGTCGTCCTGAGTCCGGACGGCACGACGCACGAGGTGCTCGCCACCGCTGGAGAGGGGCCGGGCGAAGTCATCTCCCCCCACGCGGTGTTCGTCCTGGGCCAGGACAGCGTCCTCGTACCCGATGATCGTCTGTCCCGCCTCACGCTCTTCGTCGGCGACTCGGTCGCGCGCATTTCGAGCCTCCCCCGGGCGGGGCACTTCGGCGTGGCCGGGATCGGCTCATCGGGCGAACTGCTGCTCTGGAACCGACACCCCGCCAGTCTCTGGATCGACATCGACACCGAGTGGCTCGCCGGGCACATGACCCTGTTCGATATCGAAACCGGCGCCCTCGACACCGTCGCGTCGTACGACCACTTCCCGAGTCAGCGGTCGGGGGAGGAGTCCCCGATCATCCGGCCCATGGGCGAGGTCACGGTCGCCGCAGGGCGGTTCGTCTACACCCGATCCGACCGGCCCGAGATCACCTGGCGTCTGCCCGACGGCACGATATCCCAGATCGTGCGCTGGCGACCCGGGCCCAACCTGCTGGCCGAGGAACTCCTGGAGCACGGCGAGACCTACATGCGGATGCTCTACCGCAGAAATCAGGTAGGGTCCGAAGCCCGGCGCGAGGATATCATCCAGGAAGACATGGCCGCGTACCGCGCCATGATCGGCCAGCCGGTCCCGTTCTTCGGCACCCCCTTCGCCGACGCCGACGGCAACGTATGGCTGCCCTCCTACCGCCCCGCCTACCCCGAAGAGGGCTCCCCCTACACCATCATCTCCCCCGACGGCGAGTGGCTGGGACAGGTCGAGACCCCGCCCCGGTTCCGAATCCTCGACGTGACCGAAGACCTCCTCCTCGGCGTCCTCCGCGACAACCTCGACATCATGAGCGTCGCCGTGTACGAGCTGGTATCCGCGCAACCAAGGCGTCGTTGATCGTGTCTCCGGTTCGGTGCGGCTGAACCGACCCCGCCTTCCTTCCCTGGACACGTCATGACAATCCGAATGGCGCGAACGATGCGGACGCTGCGGGCCACGCCCGCGCTCATCCTCGGCTCCCTCTCTGCGGCGTGCGGCGGCGGCGGCGACGGTGGCGGCCTGCAAAGCACGGTGCGTGACAGTGCCGGGGTTACGATCGTCGAAAACCAGCGGCCTCCGCTCGACTCGCGGCTGGGGTGGCGGGTTGGTCTCGAGGCCACCGTGTCGATCGGGACGGCGGAGGGTGACCCTGCCTACGAACTCTTCCGCGTCGGCGGCGCGATGCGCCTCTCGGACGGACGGATCGTGGTTGCCAACGCGGGGACCGGCGAACTCCGCGTGTACGACGCGAACGGCGTCCACCTCGCGTCGTGGGGTGGCCAGGGCGACGGTCCCGGCGAATTCGGAGCCATGGCGCCGCAGGGGTTGAAGCCGTGGCCGGGCGACTCGCTGATGGCCAGGGACCCGTTCAGCGGCCGGATCTCCATCTTCTCCATGGATGGAACGTTCGGTCGCGCTCTCAGGCCGGAGGGCGGCTACCCGTCGGTCGTCGGACCGCTGCCCGACGGGAGCGTCTTCGCCGCCACGCTCACGACGTTCGAGCGCGGTGAGCCGGGCACCTCGGAGATCATCCGGCCGGATGTGGAGTACGGCATCCTCCGAGCGGACGGGAGCGTGCAGCGGGACCTGGGCGCGTACCCCGGATCGGAACTGTACATGGTCAACACGGTCGACGGATCGCCTTTTCCCCGCCCCTATCCCTTCAGTCGCAATGCGTACCCGCTCGTCTGGGCGGATCTGGTCGTCATAACCACCAACGACCGGTACGAGATCCGCGCGTACCGGCCCGATGGGTCGCTCGCGAGGATCGTCCGCCGCGACCACGAGGCCCGCGCGCCGACCCGGGGCGACCTGCGCGACTACGTCGCCCGGCAGAACCCCGACCGTCCCGAGGCGCTGGACGCGGTAGGCGACATGCCGCTCGTCGAGGCCTTCCCCGCCTTCGCCTCTGTGCACGTCGACCGGCTGGGATACCTCTGGGTCCGGGAATACCGGCTGCCGGGAGAGCGGCACCGGCTATGGACCGTGTTCGATCCGGACGGTCGCCTCCTCGGGCTCGTGGAGATGCCGGGGAGCTTCTCCGTCGAGGAGATCGGCGAGGACTACATCCTCGGCTCGCGGGATGACGAACTCGGCATCGAGTACGTCGAGTCCTGGCCCCTCGACCGCTCCGGCTCGTGAAGCGCGCAATCCCGGTCGCGATCGCGCTGCTCGCGGGCGTCGCCGCGTGCGCGGATGAACCCCCCGCTCCACCTCCCGAGGTCGCGGTCTTCGAGGGGGTGATCGACCTGGAGATCGGCGAGGTGGAGGGAGAAGATCCCTACCTGTTCACGACCATCGGCTCCGTGGTGGCGGACGACCGCGGGAGGGTGATCGTCGCGGACTACCAGACGCACGAGGTGCGGGTGTTCGAGGCGGACGGGCGCTTCGCCTTCCGTCTGGGAGGTCAGGGGGACGGTCCCGGCGAGCTGACGAACCCCTGCTGCATGACGTTCGGGCCCGATGGCCTGCTGTGGGTGCGGGAGAGCGCCCGCTACAGCGCGTTCAGGCTCGGCGACGACGGGGCGGAGTATGTCCGCAGCCTCAGGAGCGTCAACGCCTCCTTCAATCTGGTCGCTCCGGTCACCTTCGACGCGAAGGGCCGCCTCGTGGACCTCGGCACGGCGGCCGGCGAAACCCGGCTCACGCGCTTCCATCTGGGTCCGGGCATGGCCGTGGACACGGTCCCGATGGCGACGGCCGAGGAGCAGGCCACCGGCTTCAGCCCGGTCGACATCCGAATAGGAGAGCAGGCCGCCACGTTCTACCTCTACCAGCCCTTCGGTCCGCTGTGGATTCACGGGCACGGGCCGGGTGGCCGGTGGGCCACGGCGGTCAATTCCGCGTACGCGGTCACGCTCCACCACCCCGACGGGGGCACGTCGACGATCGAGGCGCCGCTGCAGGGACCCGAGTTGAGTCCGGGTGAGCGCCGTCGCGCCCAGGCGCGCATCGACCAGGAGAAGGAGAGGTTCGACCTGCGCGACCACCCGTTCGGGGTTCCCGACCGCAAGCCGGTCCTGGCCGAACTCTTCTTCGACCGCGCCGGCCGGCTGTGGGTGGAGAAGACGGGGATCGACGGAGATGAGATGCGCGAGGCCGACGTCTACCACGAGGGCACGCTGGAGGCCCGATACCGCTGGCCGCGCCGCGTCGAACACCTCGCGTATCCCGCCTGGGCCACCGAGACGGAACTCTACGGCACGACGCGCGACTCCCTCGACGTCCGGCGCGCCGCCCGCGTCCGCTTCACCCGAATCCCGTAACCTGCGCTGCGGCTCGCTCCCGGGGCGGGGGCTAGTTTCGGCGCGCCACGAGAACCTCGGGAACGGAGCGGCGTAATACCGGCGTGATGAACGGCATCGAGCGCGAGAAGATCGGTCCGCTGACGCTACGTCTGTGGGGGCTCGTGACGGCCCTCGCCGTCTGGGCCCTCTATCTGCTGACGATCGCGCCGACGACCGGTTTCTGGGACACGTCGGAGTACGTGACGACGGCGCACATCCTCGGGCTGCCGCACCCGCCGGGGAATCCGGGGTTCGTCCTCGTCGGGCGCGTGTGGACCATGCTCCTCGAGTTCACGGGGCTCCCGGTCGCGCTCCGCATCAACATCCTCAGCGCGACGCTCTCGGCCGGGGCGAGCTTCTTCTCCTTCCTCGCCGTGGCGCGCATGGTCGCGCACTTCCGGGAGAACCGGCACGAGATCCTCGTGGCCTCGATGGTCGCGGTGTGGATCGGGGCCACGGCCTTCACCGTGTGGACCCAGTCGAATCTGAACGAGAAGGTCTACACGCTCTCGCTCTTCGTCGTCTCGCTCGTGAGCTACCTGACGATGCTCTGGGTGGACGAGGCGGATTCGGCGCGCGGGAACCGGCTGCTCGTGCTGATCGCGCTCCTGCTCGGGCTGGGCTGGTCGAACCACACCATGTCGCTGCTGCCGGGCCCGGCGCTGGCGTTGTTCGTGCTCCTCCACCGCTGGCGCGCGGCGCTGAACCCCCGCGTCCTCGGACTCGGCGTGGCGCTCTTCGCGGTCGGCTACTCCGTGCAGCTCCTCTTCGTCCCCATCCGGTCGGCGCAGAACCCGATCATCGACGAGGCGGACCCGGAGTGTGCCTCGCTCGTCTCGGCGGTCACGCCGAAGGTGATCGAGGACCGTTTCGGGAACACCAAGTTCTCGGTCGCGTGCGAGCCGCTCGCGCTGTCGCTGATCCGCGACCAGTACGGCCCGGGGCCGATCACGCAGCGCCAGGCTCCGCTGTCCGCCCAGTACGCGAACTACTGGCAGTACTTCGACTGGCAGTGGGCGCGCTCGCTGCCGCCGGCCGGCCGGGTCGCCGCGAGCATGCTCTTCCTCTTCCTCGCCCTCGTCGGTCTCTGGACCCACTTCAAGAGCGATCGGAAGACCTTCGTCTACGCGGGGACGCTCTTCTTCACCGTCACGCTCCTGCTCGTCTTCTATCTCAACTTCAAGTACGGCTACTCGCTGTACCTGGAGGAGGTGCCGAACATCCTCCTGCACGAGGTCCGGGAGCGCGACTACTTCTACATCATCGGCTTCCAGTTATGGGGGATCTACGCCGGGCTGGGGCTCGTCGCCCTGTGGGGCAACTGGACGGCCCAGGCCCCGCAGAGTAGCGCGGTGCCCCCGGAACGGACGCGTCTGCCGCGGGAGCGCCCGTCCGGGTTCGGCGCACGGCATCGGAAGGCGGCGCCGATCCTTGCCGTCGCGTTCGTCCCCTTCTTCTTCAACTTCGCGCGCGCGGACCGGTCGGAGGACACCGCGGCCCGCGACTGGGCGTACAACATCCTGCAGTCGGTCGAGCCGTACGCCGTGCTGTTCACGAACGGGGACAACGACACCTTCCCGCTCTGGTACCTGCAGGAGGTGGAGGGGATTCGGCGCGACGTGACCGTCATCGTCCACTCCTATCTCGGGACGGACTGGTATCCGAAGCAGTTGCGGTCGCTGACGACCCCCTGCGAGCCGGGGGTGTCGGCGGCGGACTCCCCGACGACCATCGTGTGCCAGCGGCCCTTCGAAGGGGATAACGCGGCGAGCCCGTACATGGACGCGGCGGCGCCGGCCCCGACGCGCTCGATCATCGCCCTCAGCGACGCGCAGATCGACGGGCTCGCGCCGGGGATCGCGGTCGCCCGGGACACGGCGTTCCAGGTCTCGAGCGCGGTGACGGCGGCCGTGCGCGGCGGAGACTCGATTCTGTACCCCGACATCCTCGTGTTCCACATCATGCAGCAGTCGCTCGGGGACCGGCCGGTCTACTTCGCGGCCACCGCCCCGCCGGTGTACGGGAAGTGGGGATTGCAGCCGCACCTCGTCCGCCACGGGCTCGCCTTCAAGCTCGTCAATGAGCCGCTGGAAGAGACGGGCGATCTCGTGAACCTGCGCGAGTACATGCCGAACACGATCTCGCCGACGTGGAACGACCGGGCCCGCACGGCGGAACTGCTGTGGGAGGTGTTCGAGGTCGAAGATGTGCTGGAATGGGAGGAGTGGCCCGAGCCGTCCACGCAGTCGAGCATTCCCGCCCAGTACTACCTCGCGTACTACCTGCAGGGCATGGACGGAGGAGCACCTCGGCGACCCGGAAGCCGCCGACGAGGCGTACGCAGCGCGCGGACGGCTTCGGGCGGCTCGCCGGCCTCGGCGTGCCCGGGAACTGAGGGCGGCCCGGTGAGCGGGATAGAACAGGAAAAGGTCGGCCCGCTGACGCTGCGGGTCTGGGCGTTGCTGACGGCGCTCGCCGTCTGGGCGCTCTATCTCCTGACGCTGGCGCCGACGGTCGGTTTCTGGGACGCGTCGGAGTACGTGACGACGGCGCACATTCTCGGACTCCCGCACCCGCCGGGGAATCCGCTCTTCGTGACCGTCGGCCGCGCGTGGGACCTCCTGACGGGGTTCACCGGCCTCCCCGTCGCGCTGCGGATCAACGCGCTCGGCGCCACGCTCTCCGCCGGGGCGAGCTTCTTCTGGTTCCTGGCGGTCGTCCGCATGGTCGGGCGCTTCCGCGAGAACCGGCACGAGGTGCTCGTCGCCGCGGTCGCCGCCGTGTGGATCGGGGCCACGGCCTTCACCGTGTGGACCCAGTCGAACCTCAACGAGAAGGTCTATCCCCTCTCGATGTTCGTCGTGGCCCTCGTGAGCTACCTGGCGATGGTCTGGATGGAGCAGGCGGACACGGTGCGCGGGAACCGCCTCCTTGTGCTCATGGCGCTGGTCCTGGGGCTGGGGTGGGCGAACCACACCATGTCGATGCTGCCGGCGCTGGCGCTGGCCGCGTTCGTGCTGCTGCACCGGTGGCGGGCCGTCCTGAACCCGCGCGTCCTGGGGCCCGCCGTCGCGCTGCTCGCCGTGGGCTACTCCATGCAGTTCCTCTTCGTCCCCATCCGCTCGGCGCAGAACCCGATCATCGACGAGGCGGACCCGGAGTGTCCCTCGCTCGTCTCGGCCGTCACCCCGCGGCGGATCACCGACGCCCATGGACAGAGCAAGCTCGCCGTGGCGTGCGAACCGCTCGCCCTGTCGCTGATCCGCGACCAGTACGCGCCGACGCCGATCACCCAGCGCCAGGCGCCGCTGTCCGCCCAGATGGCGAACTACTGGCAGTACTTCGACTGGCAGTGGGCGAGGTCGCTGCCGCCGGGCGGCCGGCTCGCCGCGAGCGTCCTCTTCCTCTTCTTCGCGCTGGTCGGCCTCTGGACCCACGTGCGGAGGGACCGGAAGACGTTCGTCTACGCGGGCACGCTCCTCTTCACCGTCACGCTGCTGCTCGTCTACTACCTCAACTTCCGCTACGGCTACTCGATGTACTGGGAGGAGGCGCCGAGCCTTGCGGCCCACGAGGTCCGCGAACGGGACTACTTCTTCATCATCGGCTTCCAGTTGTGGGGGATCTACGCCGGGCTGGGGCTCGCCGCGCTGTGGGGACGGTGGACGGCGTCGGCCCCCGCGCGCGGCCCGGACCGGTTGCCGGCGGGGTTCGGCCCCCGGCACCGGAAGGCGGCGGCGCTTCTCGCGCTCGGTCTCATCCCCTTCTTCTTCAACTTCGGCCAGGCCGACCGGACCGGGGACCGCGCCGCCCGCAACCTGGCGTACAACATGCTGCAGTCCGTCGAACCGTACGCCGTCCTGTTCACGTACGGCGACAACGACACCTTCCCCCTCTGGTATCTGCAGGAGGTGGAAGGACTCCGGCGCGACGTGACGGTCATCGTCCAGTCGTACCTCGGGACGAACTGGTACCACAAGCAGTTGCGGCGGCTCACGAAGCCGTGCGAGCCGGGAGAGTCCCCGGAGGATTCTCCCACGACGATCGTGTGCCAGCGGTCGTTCGATCCGGAGACAGCGGCGGATCTGTACGCGGAACTGGACGTGACGCCGCCGACGCGTTCGGCGATCCCTCCGTCCGATACCGGGATCGATGCCCTCTCGCAGGGACAGCTCATCCCGGAGGACTCGACCTATCGGCTCTCGGACTGGATCGCGGGCCCGCTGCGGGAAGGCGACGTCTTTTCTCCGGCCGAACTCCGCGTGCTCCAGATCGCCCGGCAGGCGCTGGGCGACCGGCCGGTCTACTTCGCGGCGACCGCCTCGCCCGTGTACGGCAAGTGGGGACTGCAGCCGCACCTCGTCCGGCAGGGGCTCGCCTTCAAGCTCGTGGACGGGCCGCTCGAGGAATCCGGGTCGCTCGTCGACCTGAGCGAGTACCTCCGGGGCTCGGGACTACCGACGTGGCACGACCGGGCCCGCACCGGGGACCTGCTGAACGACGTGTTCCTCGTCGACGACATCCTGGCCTGGGACGAGTGGCCGGATCCGTCCACGAGGTCGAACATCCCCACCGCGTACTTCCTGGCGCACTTCACCCACGGAATCTCGGAGGAGTTGCACGGAGATCCGAACGCCGCGGAGTGGGCGTACCGGCGCGCGAACCACTTCGAGAGGCTCGCCGACCTCGACTAGCGCGCCACCTCGACCAGCTCGCCTACATGGGGCGGATGGCGCCCAGCAGCGTGACGATCAGGATCAGGGCGCCGTTGATCGAGGCCACGATCGCGTTCGTCTTCCGGAACTTCACGAACGACCCGCTTGCCTCGCCCGCGTTGGCCGAGGCCTCGGCGGCGCGCGCAAGCCGTCCCGAGTTGGGGATCTGGACCGCGACCGCGAGCGCGAAGGCGATGAGCCCCAGCACCTGCATCTGAAACTGCCAGTGCGGCGTGAGCCGGAAGACGCCGTAGCCGCCCAGCCCGGCGAGGCCGAAGCCGGAGATCGTGGTCAGCAGCATGCCGAGAAGCCCGGGGCCCCTGAGCAGCCGGTGGCCGGCGCGATACATGAACGCGATCACGTTCCGGTCGCCCGTCCTGTTGGCCCGGACGCCGAGGATCGCGAGCGAGAAGGTGACGCCGAACCACAGCGCCAGCCCGATCAGATGCAGAAAGAGCATCACTCCACGCATGTCCATGCGCGCAAAGTCCGGGCGGCGTGCGCACGGGTCAAGAGACCGCGATTGACGCGGGGCGGGGCCCGGCGGCAACGTCCGGCATGAGCACGATCGCGCAGACGAAGCGGACCCCGCTCCCCGCGGCGCTCGAGAACGAACTCGAACGGGTGTTCGGCGACCGGTTCACGACGGCCGAGGCGATGCGCCGGCAGCACGGCGAGGGCGAGTCGTTCCACGCGAACGAACCGCCCGACGCGGTGGTCTTCCCCGAGTCCACGGCCGAGGTATCCGCGGTCGTGCGCGCCTGCCACCGTCACGACGTCCCGATGATCGGCTTCGGGGCCGGGACCTCGCTCGAAGGGCATGTCGCCGCGCGGCGCGGGGGGGTGACGATCGCGACGAGCGGCCTCGAGCGCCTCGTCGAACTCAACCCCGAGGACATGGACTGCCGCGTCGAGGCGGGGATGACGCGCAGGGCGCTGGAGCAGCACCTGAAGGGGACCGGCCTCTTCTTCCCCATCGACCCGGGCGCCGACGCGAGCCTGGGCGGGATGGCCGCCACCGGGGCTTCCGGGACGACCACGGTCCGCTACGGCACGATGCGCGAGAACGTGCTCGGCCTCACCGTCGTGCTCCCGGACGGCACCGTGATCCGGACCGGGCGGGCGCGCGAGAAAGTCCTCCGCCGGCTACGACCTCACGCGGCTCTTCCTCGGGTCGGAGGGCACGATCGGCATCATCACGGAAGTCCTGCTCCGGCTGCACGGCATCCCGGAGGCGATCGCCTCGGCGGTGTGCTCCTTCCCGACGCTGGCCGACGCGGTGGACGCGGTGATCTACACGATCCAGAGCGGGGTGCCGGTCGCGCGGGTCGAACTCCTCGACGACGTGCAGATGGACGCGGTGAACCGGTACTCCAACTTCGACTACCCCGTGCGTCCGACGCTCTTCTTCGAGTTCCACGGGACGGCCGCCGGCGTCGAGGAGCAGTCGACCGAAGTGGGCCTCATCGCGAAGGAACTCGGCGGGACGGACTTCGAGTGGGCCACGCGGGCCGAGGATCGGTCGCGGCTGTGGGCGGCGCGACACGAGGCCTACTACGCGTCGCTCGCCCTGCGTCCGGGAGCCCGGGGGTGGGCGACGGATGTCTGCGTTCCGATCTCCTCGCTCGCCGACTGCCTCCTCAAGACCCGCGAGGACATCGACGCGGAGGGCCTTCTGGCGCCGATCGTCGCCCACGCCGGAGATGGCAACTTCCACGTCCTCTTCATCATCGATCCGGAGGATGAGGAGGAGATGGCGCGCGCGAAGCGGGTGAACGCGCGCATGATCGAGCAGGCGATCTCGGTCGGCGGCACCTGCACCGGCGAGCACGGGGTCGGCTACGGCAAGGTCCCCTACATGCGGGCCCAGCACGGAGACGCGGTCGACGCCATGCGCTCGATCAAGGAGGCGCTCGACCCCAAGGGCCTCATGAACCCCGGAAAGGTGGTCGCATGAAGATCGACAACCGCATGTGGCTGGCGGCTCTCGCGTTCGCGGCCTGCGCTTCGCCCGAGAGTTCCCCCGGGAGCGGGGACGCGGCCGCCGGAGGGGAGGGTGTCGCGGACCTCGTCATCCTCGGCGGCCGGGTCATGGACCCGGAGACGCGACTCGACGCCGTGCGCGACGTCGCGGTCGCCGACGGTCGCATCGCGGCCATCGCCGAAGGGGGCGTCGCGGGACGGGACACGATCGACGCCACCGGTCTCGTGGTCGCGCCCGGCTTCGTCGACCTGCACGCGCACGGCCAGGACACGGTGAGCGCGAAGCTCCAGGCGCTGGACGGCGTGACGACCGCCCTCGAGATGGAGATCGGCGTGTACCCGGTGGCCGAATGGGTCGCCTCCCGCGAGGGGACGGCGCCCATCCACTTCGGGGCGACGGTGAGCCACCCGGGCGCGCGCACGAAGCTGCTCGCGGGCTTCGATGTCGGCCACTCGGTGATGACGCCGCCGGGCGAACCCAGCCCCTTCGAGTTCGAGGCGGTCTACGGGGCCGTCGACGACGACCAGATGCTCGAACTGAACGGGCTCATCGCGTCGGGCCTGGAGGAGGGCGGGCTCGGGATCGGGTTCGGCATCACGTACACGCCGGGCGCCTCGCGGACGGAGATCTACCGCGTCTTCCAGCTCGCGGCCGCGCAGGGGGCGCCGGCCTACGTCCACATCCGGGGCGAGAACTCGGGCGGCACGCTGGGGGCCTTCCAGGAGGTGATCGCGAACGCGCTCTCGACCGGGGCCTCGCTCCACATCGTCCACATGAACTCGAGCGCCGACGAGATGGCGCGCATGACGCTGGAGATGATCCGCGGGGCGCGCGAGCGCGGGATCGACATCACGACGGAGTCCTATCCCTATACGGCGGGCTCGACGCGGATCGAATCGGCGCTGTTCGACCCGTGGGAGGGCGCCTCCGACGACGAATACGGCCGGCTGCAGTGGTCGGGGACGCCGGAGCGGCTGAACGCCGCAAGCTTCCGGCGCTACCGGGAGCAGGGCGGCTGGGTCGTGATCCACGGGAGGAGCGAGGAGACGAACGAGTGGATCGTCGCGCAGCCCGACGTGATCGTGGCGAGCGACGGGATCCCGTACCTGTACCAGGCGATCCACCCGCGGGGCGCCGGCACCTATTCGCGGGTGCTCGGCTACTACGTGCGCGAGCGCGGGGCGCTGAGCCTGATGGACGCGCTCGCGAAGATGACGATCCTGCCGGCGCAGCGGGTCGAGGGCTTCGCCCCGGTGATGGCCCGGAAGGGCAGGGTCCAGGTCGGCGCGGACGCGGACATCGTCGTGTTCGATCCGGAGACGATCATCGACCGCGCGACGTACGCGGACCCGGCCGCGCCCTCGGAGGGCGTCCACTACCTGCTGGTCGAGGGCACCGCCGTCGTCCGGGATGGAGCGATCGTGCCCGGCGTCTACCCCGGGCAGGCGATCACGAGCGGCGCCCGGTAGCCGGGTACTAGAGGTTGGCGAGCGACCTCAGTTCGTCGACGAGTCGGGACCGGATCTCCGCGTCGCGGCACAGCACGAGGATCGTGTCATCTCCGGCCACCGTCGCGAGGACGCCATCGAGATCCGCCTCGTCGAGGGCGATCGCGACGGCGTTCGCGCAGCCGCTCATCGTGCGAATGGCGAACAGCGCGTTGCCCGGGCCGATGTCCAGCGCCAGCTCGCTGAGCGTCGCCGCCAGCATGCGGTGGGGGTCGGGCGGCGTCGTGTCCCGCCCCGGGCGCTGATACCGGGGTCCGCCGGGGCCGGGCCGCTTCACGATCCCGAGGCGCTGGAAGTCCCGCGACAGCGTCGTCTGGGTGGTCGAGATTCCCTCTCGAGCGAGCGCCGCGACGAGTTCGATCTGGCTCCGGATCGGCCGGCTGCCGATGATGTGAAGGATCGCCCGTTCGCGGGTCCTGCGGCGGTCGGGCGTCATGCGAGCACCGCGTCGAGCAGCCGTTCCTCGAGGTGGGCCCGCCGGATGGGCGGATCGGTGCGCCTGTCGAGCCAGGCTTCAAGCGCCGCTACCTCGCGGTCGACCTCCTGCAACTGCTCCAGCACGCGCCCCGGCGCCGGCCCGCCGGGCGAATCGTGCGCGGCGACGGCGGCATCCGGGCGCAGCACGTCGTGCACGTCGTCACCCGCGGACGGACAGCACGTCCTCAGCGTCTCGAGGTCCAGATCCCACAGTTCCACGCCGCCCTCTTCAGCCATCCGTACCGCCTCTCCCGCCTGCTGGTGCGCCCTCCGAAACGGGACGCCGCGGCGGACGAGATGATCGGCGAGCTCGGTGGCGGTCAGCATCCCGCCCGCGAGCGCGGCCTCCATCGCGTCCGTCCGGTAGTTAACGCCACGCGCGACCGCAATCGCCGCCGCGAGGGACCAATCCGCCGTGTCGAGCGTGTCGAACAGGCGTTCCTTGTCTTCCTGAAAGTCGCTGTTGAAGGTGAGCGGAAGACCCTTCATCAGCGCGAGCAGCGCCGTCACGTTCCCGATCGCCCGGGCCGACTTCCCGCGCAGGATCTCGGCCGCCTCGGGGTTTTTCTTCTGCGGCATGATGCTGCTGCCCTGCGCCACGGAGTCATCGAGCTCGATGAACCCGAACTCCCGCGTCGACCAGAGCACGACCTCGTCCGCCCAGCGCGACAGGTGCACCGACAGCATGGCGCACGCGTAGGCCGCGTCGAGCACGTAGTCGCGGTCGCCGACGATGTGCATGCTGTTGGCGAAGGTGCGGTCGAGCCCGAGCAGGGCGGCGCTGCGGGCCGGATCGATCGGGAACGACGTGCCGGCGAGCGCCCCGGCGCCGAGCGGCGACACGCCCGCCAGCCGGTGCGCCGCCCGGAGCCGGTGCGCGTCCGCGGCGAGCGCGGCCACGTGGGCGAGCAGGTGGTGTGCGAGGCTCACCGGCTGCCCCCGCTGCAGGTGCGTGTAGCCGGGCAGAAAGGTCTCGCGGAACGAGACGGCCTGGCCGGTCAGCACGCGCTGCAGCCCGGCGACGCCGGAGAGGACGTCCTCGAGGCGCTCGCGCACGTACAGCCGCAGCGCGATCGCCGTCTGGTCGTTCCGGCTCCGCGCGGCGTGGAGCCGCTTTCCGGCGTCGCCCACGCGCTCGACGAGCGTGCGTTCGATCCATGTGTGCACGTCCTCGTCCGGGCCCGCGACCTCGAGTTCCCCGGCCTCCACCTCTCGCAGGATCTCCGACAGGCCGGACAGGATCAGATCGCTGTCGCCCCGGGAGAGGACCTCCGTCTCGCGCAGCATGCGGGCGTGCGCGAGGCTCGCGAGAAGGTCGTGCCGGACCAGCCGGCGGTCGAACGGCAGCGAGTTCGTGAACTCTTGAATCGCCGGATGGACGGACCCCTCGAAGCGACCGC
Organism: Candidatus Palauibacter irciniicola; assembly: GCF_965208695.1. GTDB lineage: Bacteria > Gemmatimonadota > Gemmatimonadetes > Palauibacterales > Palauibacteraceae > Palauibacter > Palauibacter irciniicola. The sequence continues at coordinate 3,259,099 of NZ_OZ242352.1, forward strand.
CCCACAGCATGTCATCCGGCATCAGAACCCGGCGTGCGGCATCGGACGGTTCAACCCGAGCCGGATGCCACCGCCCGCCCCGGCCGCTGCATGGGCTTCGACGAACTGCGGACGGTCTCGACGGAGGCGGTCGCGGCCCAGTCCTGCCCGTCGCCGGCCGCTCGCGCCCGCACCCGCGCGGCGAGACTCGAGGGGAGGCCCCACAGGCGGACGAACCCGCCCGCGTCGGCCTGGTCGTAGACCGAGTCCTCCTCGAACGTGGCAAGATCTTCCCGGTACAGCGAGAAGCGGGACGTGCGCGCCACGGGCATCGCGGAACCCTTGAACAGCCGCACGGTCACGTCTCCCGTCGACATGGCGTGCGCCTCGTGGAGGAACGCGTCGAAGGCGGCCCGCAGCGGCGAGAACCAGAGCCCCTGGTAGACGAGTTCGCCATACCGGTCGGCGATCCCGCGCTTGAAGCCTGCCGTGTCCCGGTCGAGCGTGAGCGCCTCGAGGTCCGCGAGCGCGGCGAGCAGGACGGTCCCGGCCGGCGTCTCGTAGACCCCGCGGCTCTTCATTCCGACGAGCCGGTTTTCCACGAGGTCGACGCGCCCCACGCCGTGGGCCCCGGCCGTCTCGTTCAGCCGCTGAACGAGCGCCACCGGGTCGAGCGCTTCGCCGTTGAGTGCCACCGGCACGCCGCGCTCGAACGAGATCGTGACGTCCTCCGGCGTGTCCGGCGCCGCGGCCGGGTCCACCGTCAGTTCGCGCAACTCGTCCGGCGTCGCGGCGGTCGGATCCTCGAGGATGCCGCCCTCAAACGAGGTGTGCCACAGGTTCCGGTCGATGCTGTAAAGCTTCCGGGGGCTCCCCGGTACCGGGATGTCGCGCTCCGCGGCATACTCGAAGGCGTCCTCGCGCGACGTGATCTCCCACTCCCGCCACGGGGCGATGACGGTCAGGTCCGGCGCGAGCGCCTGGTAGGCGAGTTCGAAACGGACCTGGTCGTTGCCCTTCCCGGTGCAGCCGTGCGCGACGGCGTCGCAGTCGAACTCGCGCGCGACCTCGACCTGGGCGGCCGCGATCACGGGCCGGGCGAGCGACGTCCCGAGCAGGTAGCGTCCCTCGTACACGGCCCCTGCCTTGAGCGCCGGGAACGCACACTCGGTGAGGAACCGCTCGCGCAGGTCGACGACGCGGCACGCAATGGCCCCCGTCGCCAGCGCCTTCTCGCGGATCGCGTCGAAGTCCTCCCGCTGTCCGACGTCCACCACGGCCGCGACCACTTCGCAGTCGTAGTTCTCCTTCAGCCAGGTGACCATCACCGATGTGTCGAGGCCGCCGGAGTACGCCAGGGCGACCCGCTTCACCTTCTTCGTCGGGCGCTTATTCATGCGTCGATCCTGAAATGGCAGGTGGAGGCAATCGTTCAAGAGGCGGGAAAATATACAAGACGGTGAATAAATATGCAACACAGGGGCGCAGCACGAGAGTCAGTGCGGGCGATGCGCCTTCACCCTGTCCGGATCGGTTTCCAGGCGGGGCCCGCCGATGAGGTCGACGCAGTCGGGCACCGCCGCGAAGACCGCGTCCAGACATTCGGCTACGGCTTTGGGCGACCCCGGGAGGGTGATGATCAGCGCCGAACCGCGCACTCCCGCGGTCTGGCGCGAGAGGATCGCGGTCGGCACGTGGGGCCGGGAAACCGCGCGCATGGCTTCGCCGAAGCCGACGAGCTCCTTCTCCAGGACCGCGGCGGTCGCCTCCGGCGTGACGTCGCGCGGGGCGGGACCGGTGCCCCCGGTGGCGATGACCAGGCAACACCCGACCGCGTCGACCAGCTCGACGAGCGTCGCCTGGATCAGCTCCTTCTCGTCCGGGATGACGCGGGCGGCCGCCTCCCAGGGCGAGGTGAGGACGTCACGCAGATACGCTTCGACGGCCGGACCGCCCCGGTCCTCGTACTCGCCCCGGGCGGCGCGGTCCGAAACCGAGACGATGCCGATCCGGGCGATGACGGCGCCCGGCCCTGTCGATGAATCGTCCATGGCCCCTGGCGGGCGGCTAGACCCGCACGGCCAGCCCGTCGTGGAGGGCGGTGCGGTAGGCCTTGAACGCGGGCACGAAGCCCATCAGGAATCCGGCCGTCACCACGGCGCCGAGGAGGAGCAGTTCGATGGGGCCGGGCGGCCGGATCGGGATGAAGAGCCCCACCTGCGCCTCGACAATCGACTGCCCGGCCGCGAGCAGCCCATACACCAGCGCGAGTCCGGCGAGCGCCCCCGCCCCGGCCAGGCACACGGACTCGAGCACGAGAAGGGCGAGGATCCGGTTCGGTCCGGCTCCGACGGCGCGCAGGATTGCCATCTCCCGCCGCCGCTCGTTGAGCGACGTGTAGAGTGAGACCAGCATCCCCAGCAGCCCCACGAGAACGACGAAGATGGCCACCAGTCGGAGGCCGGTCTCGGCGTAGCCCAGGCCCTGCCACATCTCGTTCAGGGCGACTCCGGGGAGCACGGCCATCATCGGCTCGTCCTCGAAGTCGTTGATGTCGCGCTGCAACTGGAGCACGTCCCGGCGGTCGGTCGTGCCCACGAAGAACGACGTCACCTGCGAGATTTCGACGTCCTCGATCGAGATGTCCTCCGCGTGAGCATGACCGTCGTCCGCGGCGGCCGCCTCCACCTCCTGGTCGTGCGCGTGGCCATCGTCCGCGGGGGCCGCTTCGGCCTCGTCGTCGTGGGCGTGGTCGTCTTCGTCGTGGCCGTCGTCGTCGTCCTCGTCGTGGGCGTGGTCGTCTTCGTCGTGGGCCGCCTCGGCCTCCTCGTCGTGAGCGTGGTCGTGCTCGTCATCCGACGCCGGGGGCGCACCGTCCTCCCAGTGGATGGCCTCCATGCCCTCGAGGGTCACGTAGATGGCGCGGTCGACGGGCGTGAACGTCTTGTCGAGGATGCCCACGACCGTGAAGGGCATGTGGTCGTGGGTGATGAAGCCCAGTTCGCCGAGCCCGTGCGTCACCGAAACCTCGTCGCCGAGCGCGTAGTTCAACTCGGCCGCCACGTCCGCGCCCAGCGTCACGTCGAACAGGTCCGCGTTCGGCCGTCCCTCCGCCAGCGCGATTTCCTGACCTCCGCGGTAGCGGTAGTGCCGATAGAAGTCCTCGTTCGTGCCGACGACCCGGAATCCCCGGTGGCTGTCCCCGAGGCTGTAGGGGATCGTCCACTCGACCGCGGGGTGCTCCGCCCACTCCCTGTAGGCCTCCCACGAGACGTTTTCCGTCGGCGCTCCCATGCCGAACACCGAATACAGCAGCAACTGGATCGTGCCGCCCTTGGTGCCCACGATCAGATCCGTCTGGCTGATCGTGTTGGAAAAGCTCTCGCGCATGCCCACGCGCACGTTCTCGACGCCGATCAGGAGGGCGAAGCTGAGGGCGATGGAACCCACCGTGAGCGAGGTGCTGAAGGCGCGGTTGCGGAGCGACTTGAGGGCGAGGTCCAGGACGAGCATCAGAGCACCGCCTTGTTGACGTCGGGGAGCGAGATGGTGCGGGAGAACATGCCCTCCAGGGTGCGGTCGTGGCTCACGAACACCAGCGTGGAGCCGGCGCGCTCGCACTCCTGGAAGAGCAGCCGGAGGAAGGCCTCCCGGCGGTCGAAATCCAGGGAGGAAGTGGGTTCATCGGCGACGATGATCTCGGGCGACCCGATGAGCGCCCGGCAGGCGGCGACCCGCTGCTGCTGGCCCACCGAGAGTTCCGTCACCGGCTTCTTCAGCAGGTCGCCGATGTGGAGATGATCGGCCAGCAGCGCGGCGGTCTCCTTCACGCCCGCGCCGTCCAGCCGGGCCCGGCGTCCCGCGCTCATACGCGCGGGGAGCGCGATGTTGTCGAGTACCGAGAGGTAGGGGATGAGGTTGAACATCTGGAAGACGTAGCCGATGTGCTCCGCCCGGAAGGCGTCCCGCTGGGCGCCCGAGAGCGACGCGAGGTCTTCGCCGAGCACCCGGACCTCGCCTTCCGTCGCCTCCAGGACCCCCGCCAGCACGCCGAGCAGGGTGGTCTTGCCGCTCCCGCTCGGACCGAAGAGGAACGCGCGCGCCCCCCGCTCGAGGGACAGTTCGCCGATGTCCAGCACCCACGGGCCGCGGCCGTAGCGGAAGCGCAGACCCCGGACGTCGATGGCAAGGCTCATCCGGTCAATTCAGCCGGCGGCCGCTCAGCGCGGATCAGGGACCGTACGGATAGACCTGCTGGCCGGAGAGGGTGAAGCCGACGTAGCCGTACACGCTCTCCGTCAGCTCGATCTCGAGCACGCCCTCGACCCACACCGGATTCCACCCGTCCAGCTTCGCCCGCTTGCCCTCATCCATCTCGATGTAGACGAGCTGGTTGGGCGGGGGCGGCGGCGTGTGGATGCAGGCGCCGACGTAGGGCACGAGGAGGAATTCCGTGGCCGAGGACGCCCAGTCTTCGAGCGGCACCGTGAACCCGGGGATCTTGACGAGCTTGCCCGCGAGCGCCGCCAACTCCTCGCTCGGTTCGCCGGTGCGGTAGTCGAGGCTGGCCAGGAGGCGCCAGCCCACCTCGGTCGGCTCGTCGTCGGCCGCTACGGTGGGCGTTGCGTCGGCCGGAGGCTCCGTGACGGCCTCCGGAGGGCCGCCCGCGCCGGCAAGCGTCACCACGAACAGCATGGCGGCGGCTGTCGAGAGAAGTCTGCGGCTCGCGTCGATCATCGGAAAACTCCGGTTCTGAAAGTCCTCGGTTCGCTCAGTTCGATCCCCGGGAATCCTGCCGGTCATCCTCGGAAGCCGGCCGCGACAGCGTAGGATACTTGATACCCAGTTGATCAAGATACGTGTCGAAGCGCGTCTCGTCATAGTAGTACTGCTTCAGGAGCGGACGGAACGTGTCCATGATCTCCCGGTTGAGATCGATCGGGGGCGGGTCGTCCGGGCCGATGAAGGGAACGTACTCCACGCCCGCGGTCTGTTCCTCCCGGAAGTAGGTCCAGGCCTCGTCGACCAGTTCGGGCTGGGCGAAGAGCTGGAGTGCGGTGCGGGCCATGACGCGCGCGCCGGCGACCGCGCCCTTGTGCGCGATCGGGGTGGCCATCGCCATGGCGCTCGACCAGTGGTGACCCGGCAGTCCCGGCACATTCGACGGGAAGCGCAGGGTCACCGTGGGCACGTTCCACGAGATGTCGCCGATGTCGTCGGATCCGCCGCTCCGGCGCGGCCCCGGCTCACCCAGGGGTGAGAGGGCGATCGGCATCCCCGACGGGACGCTCCCCACCGATTCCTGCACCGCGCTCGCAAAGTCGTGGTCGTCGTCGGTCCACTCCGGAAGCCCGACGTCCTCGATGTGCTCGTACATCGTTTCGGCCACGACCTTGTTGAAGTGGCGGGGCCAGGCGGCGCCGATGATCCGGTACGACATCTCGGTGTCCGTCATCAGCGCCGCGCCTTCCGCGATGCGGATGGCCGTGTCGAAGTTGCGCTTGATGTCCTCGTAGTCCATCTCGCGGATGAAGTACCAGACCGACGCGCTCGGCGGCACGACGTTCGGCTGGTCGCCGCCGTCGCTGATCACGTAGTGGGAGCGCTGGTCGGGCCGCAGGTGCTCGCGCCGGAAGTTCCAGGCCACGTTCATCAGCTCGACCGCGTCGAGCGCGCTGCGGCCCCGCCATGGCGCGCCCGCGCCGTGGGCGGCCTCGCCCTCGAAGGTGAACTCCACGGAGACGAGCCCGGTGCCGCTCCCCTGGCCCCAGTTCACCGACAGGTTGCTGCTCACGTGTGTGAAGAGCGTGACGTCGATGTCCTCGAGATAGCCGTCCCGCACGTACCAGGCCTTGGAGCCCAACTGCTCCTCGGCGACGCCGGGCCAGAGCACGAGCGTGCCCTCGATGCCCTCCGCCTCCATGACGTCCTTCAGCGCGAGCGCGGCCACCACGTTCACGGCCTGCCCGGAGTTGTGGCCTTCGCCGTGGCCGGGCGCGCCCGGAATCAGGGGGTCGTGATAGGCGACGCCGGGCTTCTGGTTGGCCTTCGGGATGCCATCGATGTCGGACCCGAAGGAGATGACCGGCGACCCGCTGCCCCAGCGCGCGAACCAGGCGGTCGGGATGCCCGACGGCGCGTACTCGACCGTGAAGCCGTTGTCCTCCAGGATCCCGGTGATGTAGGCCGAGGTCTCGATCTCCTGCTGCCCCAGTTCGGAGAAGGAGAAGATCTTGTCGACCATGACCTGGGCCAGCTTGGCGCGCTCGAGCACGCCCGCTTCCACGCGGGCCACGAGCGGCGCCAGTTCATCGTCGGAGAGGCCCTGCGCGACCGCCGTGGCGGCGGGGGCGCTGAGCAGGGCGACCAGCGTCGCCGCCAGCGTTCGTCGACTCATCTTACCCATTGACGCACCCGGAAAAAGGGACCGAAAGGCAATAACCACGTAGCATAAGTGCGGACGGCCCGCGTCGGAAAGTGGGATGTCAGACGGAGCCGGCGGTCCTCGTGAGCCGGTCCTCCTCCGCTTCGACGACCTCCCGCGCCTGGAGACTGTGGACCGTGTGCCGGCGGTGGCGGAGGGCGATGATCGCGTCGGCGGCCGCGGATGCCGCGGAGAGGGTCGTCGTGTAGGGCACGCGGCGGGCGACGGCGGCGCGGCGAATCATGTAGTCGTCGTACTGGGCGTGCTTGCCGAGCGGCGTGTTCAGGAGCAGTCGGACGTCGCCCGAGACGATGCGGTCGAGGAGGTTCGGACGCCCCTCGTGCACCTTGAGGATGCGCTCGCACGGCACGCCGCGGCCGCGCAGATACCTGGCCGTCCCCTCCGTCGCGAAGATCGTGAAGCCCAGTTCGTGGAAGCGGCGCGCGATCGGGACCATGTTCGGCTTGTCCTGGTCGTGTACCGTGATCGCGACGGCCCCCTCCGTCGGCAGCCCCTGGTAGGCGGAGATCTGCGACTTCGCGAACGCGAGCCCGAAGCTGTCCGCGTATCCCATGACCTCGCCCGTGGACCGCATCTCCGGCCCGAGCACGGTGTCCGCGTCCGGGATCTTGTCGAAGGGGAGCACCGCTTCCTTCACGGAGACCTGGTGCGGGACGAGTTCGTCGCCGAGTCCGAGGTCCGCGAGCTTCACGCCGGCCAGCACCCGCGCGGCCACGCGCGCCAGCGGCACCCCGGTCGCCTTGCTGACGAACGGCACCGTGCGGCTCGCGCGCGGATTCACCTCGAGCACGTAGACCGTCTTCTCGTGCACGGCGAACTGCACGTTGATGAGGCCGCGGACGCCCAGCGCGAGCGCGAAGTCCCGCGTGAAGCGGCGCATGGCCTCCATGTCGACGTCGCGCAGGAGGTAGGGCGGCAGGACGCAGGCGGAGTCGCCGGAGTGCACGCCGGCATCCTCGATGTGCTGCATGATCCCGCCGATCAGGACCGTCTCCCCGTCGCACACGGCGTCGACATCCGCCTCGAAGGCGTCCTCGAGGAACCGGTCCAGGAGCACGGGATGTTCCGGAGAGGCCTGCACCGCGCGCGCGAAGTATTCCCGCAGCGAGACCGGATCGTAGACGATCTCCATGGCGCGGCCGCCGAGCACGTAGCTGGGCCGGACGAGCACGGGATACCCGATGTCCTCCGCGATCTCCAGTGCCTCTTCGATGCTCGTCGCGGTCCCGCCCGGCGGCATCGGAACCCCGAGTTCACGGCAGAGTTCGTCGAAGCGGCGGCGGTCCTCGGTGCGGTCGATCGACTCCACGCTCGTCCCGAGGATGGGGACGCCGAGCTGCTCGAGCTTGCGCGCGATCGTCAGCGGCGTCTGCCCCCCGAACTGGACGATGACGCCCTCCGGCTTCTCCTGCTCCACGATCGCGAGCACGTCCTCGACCGTGAGCGGCTCGAAGTAGAGCTTGTTCGAGATGTCGAAGTCGGTGGAGACGGTCTCGGGATTCGAGTTGATCATGATCGTCTCGAACCCTTCGTCGCGCAGCGCGAGCGAGGCGGAGACGCAGCAGTAGTCGAACTCGATGCCCTGGCCGATGCGGTTCGGCCCGCTGCCGAGGATGATGATCTTCCGCCGGTCCGAGCGCTCGGATTCGTTCTCGTCCTCGTAGGTCGAGTAGAGGTAGGGCGTGGCGGCGGGGAACTCGCCCGCGCAGGTGTCGACCGTCTTGTAGACGGGCCGGAGTCCCGCGGCCTGGCGCACCTCGCGCACCTTCGCCTCCGAAATGCCGCGCAACTGTCCCAGCTCCGCGTCGCCGAAGCCGATGCGCTTCAGCCGTTCGACGTCCTCGGCCGTGACCTCCGCGGCCGCCGCGAAGGCCTGGCCCTCGCGCACGAGTTCCTCGAGCTGCGAGAGGAACCAGGGGTCGATTCCCGTGATCCGGTTGATCTCGGCCACGGAGAGGCCCGCCTGGAAGGCGCGGTAAAGCTGGAAGGGGCGTTCCGGCGTCGCGGTGCGGATCGCGGCCCGTACCGTGTCGACGGCTGTCGTCCTCGAGGCGGTCCGCGTCCGGGTCCGGCGAGGGAAGCCACCCCGACCGCCCGTTCTCGAGCGCGCGGAAGCCCTTCAGCCACGCCTGCTGGAACGTGCGGCCGATCGCCATCACCTCGCCCACGGCCTTCATCTGCACGCCGAGCGTCGCGTCCGCCTTGGGGAACTTCTCGAACGCGAAGCGCGGGATCTTGACGACCATGTAGTCGAGCACCGGCTCGAAGCAGGAAGGCGTCACCTGCGTGATCGCGTTCGGGATCTCGTCGAGGCGGTAGCCGACCGCGAGCTTGGCGCCGATGCGCGCGATGGGGAAGCCGGTCGCCTTCGACGCGAGCGCCGAACTCCGGGACACGCGCGGGTTCATCTCGATGACGAGCATCTGGCCCGTCGTCGGGTGCACGGCGAACTGGATGTTGCAGCCGCCCGCGTCCACGCCGATCTCCCGGATGCACGCGATGGCCGCGTCCCGCATGGCCTGGTACTCGCGGTCCGAGAGCGTGAGCGCCGGCGCGACGGTGATCGAGTCGCCCGTGTGCACGCCCATGGCGTCGAAGTTCTCGATCGAGCAGACGATGACGACGTTGTCCGCCCGGTCCCGCATCACCTCGAGTTCGAACTCCTTCCAGCCGATGATGCTGCGGTCGATGAGCACCTCTCCGATCGGCGACGAGCGGATGCCGGAGCGGACGAGGTCCTCGAACTCCTCGCGGTTGTAGGCGGTGCTGCCGCCGGTGCCGCCGAGGGTGAAGGACGGCCGGATGATGGCGGGGAATCCGGTGTCCTCGACCAGCGTTAGCGCCTCGTCGAGCGAGCGGGCGAAGCCTCCCGCGGGCAGTTCGAGCCCGATGCGCTGCATGGCTTCGGCGAACTGCTCCCGGTCCTCGGCGAGCTGAATCGCCCGCACGTCGGCGCCGATCAACTCCACGCCGTGTTCGTCGAGCACGCCGCGTTCGGCCAGTTCGAGCGCGACGTTGAGCGCCGTCTGGCCGCCCATGGTCGGGATGAGCGCGTCGGGCTTCTCCGCCTCGATGACCCGCGCGACCCAGTCGGCCGTGAGCGGCTCGATGTAGGTCGCGTCGGCGATGTCCGGGTCCGTCATGATCGTGGCGGGATTCGAGTTCACGAGGATGACTCGATATCCCTCCTCGCGGAGCGCCCGGCAGGCCTGCGTCCCGGAGTAGTCGAACTCGCAGGCCTGGCCGATCACGATCGGGCCGGAGCCTATGAGAAGAATCGAGGAGATGTCGTCGCGGCGTGGCATCGGGCGCGCAAGCTATTCGGTCGGACGGCGGATCGCAGCCCCCGGCGGCGCAGCCGCCGGAGGTGGAGAGAAGATGGCGGCTACCGCATGAGAAGCGAGATCTCCCGCAGGACCCAGACGGGTGCCGGGCGACCGTCGCGGAGAGCGGGGGCGAAGAGCAGGCCTCGAGCCGCGCGCATGGCCGCCGCGTCGAAGGCCTGGTCGCCGGATGAGACCTGGATCGCGGTCGCCTCGACCCTTCCATCGGTCCGCACGAGGAGCCAGATGGAGGCCGCGATGTCCGCGTCCAGTCCCTCGCGGCGGATCACCGGCAGCAGGGTCGTCGCGAGCGCGGCCTCGGCATCGGTGTCCCACACGAGGCGGGCCGCCTCATCGACGGCGACGTATACGGGTCCCGATGCCCGGAGTTCCGCCAACTCCGCTTCGCCCGCGGCCCGGGCCAACTCGATGCTGGCCAGCGAGTCGCGCCGGGCGGCGGCGATCAGCGAGTCGCGCCGGGCCGCCTCCAGCGAATCCCGGAGCGCGGCGGCCCGCTCGGCTGCGAGAATGGAGTCCCGCCGCGCGGCCGCGGCCCGCTCGGCCCGCGCGATCGAGTCGCGTCGCGCGGCCTCCCGCAGCGCCCTCGCGATCGAGTCCTGCCGCGCCGCCTCTCGCTGCGCCCTCGCGACCGAGTCCCGGCGCGCGGCTTCCCGCTCGGCCGCCGCGATCGAATCCCGTTGCGCGGCGTTCGCGGCCGCCGAGTCGGCGACGAGCGGCTCGGGCGGGCGCATCGCGCGGGGGATGGGGAGGAAACACGAAGCGGCCCCCAGCGCGGCCAGCGTCACCAGGAGGATCCGTCCCCCGCGGCGCCTTCCCCCCATTACGGGCGGCTAGCTCTCTCCGCCCCGCTTGGCGCCTTCCTTGCGCCAGGCGATCGATGCGAGGACGGCGAGTCCTCCCCAGACGAATCCGAGGATGAGGACCATCATGATGATCGTCGTCGTGGTCATGCTCCCCCCGGGCCGTTCAGGCCGAGATCTTCCGCCGCGAGCTGCATCGCGGCGATGACGAAGGCGATGTGCTCGCCCATGTCTTCGCCCAGTTCGGCGCAATTCTCCAGCATTTCGTCGCGGCTGATCGCGGCGGCGAACGCCTTGTCCTTCATCTTCTTTCTCACCGACCGGGTCTTCATGCCGGCGAGCCGCGTCGGCCGCACCAGCGCGCAGGCGGTAATGAAGCCGGTGAGTTCGTCCACGGCCCGGAGCGTCTTCGACATCCGCGTCGTCGCTTCGACGTCCGTGTAGTCCGCGTGGGCCATGATCGTCTCGAGGATGTCCTCGTCCACCCCCTTCTGGCGGAGGATGGCGACCCCGGTCGACGGATGCTCCGCGTCGGGCGCGTGGTCGGGGTTGGGCCAGCGCTCGTAGTCGAAGTCGTGCAGCAGCCCCGCCACGCCCCAGCGGTCCTCGTCCTCGCCGTACTTCCGCGCGTAGGCGCGCATGGCCGCCTCCACCGCCAGCATGTGGCGCCGGAGCCCGGGACTCTCGGTGTATTCGTGGACGATCGCGAGCGCCTCATCCCGTGTCGGGAGCATCCGCCGTCACTCTCCTTCGGTGGTGTCGCCGGCCGTGTGGCCGTCCGCGCCTCCGGCCGTCTCGTGCAACGCGTCCAGAAAGCGTCGAGGCTCGCTCTGGCTGACGAGGAGCGAGTACCCGTCGAGCGTGGGAATGTACACCACCCGACGACGATCCGTGAGGTAGAGGAGCGCCTTCTCTCCGCTGCGGAGCCGGAACCAGCCCGCGGAGTAGTTTCCGAGCGCCGTCCCCATCGTGCGCCGGCGAGGGACGAGGTCGGGTTCGCCGCGCAGATCCACGATCCGGGCTTCGTCGAGTTCGAGCCGGTCGAGCGGAATCGTCCGCCCCCAGAGGTCTCCCACCAGCTTCAGGCCCGCCGGCGACACCTCGGCGCGGCTGTTCCTCGTGGACCAGGCCGCCCAGCCCAGCATGAGCGTCACGCCGATGAGGACGACGATGATGATGATGAAGAACCAGAGGATGCCGCGCCCGGAGGCCGGCGGAATCGGAAATACCTGCATGGTTATGTGCCTCGCACGTTGGAATCGAGAAGGGCGGCCCGCTTCAGCGCGTCCCGGCCGAAGCGGTCCGCCACGGCGTCCATCGTCTTCGCCAGCTCGCGCCGGCCCTCCCCGTCGGTGGCGGCCGGGTCTTCGTCGCCGAGGAGCCCGAGCTGCTCGTCTTCCGGATGGTCGAAGCCGGAAAGGCTGACCCCAATGAGCCGGACGAGGCGGCGGGGATCGTCGGCCTCCCGGAACAGCTCCCGCGCGACGGGCCAGATGGCTTCGGTCATGTCCGCCGGCCGCTCGAGCGTCCGCTGGCGCGTATGCGTCTCGAAGCCGTCCCAGCGCAGCTTCAACTGGACCGTGCGCCCCGCGATCCCCTTCCTGCGCAGCGACCGCCCGACCCCTTCGCAGAGGGCGAGCAGGGTCCGCTCCACGCGGGCGCGATCCTCGACATCCTGCGGGAAGGTCACCTCCTTGCCGAGCGACTTCCTCCCCGGCCTGGGGTCGACCCTCCGCACGTCGAGGCCGTTCGCGAGTTCGTGCAGACGCCGCCCCAGCTTGCGGCCCAGGGACGCCTCGAGGAACTCGGGCTTGTTGCGCGCCACGTCCCCGATCGTCCTGAAGCCGAGTTGGGCCAGCCGGGCCTGCACCTTCGGGCCCGCCCCCCAGAGACGGGACACGGAGAGCGGAGCCAGGAACTCGCGTTCGGTCCCCGGCGGCACGACGACGAGCGCGTCCGGCTTCCTGAGGTCGCTCGCGACCTTCGCCACGTACTTGTTCGAGGCGACGCCGACGGAGGCCGTGAGCCGCTCCTCCTCGGCGATCCGCTGCCGGATGCGGGTCGCGATCTCCGGTCCCGTGCCGAACAGCCGCCGGCTCGCCGTCACGTCGAGGAAGGCCTCGTCCAGCGAGAGCGTCTCCACCTGGTCGGTGAAGGAGCGGAAGATGTCGAAGATTCGCCCGGAGATCTCCGCGTAGAAGGCGATGCGGGGGCGCACGTAGACGCCGTCGGGGCAGCGGCGCCACGCCTGCGAGATCGGCATCGCGGAGTGGATCCCGTAGCGCCGGGCCTCGTAGTTCGCCGTCGAGACGACGCCCCGGCCGCGGCCCTTGCGCGGGGCGGATCCGATGATGACCGGCTTGCCGCGCAGCGACGGGTCTTCGCGCACCTCGACCGCGGCATAGAACGCGTCCATGTCCACATGGAGGATCGTCCGGGACCGCGTCTCAGGCTGCGGCATGTTCTCCCGCGCCTCCCCGCACGTCCCGTTCGTCCAGGATCCGGCGGGCCCGCCCCGGGGCGTCGCTCACGAGCCCGTCCACGCCCCAGTCGAGGAGCCGCCGCATGTCATCGGGGTGGTTCACGGTCCACACGAAGACGCCCATGCCGTCGGCGTGAGCGCGGCGGACGAAGCGCGGCGTGACGATGCGCAGCGCGCCCTGCCGCTCGGGCAGCATGGCGGCCGCGCAGCCGGCGGGGGCGAACCGGCGGCCGAGGCCGACCTTGCCGAGAAGTACGTATGTCCGGAGTTCGTCCTGGTAGGCGCAGTGCCAGCGGGCGTGCCGGCTGGCGGGCTCCACTTCCTCGCGCTCGAAGCCGCCGACCAGGATCCGCTCCCGGTCCGCGCGATTCCCGCTCCGCTGCAGCCACGCGCCCAGTTCGTGCCCCGCCGCCTCCGACTTGATCTCCGCGATCACGGGCAAGTCGCCCACCGCCTCGAGCACCGCCTCGAGGGTGGGGATGCCGACACCCGTGCCCCGGAAGGGAAAGGTCTTCCCGTGGTCCGTCGTGAAGCGGTACCCGGCGTCGAAGGCGCGCAGTTCGTCCCGCGTCAGCGCTTCGACATCCCCCGTCCCGTCGGTGGTGCGGGGGAGGCTCGGATCGTGGATGACCATGAGGCGGCCGTCCGCGCTCCGGTGCAGGTCGAGTTCCACCGCGTCGGCCCCCACGCGCACCGCGTGCTCGAAGGAAGGGAGCGTGTTCTCCGGGGCGAACGCCGCCGCCCCCCGGTGGCCGATGACCCGCAGCGGGGAGCCGGGACCGAACAGATCGTCGGGCAGCACCGGCGGCTCAGGAAGCCACGCGCCGTGCCTGGGCCCGTCCGAGCGCGATGGAGAGGACGATCCACATCCCGGCCAGCGGCGCCGTGGACATCGCGACCCACGCCAGTGTCAGGCCGAGCATCGCGAACAGGCTGTCGATGCCGGCGCCCGCGAGGTCGCCGCCCCGGTACAGGAAGACGTCGACGATCGGCTTCCCCTTGTACTTCTCCGCGGGCGGCACGACCGAGAACAGCGTCTCGCGCGACGGCCGCGAGATCGCGTACCGCGTCGCCCGGTGGACGGCCTGGAAGATCATCATCACCCCGTAGATCGGCCACACGGCGAGCACGACGAATCCGAGCACGGTGACGAGCGGCAGGATGGCCAGCGTCCACCCGACGCCCAGTTTCCGGATCAGGTGGGTCGTGATGAAGATCTGCGTCAGCAGGGTTCCGAACTGCGCCAGCGAGTCGAAGTCGGCGAAGCTCCCCACGCGCTGGCTGAACGTGTCCGTGGCCTCGAGGATGACGTTCGCCTGGGTGAAGTAGATCAGGGTGTTGGAGATCGCCATGAACACGACCCAGAGGCCGACGCCGAGCAGGTAGGGCGAGGTGAACACGGCGCGCAGCCCCTCCAGCGCCCCGCCTCCGATCCGCGTGCCCCCATCGCCTCGCCGCCGGGGGCCGGTTTCCGCCGCCGTCGGTCCGCCCGCCGGGCCCGCGCCGAGCCGGGAGAGGTCCGATGCCCCGGCCCTCCGGTCGAGGATCAGCATGACGGCGATCGCGAGCGCGAAGCAGCCGGCCCCGATCAGCATGAGGCCGGCGGGCAGGTAGGGACTCTCGGTGAGTCCGCTGACGAAGCTCGCGCCGCGCCCCCCGATCAGTGCGCCCAGCGTGCCCCCGATCCCGATGAAGGGGAACATCCGCTTCCCCTGATCGACGTCGAACACGTCGACCATGAAGGACCAGAATACGCTGGTCGAGAAGAGGTTGATGACGCTCAGCCACACGTAGAAAGTGTAGCCGACGCCGCGCGCGAGACCGGTCTCCGCGTCGGTGCCGATGAGGCCGCCGCCCGACCGCACGTCCTGGATCAGCAGCGTCGCAAAGCCGATCAGACAGGCGATCACGAACAGGTACGCGATCGGGATGAAACGCCGGCGATTCGTCCGCGCCACGACGCCCCCGAATACGAGGACGGCGAACAGGGAGGCCACCGAAGTCACGGCGAAGAGCCAGCGCAGGTCGTCCATCCCGCGGGCCACCCCCATCGCCTCGCGCACGGGACGGAGGAAGAAGTAGCCGCAGAGGACGAGGAAGAAGAAGAGCGCGGACAGTACCGCGAGACTGAATTCGCCCCGCCGCATGTTAAGGATCCGCCGGGCGGCGCCGACGACAGATTGCAGGAAGCTGGCCACGTTCGCTCTCACCGTTAGGTTCCGGGATCTTCTGAAGAGAATCCCTTTTTCCATCGACCGGCAAGCAGAGCCACGCATGACCCCGCCTCCGGAGAGCGAGCGGCGCACGTTTGCCGCACGGCTGACGGGCGCCCGCCCGGGAGAGGCGGGGCTCGTGCTCCTGTCGGCCCTCTACTTCTTCTTCATCCTGTCGGCGTACTACGTGATCCGGCCCATCCGCGAGGAGATGGCCGTCGCGGGCGGGGTCGAGAACATCCCCTGGCTCTTCACGGGTACGCTGACGGCCATGCTTCTCGTGCACCCGATCTTCGCCGCGGTCGTGTCACGGTGGACCCGCCGGCGGTTCGTGACCCTCACGTACCGCTTCTTCATGCTGAACCTGCTGGTCTACTTCGTGCTGCTGAGGGTCGTGACCGACGGCGACGCTTCCGTATGGATCGGCCGGACCTTCTTCGTCTGGATCAGCGTCTTCAACCTGTTCGTGGTCTCCGTCTTCTGGTCGTTCATGACCGACATCTTCCGGGAGCGCCAGAGCCGCCGCCTGTTCGGCCTCATCGGAGTCGGCGGCACCGTGGGGGGGATCGTCGGGTCCGCGATCACGGCCTTTCTGGTGGGGTTCCTGTCGCCCGCGACGCTCCTCCTGTTCTCGGTGCTGCTGCTCGAGGGCGCGGTCGTCTGCCTCAAGGCGCTCGACTCGCGCTGTGCGACCCGCGCGGCGGCGGTAGAAGGTTCGGGTGGCGGCGGCGAGGCGGGCGATGTGATCGGAGGCACGGCGCTGGAGGGGATCCGGCGGGTGCTCGCGTCGCCCTACCTCCTCGGAATCGGCGCCTTCATGCTGCTGTTCACGATCGGTTCCACCTTCCTCTACAACATCCAGGCGGACATCGTCTCGCGTACCTTCGCCACCGGGGCGGAGCGGACCTCGGTCTTCGCGCGCATCGACCTCTCGGTGAACATCCTCACGCTCTTCACCCAGCTCTTCCTGACGGGTCGCATCCTGAAGTGGCTCGGCGTGCGCCTCGCGCTCGGCATCCTGCCCGTGCTCAGCGTCCTCGGCTTCCTCGCGCTCGGGGCGGCGCCCGTCTTCGCGGTGTTCGTCGTGTTCCAGGTGCTGCGGAGGGCGGGGAACTTCGCGCTCGCGGTGCCGACGCGGGAGGTGCTCTACACCGTCCTTCCGCGCCGGGACAAGTACAAGGCCAAGAACTTCAACGACCTGTTCGTCTACCGGGCGGGCGACCAGATCGGGGTGTGGTCCTTCGCGGGACTGCGCGCGCTGGGGATGGGAAGCTCCGCGCTGGCGCTGACCATGGTCCCGCTCGCCGGACTGTGGCTGCTGATCGCGCTGTGGCTGGGAAGGAAGCAGGCGGCCCTGGCCCGGAGGCCCGACGCCGCTCAGGCGGAGGTGGCCGCGGCCGGCTAGCGGGGGTTCAGACGGCGCACAGCTCCACGGCTTCGCGCAGCGATCGCAGGGGATCGCCGCTCCGCGGGATGAACTCGTGGGCCATGAAGCCCTCGAAGCCCGTGTCGGCGATGGCCCGCACGATCGGGGGATAGTTCAGCTCCTGCGTGTCGTCGATCTCGGCGCGCCCGGGGACGCCGCCGGTGTGGTAGTGGCCGATCCAGGGGCTCGCATCCGTCAGCGTGCGGATGATGTCCCCCTCCATGATCTGCATGTGATAGACGTCGTAGAGGATCTTCACGCGCGGCGAGTCGACGGCCCGAATGACCTCGAGCGCGTAGTCCATGCGGTCGCCGATGTAGTCGACGTGTCCGCCGGGCTTCGAGTTGAGGACTTCGACGAGGATCGTGACGCCCTCGGATTCGGCGATCGGGGCGCACGCCTCGAGGCAGCGGATGGAGTTCTCGATCCCGACGCCGTTCTCCATCCCGCGGCGGTTGCCGAAGAAGCAGATCACGTTGGGGACCGAGACGCGCGCGGCGTGCGGAATGTGGCGCTCGAAGGCCTCGATGATGCCGGCGTGGTTCTTCGTCTCGTTGAGGCCGTCCTCGATCGTCCCGGCCGCCACGTCGCCGCACGAGACCGTGAGACCGTGGTCGTTCGCGACGGGCCATTCCTCGACCGTGAGCAGGTCCATCGCGGTGAGGCCCATGTCGGCCACGCCCCGGCAGAAGGGGACGAGGGGAATCTCCTCGAAGCACCAGCGCGCCACGGACTGCGTGATGGCGTTGGCGGACCGGCGGGCGCTGCGACCCGGCGCTCGTGGCCCGTCGGCGAGCGCCGATGCGGGGTTCGCCGTGCCGCCGACGAGCAGACCGAGCGAGGCGGCACCCGTCGCGCGCAGGGCGTCGCGGCGGCTGACCGGCTTCCGGTTGCGGGGTGGGGCCGGATCAGCCATCGAGCGCGTTGAGGTGCTCGTAGCTCGCGCGCACCGACCCCATCGGGTCGGCGGGCGCGTCGTGCTCGACGAAGTAGTGGATGAGCCCCGCCTCGTCCGAACGCTCGAAGATCGCCGCGAAGTCGATGACGCCCGCGCCCACGTCCGCCATCTCGCCATCTGTCGTGCGGTCCTTCACGTGGCAGAGGTCGAAGCGGCCGGGATACCGGCTGATGTAGTCGAACGGGTCGGCGCCGCCGTGCACGAGCCAGTAGAAGTCGACCTCGTAGGTGACGAGTTCGGGGTCCGTGTTCTCGATCATCACGTCGAGCAGGCGGAGACCGTCCACCTCTTCGAGCTCGAAGTCGTGGTTGTGATAGGCGAACACGAGCCCGGCCTCCCGGCAGCGCGCCCCGAGCCCGTTGAACTCGTCCGCGAGCCGCCGGTATCCGTCCACGAGGGCCGTTCCCGTGGCTCCGTCGTTTCCCGGCCGCTCGGGGCCCGCGAGGTAGGGGAGGACGAGGTACCGGTGTCCGATCTCGGCGGCCGCGGCGGCGGCCTCGTCGAAGCTGGACCGGAGTTCCTCGAGCGACAGGTGGGCCGCGGGGGCGGTGAGGCCTTCCGCTTCGAGCGCGGTCCGGATCTCGGCCGGCGAGCGGCCGAAGTAGCCGGCGAACTCCACCTCGCCGTAGCCGATGCGCGCGACGGACGCCAGCGTCCGCTCGACATCGCGCGCCATCAGCGAGCGCACCGTGTAGAGTTGGAGCCCCCACGCCTCGGGGAGCGTCCGGGCCCCGGGAAGGGTCCGGGCCGCGGCGGGCGCCGCGCGTCCGGCACCGGCGAGGAGGAGGCCGGCGCCGAGCGAGTTCTGTACGAATCTCCGTCTGTCCATGCGCGCAATATGTCGCCCGCCCCGGCCGGCGTCGAACCGCTGCTCGAACGCCGCGGGGCTTTTGCCGCGGGCTGCCGGGCCTATGTTGGCGGGGCGCGGCGGCGCCTCCGCCGTCCGCGCGCGTCGATGCGGGCCGGGAGGAACGACTGTGAGACGGCGCAGGGCTCTCGAGATCATGGGCGTGGCCGCGGGCGCGCCGCTGCTGGCGCCGGGGAGCGCGGTGGCGGAGGCCCTGGCGCTCGGGCAGCGCATCCGGTCGGTGGCCGGCCCGGTCGGCGGCGCGCCGCCCGCGACGCTCACGCCCGCGCAGGCGCGGACGGTAACGGCGCTCGCCGAGGTCATCATCCCCCGGACCGACACGCCCGGCGCGAGCGAGGCGGGCGTTACCGCATTCGTCGATGCCCTCCTGACCGGTTGGCTGGACGCGCCGGACCGCGACCGTTTCCTCGCCGGCCTGGACGAGGTGGATCCCCTCGCCCGGGCGGCCCACGGCGCCGACTTCGCCGACTGCACGGGGGCTCAGCAGACCGAACTCGTGGCGCGGCTGGACGAGGACCTCGACCGCCGCCGCCGGGATCCCGGGATCGACGAGACGCAGACCTTCTTCTACGACATGAAGCGCTTTACGCTCGCCGGCTACTTCACGTCGCAGCCCGGCCTGCGCTCGCTGGGATACCGGATCATCCCCGGCGCCTTCGAGGGGTGCGTGATCCTCGACCAGTACGGCACCGGCGAAGGCCGGCCGGGCGCACGGCGCAGCCGGCAGAGCCGCTCCGGAGAGCAGCCGTGAGCCGGCAGGAGGTGTGGGACGCGATCGTCGTCGGGTCGGGGATCACCGGCGGCTGGGCCGCGAAGGAACTCACCGAACTCGGCCTCCGCACGCTCGTGCTCGAGGCGGGGCCCATGATCGTCCCGGAGCGGGACTACACCGAGCACGTGCCCCCGTACCGCATGCCGTACCGCGGCTGGAACGACCGCAAGGCGCTCGCCGCCGAGCAGCCCGTGCAGCGCGAGTGCTACGCCTGCGACGAGATGGGCCGGAAGTTCTTCGTCAACGACATCGAGAACCCGTACACGACCCCCGACGAGAAGCCCTTCCTGTGGATCCGGGGCCGCCAGGTCGGCGGACGCTCGATCATGTGGGCGCGCCAGTCCTACCGTCTCAGCGATCTCGACTTCGAGGCCAACGCGCGCGACGGGATCGGGGTCGACTGGCCGATCCGCTACGCGGACCTCGCCCCGTGGTACAGCCACGTCGAGGCCTTCGCCGGCATCAGCGGCCGCCCCGAAGGACTCCCCCAGCTGCCGGACGGCGTCTTCCTGCCGCCCATGGAGATGACCTGCGTCGAGAACGCGGTGAGGGAGGCGATCGCGCGCGACTTCGGCGACACGCGGATGATGACGATCGGGCGCACCGCCGTCCTCACCCGCGACCACAAGGGGCGCAGCGCGTGCCACTACTGCGGCCCCTGCCACCGCGGCTGCCGCACCCGGAGCTACTTCAGTTCGCTCAGCGCCACCCTCCCCGCCGCCGAAGCCACCGGGCGCATGACGCTGCGCCCGGACAGCGTCGCGCACAGCGTGATCTGGGACCCCGCCCGCGGCCGGGTCACGGGCGTGCGCGTCATCGACCGGCAGACGGGAGAGGACCTGGAGTTCCACGGGGAGATCGTGATGCTCGGCGCCTCGGCGCTGGAGTCGACCCGCATCCTCCTCCATTCGACGTCCGCCGACTTCCCGGACGGGCTCGCGAACTCCAGCGGGGTCCTCGGCCGCTATCTCATGGACCACACGATGAGCACCGGGGCGAAGGCGAAGTTCCCCGGCTGGGAGAACCACGGCTACACCGGCCAGCGTCCGAACGGGATCTACATCCCCCGCTTCCGGAACGTGACGGAGCCGTCGCCGGACTTCATCCGGGGCTACGGCTACCAGGGCTGGTCCACGCGGCAGGGCTGGAGCCGCGGCCTCGACATGCCGGGCTTCGGGGCCGACTACAAGCGCCGGCTCACCGAGCCCGGCGTGTGGGAGTTCGAACTCGGCGCCTTCGGCGAGTGCCTCCCGCGCGAGGAGAACTACATCGAACTCGACCCGGAGCGGGTCGATGCGTGGGGAATCCCGGCCCTCCGCATCCACTGCGAGTGGAGCGACAACGAGCGCCGGATGATGCGGGACAGCGCGGACCGCGCCGCCGAAATGCTGGAGGCCGGGGGCGGAGTCGACGTCGAGTTGCTCACGGATCTCACCGCGCCGGGCCTCACGATCCACGAGATGGGGACGGCGAGGATGGGGCGGGATCCGGCGACCTCCGTCCTCAACGGCTACAACCAGGCGTGGGACGCGCCGAACCTGTTCGTGATCGATGGCGCGGCCATGTCCTCATCCGCCTGCCAGAACCCGTCCCTCACCTACATGGCCCTCACCGCCCGCGCCTGCCACTACGCGGTCTGGGCGAAGAACCGCAACGAACTCTAGCAGACCCCTCTCCCGTCATCTTGATCCACGACCGGTGTTGAGAAGATGGATCTCCGACGGCGAGGTCCTGGGCATGAGCGCCGTGGCCTGGACGGAGTTCCTCTGCGGTCCGCTGGTTCCCTCCACGCTTGCGCTCGCGGCTGACCTGATCGGTCCGCCTACCGAATTCACGCCTGGAGAAGCCGCCCTGGCCGCTCGTCTGTTCAACGATTCGGGGCGGCGACGGGGGTCGCTGCTCGACTGCATGGTCGCGGCCACCGCGCTCGGGGAAGGAGCGCAGATCGCCACAGTGAACGTAAAGGACTTTCGACGCTTTGAGCCCTTCGGGCTGCGATTGGCCTGACGTCGTCCGGCGGGACTAGGTCGATCGGGCGAGCGCGTCGGCGATCTGCTCCATCTCCGCCATCGTGTTGTACATGTGGGGGCAGAGGCGGATGCCCGGGAACACACCCCTGCGGAGCGCTCCCGCGACGCCGTGCTCCTCGTAGATCCGGTTGTAGATCTCGCTGTGATCGTCGACCCCCAGTTCGGCGATGACTACGCCTCCGCCGAGGCCGGGTACGTCGGACGTGTGGAACTTCACGCCGGGGATGCGCTCGCGGATCGCCGCCTTGAGCCCGGTCGCGAGGGCGCGCATGCGGGCCTCGATCGCCGCGGCCCCGATCGCCTCGTGGAAGTCCACCGTCGTCCCCATGCCCGCCACCGCGGCGTCGTCCCGCTGGCCGTACGTGCCGAACTTGTCGGCTCCGCCTCCCGCGACCGCGCCCTCCCAGCCCACGCCGACGTCGCTCGGCCACAACTCCGCCACGCGCTCGGCCCGGACATAGAGGACGCCGGCTTCCTTCGGCCCGCAGAACCACTTGTGGGCGCTCCCCGTGTACGAGTCGCAGCCCATGTCGTGCAGGTCGACTTTCACCGCGCCGAAGCTCTGGGCCCCGTCCATGTGCACGTAGATGCCGCGGTCGCGCGCGATTCGGCACAGGCGCCGCGCCGGCAGCTCGACTCCCGAGATGTTCGAGATCTGCGTGACCGCGAGGACGCGCGTGCGGTCGGTGAAGGCGCTCACGAAGGCGTCGATCAGCTCGTCCTCCGTCTCGGGCACGGGCGGCGTCGTCACGCGGATCACCTTGTAGCCCCAGCGGTCGGCCCGGACGTCCCAGGCCACGTTGTTCGTGGGATGGTTCTGGTCCCACAGCACGACCTCGTCTCCCGCGCCCAGCGTGAGCCCGTTGATGACGGTGTTGTTGCTCTCGGAGGTGTTGCGGGTGATCACGATCTCCTCGGGCGAAGCGCCGAGCAGCCGCGCGAGCGCCTCGACGGACTTGTCGGCGAGCGCGTTGAACTTGGCCCGGTTGTGGAACGAGGCGTCCCGGTCGATGTCGCGCGTGTACGCGAATACGGCTTCCTGCACCGGCCAGGGCGAAGGGCAGAGATTCGCCGCGTTCACCAGGATGAGGCCGGGCCGGAGCGGGAACTGGGACTTCACCATCTCCCAGAAGGACTCGTCCTCCGTCCCCATGAAGTCTCGCCGTGCCGCCAGTTCCGCCGGGCTGAGGCCGGGCCTGGACGGCGCCCGTGTCCAGGCCGGAGTCGCCGCGAGGGCGGCTCCCGCCGCGGCGCGCTTGAGGAATCGTCGGCGGTCGGGCAGGCGGGTCGCGTCGGTGGGCGAGCGGGTCGTCACGGAAACCTCCCGGCTTGTGGGCCGCCGCATCCCGCGCGGCAGCCGCGGTCGTTCAAGAATCCAACATAGGGCCCGTGCCGCCGCGCGGTCTATGCACGCGGCGTGGCGCATCCCATGTTTCGAAAGGCCCCGCGCCCATCACACCAGGAGGTACCCATGGACACGCGCGCCCCCCTTTCCCGCCGCGCCCCCTTCCCGAATCCCGTCACCCTCGTAGCGCTCTGCGCCCTTGGCGTGCTCTGCAGCGTCCCGATCCCCGGCTCGGCGCTGGTCGCCCAGGAAGCGAACGGCGCGCTGGCGCTGGAATCCTGGCTCGACTGGGAGCGGGTCCAGGATCCCCGGATCTCGCCGGATGGCGGCGCCGTGGTATACGAGCGTCTGTGGGTCGACAAGATGAACGACGCGTGGGAGTCCTCGATCTGGATCGTGAACCCGGACGGCAGCCGTCCCCGCCACCTCGTCGACGGGTCCTCGCCGCGCTGGTCTCCCGACGGCAGCCGGCTCGCGTTCCTCGCGCCCGACGACGAGGGGAACACGCAGATCTTCGTGCGCTGGATGGATGCCGAGGGCGCCGTGTCCCAGGTGACGCGGCTCACGGACAGTCCTTCGAATATCGCCTGGTCTCCCGACGGGACGCGCTTCTCCTTCACGATGCGCGTGGGGGCGGAGCAGCCCACGGCGCGCCACTGGTCCATCTCGCTCCCCCAGCCGGAGGGGGCGACGTGGACGCCGGGGCCCCGGATCATCGAGCGCCTCGTGTATCGGCAGGACCGCATCGGTTTTCTGGGCGACAAGTACCAGCACATCTTCGTCGTCCCCGCCGAAGGCGGTACGGCGCGCCAGCTCACCGAGGGCGACTACAACTTCGGCGTCCCGACGTGGGAGCCGGACGGACAGTCGCTCCTGTTCAGCAGTCTCATCATCGAGGACGCGGAATACCGGTGGCAGGAGACCGAGATCTATCGGCTCGACGCCGAGTCCGGCGAACTGAGCCAGGTCACGACGCGCAAGGGCCCGGACAACCGGCCGGTGCCCTCGCCGGACGGGCGCATGATCGCCTACGTGGGACACGACACGACGACCTTCGACTACATCGAGTCCGCCGTATACGTGATGAACGCGGACGGATCGAACCCGCGCGCCCTGACGGCCGAGATGGACCGCAGCCCCGGGGCGCTGCACTGGGCCCCGGACGGAGGGGGCGTCTACTTCGACGCCTCCGCGGACGGCTATCGCAACATCCACTACGCGTCGGTGGACGGCGACGTGCGGGCGATGAGCGAGGGCCCGCAGATGTTCGGCGTCAACGATGTGAGCGACGGCGGCATGGCCGTCGGGATGTGGGGGGACGCGCACGAACCCGGCGACATCTACGCCTTCCCCGTCGACCGGCCCGATCGGCGCACGAGGCTGACGGATGTGAACGCCGACGTGCTCGCGGGCGTGACTCTGGGCGAAGTGGAACAGGTCTGGAGCGAGTCATCCCATGACGGCCTCGCGATTCACGGCTGGGTCATCAAGCCCCCGGACTTCGACGCGTCGCGGCAGTATCCGCTCATTCTGGTGATTCACGGCGGCCCGCACGGCATGTACAACGGCGGGTTCAACTTCTCGTGGCAGGAGCACGCCGCGAACGGCTATGTGGTCCTCTATACGAACCCGCGCGGAAGTTCCGGCTACGGGACGGAGTTCGGGAACGCGATCCAGTACGACTATCCGAACCACGACTTCGACGACCTGATGTCGAGCGTGGACGAGGTCATCTCCCGCGGCTACGTGGACGACAGCAACATGTTCGTCTACGGGTGCTCGGGCGGCGGCGTGCTCACATCATGGGTCGTGGGGCACACGGACCGCTTCCGGGCCGCGTCGGCGAACTGTCCGGTCGTGAACTGGTTCAACTTCCCCAACGAGGTCGACGGCAACTACCTGCGCTGGTACGCGGACTTCCAGGAGTTCCCCTGGGTGGACCCGAGCGAGCACATCCGCCGCTCGCCGATCACCTACGTGGGCAACGTCACGACGCCGACGATGCTGATGACGGGCGTCCTCGACCTGCGCACGCCGATGTCGCAGACGGAGCAGTTCTACCAGGCGCTCAAGGCGCAGAACAAGCCGACCGCGATGGTCCAGTTCCAGGGCGAGTGGCACGGCACGTCGCGCCTGCCGTCCAACTTCCTGCGCACGCAACTCATCCTGCGGAAGTGGTTCGAGCGCTGGGGCACGCACGACGACGAACGCCGCCGCCAGCCAGGGCGAGTCGTAGCCGGAGCGCGTCAGGGCAGGAAGGCGGTTTCCGAGAGGACTTCGTCGAGACCCGAGATCAGGAGGTCGGCGTCGGCTTCGGAGAAGACGAGTGGGGGCTTCATCTTGATCACGTTGTGATCCGGGCCGTCCGTGCTGAGCAGGATCCCCTTGTCGCGCATCCGCTGGACGGCGGCGTCGGCGAGGTCGGCGGCCGGTTCGAGGTCGTCGCCCTCCCGCACGAACTCGATGCCGGTGAACAGACCGCGGCCGCGGGCGTCCCCGACCGGGGCGTGACGGTCCCGGAGGTGTTCCAGGCCGGCGAGTAGACGCTTGCCGACGATGGCGGCGTTCTGCCGCAGTCCCTCGTCCTCGATCACGTCGAGGACGGCGAGGCCGATGGCGCAGGAGACGGGATTCCCGCCGTAGGTGTTGAAGTACTCCATCCCGTTGGCGAAGGACTCGGCGATGTCGCGCGTCGTGATGACCGCGGCGAGCGGGTGGCCGTTCCCGATCGGCTTGCCGAGGGTGACGATGTCGGGGACGACGCCGTGCTCCTCGAAGGCCCAGAAGTGCGACCCCACGCGGCCGAAACCGACCTGCACCTCGTCGGCCACGCATACGGCGCCCTGCTCGCGGGCCGCCGCGTAGGAAGCCGCGAGGTATCCGGCCGGGAGCGGGATCTGGCCGCCGCAACTGAGGATCGACTCGTGGAAGAAGGCGGCCGCCCCGGGCGGGCGGTCCTCGAACCAGGTGGGCTCCGTCTCGAGCGCCCGCGCCGCCTCGCCGACGTGTGCCGCGTACAGGGGTGCCACCTCGCGTTCCGGCCCGCGGTGGATGCCCCGGAACAGGTCCGGCATCGGCGCCATCCGGACCCAGGGCCGGAGCCCTTTCCCGCCGGGGCCGTTGAACTTGTAGGGGCTCAGGTTGACGACCGAACTCGAGTTCCCGTGGTACGCCCCGTCGAGGACGACCGCGCCCACCTTGCCGGTGTGCGTGCGCGCCATGCGCAGGGCGAGTTCGTTGGCCTCGGTGCCGGAGCACACGAGGAAGCACACGTCGAGCGGGGCCGGGAAGAGGGCCGCCAGCCGCTCCGTGTATTCGAGGATGGTCTCGTGCAGATAGCGCGTGTTCGTGTTGAGCGCGGTCATCTGCCGGCGCGCCGCCTCGTTCACGCGCGGGTGCGAGTGTCCCACGTGCGCGACGTTGTTCACGCAGTCGAGGAAGGGCTGGCCGTCGATGTCGTAGAGCCGGGCACCCCGGCCGCGGACGATGTGGAGCGGTCGCTGGTACGAGAGGCTCAGCGAAGGGCCGAGCCGCCGGTCGCGGTCCTCGACCAGGGCGGCGTGGCTGCGCGGTCGCGGCGCCGCGGCCTCCCCCGGCAGTCGAAGCAGGTGGTTGGGGTCGGGGCTCACCGCCGTCCAGACGCCGCGGGCGCTCGGCGCGGCGACGCCCGGGAAGGTTCCTTCGTACCCCAGGGGATCGAGGAGGATCTGGAAGTGAAGGTGCGGGGCCCAGTCGCCGTTGTCCGGCGGGGCCCCGATCCAGCCGATCGTCCGGCCCGCCTCCACGACCTCTCCGGGCGCCAGGTTCGGTAAGGATTCGGGCGACAGGTGCCCGAACAGCGTCCGAACGCGGACAGGCTCATCCGCCTCTCCGGCCGCGTCCTCCAGTTCGTGCTCGAGGATGATCGTGGGGCCGTAGTCCAGGCGGTCGGCATTGTCGCGCACGGACACGACGCGGCCCCCGAGCGGCGCGAGCACGGGTGTCCCCGGCTCCGCGAACAGGTCGACCCCGAGGTGAACCGTCCGCCACTCGTCCATCTCGTTCGCCGGCGCGCGGAAGGCGTCGCCCGTGTACCACCATCGCACCTCGTCGTAGCGGCCGATGCCGACCGCCGCCCCCGCGTCCCGCATCTCGTCGAACAGCCGTTGCGAGAACGCGGAATGATCCGTCGGATCGAACGTCCCGCCGTCGTCCCCCGACTCGACGCTCAGGTCGAGCGTGACGATGGGCGCGGTGCGCGGATCGGGGTCGAGCACCGGCGCGGCGCCCCGGGCGGCGCGTTCGAGCGCCGCGATGACCCGGGCCGTCGAGGCACAGGGCGCGTGCCCGCAGGCCTCCCGCAGCCGGTAGCGCCCCAGGTTCGGCGGTGTCGCGTCCAGCCGCTCGAGCACCTCCCAGGCCGGTGCCTGGCTCACGAGCAGGTACTCGTTGTCCGGCTCCTGGGCGCCACGGACGGACGAGATGGTCACGCTCAGCGCGAGCCGCAGCCGCGCCAGTTCGTAGAGGACATCCGCTTCCGCCTCCACGACCTCATGCTCCGCCACGTACCCCCGCGTCACGTCGCAGAAGGCGGCCACCGGATCGCGCGTCGCGAACCCGGCGTAGGCACAGGCCACGGCGAGGTTCGCCACCGTCCACGAACGGACCGTGTCGCCGAAGTCCACGACGCCCACGAGGTGGGGCGCGCCGCCCTTCATCCGCCCCGGATCGACGTGGATGTTGGCCGGGTTCGCGTCGTTGTAGATCAGGCTCTCGCGCAACTCGCCTGCCCGTGGCCGCACAACCGCCGCGTGCCGCTCGAGAATCCGGGCGACGACTTCGCGCCGGCCCGGATCCCGGATCGCGCCCAGGTTCTCCGCGATGAGCGAGGCGGCGCGGCGCAGGTCCCAGATCATCGGGCGGTCCGCGCCCGCCAGCTGCGACGAAGAACGATCGAGGATCGCGGCGAGCCGCCCGATCTGTCGGCGCAGTTCGGGTCCGTGCGGCCGGAAGCCGTCCAGCGGAATGCCCGGGACCGGCTCCAGGAACCGCGCGAAGTGAGTGCGCCCGCCGATCGCGTGTTCGACTAGACGCCCGCCCGCCGATGCGTCCGCGCCGGCCTCCTCGCCCTTCCCGGCGGGGCGCCAGTGCGGAAGCGCGAAGCAGGCCTGGGACTCCGAGAGCGCCGCCAGCAGGGCCGCTTCCTCCTCGAGGACGGCGCGGTCTTCGAGCAGGTTCGAAACCTTCAGGTATCCGCGGACCCCGGAGCCGCCGGGGCTTCCCTCCGCGCTCCCCTCGGAGACTTCGAACACCCGGTCCCGCTCGCTGGCGCATTCGCGGGCCGTCCCGTCCACACCCCAGTGCGTCCGGACGAGCCGCGCCGCCGCTTCCTCCGAAAAGGAGGGCCTCCCGGCCGCGTATCCGGCGTCGAGCGTCTCCATGGAGGCCGAAGCTCCCACGCTGCCGGGACCGGGTCAACCACGCGGGTTGTTGCCGCCCGCGTCCGTCGCACCGAGCTTCCGGGTCCGGTCGAACCGCATCCGTACACGGAGGATCACGATGTCGCTCCGCTCCGCCTTGTTCGTTTCGATCTTCACCGCGGCCGCCGCGACCGCCGGCTCGCCGGCCCTCGCCGCGCAGGATCGGGTGTACGCCGTCGCTTCGCCGGCCGAACTGGAACTCGAGGTGGGAGCGTCGTTCCAGCTCACCGCGGAGATCCAGGGAACCGCGGAGGAGGGCGCCGCTTCGGAGGTGCGCTGGTTCGCCGCGGACGATGGCGTGACAGTGACGGACGGCGGCGTGGTGACGGCGGTGCGGCCGGGCGAGTCGCGCGTGGCGGCGATGTTCCGCGGCCAGCCGAGCTGGGTGACGATCCGCGTGCCCCGGCTCGAGCCCGCCCGAATCGAGGCCCGCGTCGCCGGCCCGGTCTATGCGGGCGCGACCGCCGCCCTTCACCTGGAGGCCTACACGGAACCGGGCACCGCGGTGGACGATGCCGAGTTCGCGTTCGCCTCCGCCGACCCGGGTGTCGCGACGGTGGAGGGTTCCGGACGCGTGCTCGGCCACGGGCCGGGACAGACGGTCATCACCGTTTCCGCCGGAGACGCCTCGACCCGGATCGACGTAACCGTCGAGCCGAACACCGCCGAGGACTACGAACTCGTGGCTTCCGGGGATGTCAGCTCGCTTTCGACGGGAGATGTCGCGGCGTTCCGGCTGGCGGGCCGCGACGGGGACGGCGGCGAGATCCCCCTCGCGCCGCTCTGGAGCGTGACGCCGAGCGGGGCGAGCGTCGAACCCGTCGACGGCCGCGGGCTGTTCGTGGCGGAGGAGCCGGGGACGTACCACGTGACCGCGATCGCGGGACCGGCCATCGCCCGGACGGTTTCCGTGCGCGTCGGCCCCCGCCGCCACACCGCCCGGCTCGAACTCGTGGGGAGCGGGATCACGTCCACGCACCGCGCCGGCGACACGTGGGTGTTCGAGGGCGTGGACGGGCGCGACTACGCCTACCTCGGCACCTTCTACCACGACTGGATGAAGGTGTGGGACGTGACGGAGCCGGCGCAGCCGGTCCTCACCGACTCCATTCAGCTCGATGCCCGCCGCATCAACGATGTGAAGATCCACCCCGACAACCGTCTCGGGATCGTCACCCGCGAAGGAGCCTCCAGCCGCAGGAACGGGATCGTTCTCCTGGACCTCTCGAATCCCGCCCATCCGGAGATCCTCTCCGAGTACACGGACACGGTGACGGGCGGCGTGCACAACGTCTGGATCCTGGGGGACGAGGATCTCGTCTACGCCTGCCACAACGGGACGAGCGAGATCGTCATCATCGACATCTCCGATCCGGCGAACCCGCAGGAGATCAACCGCTGGGCGCACGACGAACCGGTGCGCAGCCTGCACGACGTGATCGTCCAGGACGGGTACGCGTACGCGTCGTTCTGGAACGAGGGCATCTACATCCTCGATGCGGGGGCGGGCACGCACGGGGGCACGGCCCGCGACCCGAAGCTCGTCTCGCGGTGGGTGTCGGGGCAGGGGAACACGCACGTCGCCTGGCGTCACGGCAAGTACCTGTTCGTGGCGGCCGAGATCTACCCGTCCGACTGGGATCCGAACGCGTTCGGCCCCATCGAGGCGCGAGGTTACGTGGAAGTGCTCGACATGACGGACATGGAAGACCCGGTGAAGGTCGCTCACTACACCGTGCCGGAAGCGGGAGCCCACAACCTGTGGAGCGACGACCGCGACCGGCTCTACGTTGGCTACTATCAGGCGGGGCTGCGGGTGCTGGACATCTCGGGGGAACTGCGCGGCGACCTCTACCGCCAGGGCCGCGAGATCGGCGCGATCAAGACGTCATCGCCGGACGCAGCGGTGCCGAACTGGTCGATGACGTGGGGCGCCCAGTTGTTCAAGGGGCGGATCTTCACCTCCGACCTCCACTCCGGCCTTTGGATCGCCCGCCTCGTCGAGGAGGAACTCGTCCCATGAGAACGATCGCCAGAACCATCGTCGCGACGGCCGCCGCCGTCCTCATATCCGTCTGGCCGGCTTCCGTCGCCGAGGCCGTGGCCCAGGAGGCCCCTGCGCCGGCCCCCGGACAGAACGTGACCCTGGTCACCGGAGCCACCTCCGGCCTCGGCCGCGAACTCGCCCTTCGGCTGGGCGCGCGGGGCGATCACGTCATCGTCCACGGGCGCAACGAGGAGCGGGGCGCGGAGGTCGTGGATGCGATCAACGCGGCGGGGCCCGGGAGCGCCCGTTTCTACCGCGCCGACTTCGCATCGCTCGCGGAGGTCCGCGCGTTCGCCGAGACGCTGCTGGCCGACTACGAGCGGATGGACATCCTGATCAACAACGCGGGCTTCGGTTCCGCGCCGGATGAGCGGTGGGTCACCGAGGACGGGCACGAGTACCGCTTCCAGGTGAACTACCTCTCCACCTTCCTGCTCACGCACATGCTGATGCCGCGCCTGCTCGACAGCACGCCGTCGCGCATCGTGAACGTGTCGTCGGGCGCGCAGACGCCGATCGACTTTGACGACGTGATGATCGAGAACAACTTCAGCGGGCGCCGCGCCTACGCGCAGAGCAAGCTCGCCCAGATCATGTTCACGCACGATCTGGCCGACGACCTGGCCGGAACGGGCATCGTGGTCGGCTCGCTCCACCCGGCGACCTACATGCCGACCGGCATGGTGCGGCGGTTGGGCGCGACCCCGCGCTCCACCATCGCCGAGGGGGCCGATGCGGTGATGCAGGTCGTCGACTCGGACGATTTCGAGAGCGGGCAGTACTTCAGCGGTCTCAGGCCGACCCGCGCGAACGACCAGGCCTACGACGCCGGGGCGCGCGCCCGACTCAGGGAGTTGAGTCAGGAACTCACCGGCCTCACCTGCAGCATGGGCCGCTGCCGGCTGGATCGCTGACCGGCGGGCGGCTCCGCCGGAGCCGCTCCGCCGGAAACGGTCCTCCTAGCGCTCCAGGGCTTCGAGCGCGGCGAGGATGTCCGCGTGCTCGGGGCGGACGCGGTAGTCCACTTCCGTGAAGCTCCAGCGCACCGTGCCGTCCATGTCGATGACGTAGGTCGTCGGGTGCGGGATCTGGCGCCCGCGCCCGTCCTCCTCGTTCAGGAGGCCGTAGCGGTACGTGATCGCGGAGCCGTCATCGGACAGGAGCGGGAAGTCGAGCGCATAGTCGTAGTCCTCGAGGACGCGGTCGACCATGAGCCCGATGTCCTCGGGGCTGTCCGGGGCGATCGCCAGGAGCTGGGTCCGTTCGCGCTGTTCGGGCGTCATGAAGTCTCGCAGCTCTCCGAGCTGCTTTGCGCAGTACGGTCACCAGTGGCCGCGGTAGAAGAAGAGGATGACGTCCTTCTCTCCGCGGTAGTCCGAAAGCGTGATCGGCTCGCCCGTGCTTGAAAGGGCCGTGAAGTCGGGAGCCGGATTGCCGGCGAGCACGCGCTCGAGGTCCGCCGGGGGCAGGTCGTGCCCGTCCACGGGGCCGAGCGCCACCTGGGCCGCCTCCTGCGCCGCGGCCTCGTCGGCTCCCGCCGCCGCAGAGGTGTCCGCATCTGCGGTGTCTCCCCCGGCTGAGCAGCCGGCCGCTCCCACCGCCAGCGCGATTCCCGCCGCCCACAACCGGGCGTGACGCGCGTCCATTATCCGCATCTTCCTGTCTCCCTTTTTCTCTTGAGTGCGCCCGCGAACGCCGCCGCCGTCCGCCGACTCGGCAACCCTATCGCACCGGGGGGCCGCGCGACAGAAGCGGCCGGCAACGTGATGAGTCTCCGTTGACCGGCTCCGCCATCCTGTAATAAGGAGCGTCTGGCTCGGCTCGAAGGCTACTTCGAAGCCATGGGGCTGGGAGACCCCCCGCTGCGGAAGCGAACCGCCAAGTAGGCGGAGCCGCTAGCGGCCGCGGTAAACGGGGGCGCGCTTCTCGGCGAAGGCCTCCAGGCCCTCGCGCCAGTCCTCTGAGGCCATGCAGGTGAAGAGCGCCTCGGCCTCCAGGCGCAGCGCCTCCTCCGGATCGACGGATTCCGCGCGGTCGAGCAGGCGCTTGGCGAGGCGCATCGAGATCGGGGCGTTGCGGGCCAGCCGGCCGGCGAGATCGAGCGCGGCGGGGAGGACCTCCTCCGCGGGGAGCACCTCGTTCGCCAGCCCCCACGCGCCGGCCTCCTCAGGGGTGAAGTAGCGCCCCAGGAGGATCAGTTCGGCCGCGCGCGCGTGTCCCACGCGCCGGCGCAGCGTGTAGGCCGTGCCGCCGCCGATGAACGTCCCCAGCGCGACCTCCGGCATGCGCAGCTTCGCCTCCTCCGCCACGATGACGAAGTCGCACGAGAGGGCGAGTTCGCAGCCCGCCCCGATCGCGTGTCCGTTCACCGCCGCGACCACGGGTTGCGGCAGCGTCTGGATCGCGCGGAACACGCGCTGGCTCGTCTCGATGTAGGCGTGGCGCTCCGCCATCGACGCCTCGTGGTCGCGGTGCGCCTTGAGGTCCGCCCCGGAGCAGAATCCCCGCCCCGTCCCGGTCACGACGACGACGCGCGTCTCGAAGTCCGCTCCGATGCGCGCGAGTTCGGCTTCCAGCGCCTCGTACATGGGGAGGCTGACGGCGTTGAGACGGCGGGGACGGTTGAGGCGGAGGATCCGGACGGGACCCTCCGCCTCGACCAGGAGCGGGACTTCGGCGGCGGCGCTCAGCTTCCCGCGTCGTCCGTCGTCGTAACGGGC
Source organism: Candidatus Palauibacter irciniicola (assembly GCF_965208695.1). GTDB lineage: Bacteria > Gemmatimonadota > Gemmatimonadetes > Palauibacterales > Palauibacteraceae > Palauibacter > Palauibacter irciniicola. The sequence continues at coordinate 3,291,987 of NZ_OZ242352.1, forward strand.
TTCGCCGGCTTCACGTGCATCTCGAGCCAGCGGTCGGTCTCCCACAGGACGTGCAGCACCGACTCGCGCGCCGCGTAGCCGTGGCTCTCGGCCGGCAGGAAGACGAGCCGCGCCGTCGCGCCCAGCCCCTTGAGCGCCGCGTAGAAGCGCCGAGACTGGATGGGGAAGGTGCCGGAGTTGTTGTCGTCCTCGCCGTGGATGATGAGGATGGGCTCGTTCACCTTGTCGGCGTGCATGAAGGGCGACATGTACAGGTAGAGGTCCGGGTCCTCCCAGAAGAGCCGCTGTTCCCGCTGGAAGCCGAACGGCGTCAGGGTACGGTTGTACGCGCCGCTGCGCGCCACGCCGGCCCGGAAGATGTCGGAGTGCGCGAGCAGGTTGCCGGTCATGAAGGCGCCGTAGGAGTGTCCGCCGACGCCGACCCGGTCCGGATCCACGACCCCGCGCCGCACACCCTCGTCGACCGCCGCCTGGGCGTTCGCCACCAACTGCTGGCGGAAGGTGTCGTTGGGTTCCGCGTCGCCCTCGCCGATGACCGGCATCGACGCGTTGTCGAGCACCGCATAACCCCGGGTCACGTACGGCACGGCGCCGCCGTAGGGGATCCGCGTGAACTGGTAGGGCGAGTCGCGCCGCTGGCCGGCCGCCGCCGCGCTCTTGAACTCGGTCGGATAGGCCCACACGAAGGTCGGGAGCGGACCGTCGCGCTCCTGGTCATAGTCCGCCGGCAGGTAGAGCGTGGCCGAGAGCGGGATGCCGTCCCCGCGCTCGTACTGGATCGCTTCCTTGCGGATGCCGGCGAACTGCGGGTACGGGTGCGGGAATTCGGTCACCGCGCTGATCGTCCCCCGCTCGAGGTCGCGCAGGAAGTAGTTCGGGGGCTCATCGACCGACTCCCGCCGCGTCATCAGCCGCCCGTCCTCGAGGAGCGTGACCACCCCCTCGTAGTAGGGCGCCTCGGAGCGGAACAGCTCCTCTTCCTCACCCGTGTCGAGGTTCCGCTTTCTGAGGAAGGGACGGTTGCCCTCGGGCGAAGCGCCCTGCCCCGCCAGGTAGATTGAAGACCCTCCGTCGGCGGTCATGAGGACGCCCTGGCCGCGCGCGTTCATCGTGAACATCGGGAAGCCCGGGTCGTTGTACCGGTCCTCCGTCTGCAGGTCGAAGATCAGCTCCATCTCGCCCGGCGCGTCCGGATCGATCCGGTAGGTGCGCTGCTGGCGGGTGGAGAACCAGTTCTCGTTCACGAAGGCGAATCCCTCCTCCGCCCAAATCACGCCGCCGTAACGGAGCGGGAGATCCGCGATCGCGACGGGCTCGCCGGAGAAGGGCGCCGCGTGCATGAACACCCGGTCGCGGATGTCCGCCTCGGCGAGGGCGTCGCCGCCGTCCTGCGCCTCCGTCCAGTACAGCGTCGCGTCCGCGTCGGCGCGCCACGAGATCGACCGCACGCCCGTCGGCACCGATCCGAACGACGTGGGGACGCCGTCCTGGAGCGGGAGTTCCGCGACCTGGTGCACCACGTTCCCCTGCGCGTCCCACACCTCGATCGTGCGCGGGAAGCGGGAGGCCGGCACCTGGTACGAGTACGGCCGGTGCGTTGTCTGCACGAGCAGGTGCTCGCCATCCGGCGACGGCGAGGCGCCCGAAAAGATCGACGGATCGCCGACCATGGCCACCGACCCGTCGAGGCCGACGCGGGCCAGCTGCGCCGTCGAGTAGTACTCGTAGAGCGCCTCATCGTGCTGGTCCTGCAGCAGATCCTGATATGTGCGGGCGGGCGCCGCCTCCCCCGACGTCTCCTCGATCATGGGCGCCGTCGGCACCATCGGCTCCGCGGGCGCCGGGCCGCGGCCCGGCGGCACCGCCATGGCGTAGAGAAAGTCCCCTTCCGGCGACCAGTTGAACGGGGCCCCGAAGCCCACGTTCACGAGGTCGAGGTCCGACAGCCGCCGCGCCGCCGCGGAGGGGACGTCGAGTATCCAGAGCTGCACGGCCGAGTCGGTGTCGTGCGTGAACGCCACCGTGCTCCCGTTCGGCGACCAGCGCGTGTTGCGGATGCGCGGGTTCGCCGGCAGCCCGGTCACGGCGCGCTCTTCCCCGTCGAGCGTGCGAAGCCCGAGACCGTTCGAGGGCCGCGCGCGGCTGGGGCCGTTCGTGCGCGGGTTGATGCGCAGACCGGCGATCCGCAGTTCCGGCGCCGCCACCTCGGCGATCGACGGCAGGCTGGGCCGCATCGTGAGCAGCATCACCGATTCGTCGGGGCTCAGGCTGATCCCCGGCGTCGCCGGGGCATCGACGAGCGCGGCGAGTTCGGCGGCCGGCGTCTGGTATCCGTCCGCACCCTCCTGCGCGGCGGCATCCGTCGCGGCCGCGGCGAGGAGAAACGCGAAGGAGAGGGAGAATCGGAGGACTCGGGGACTGTAGTCGTGTCGCATTGTAGACGCTCCAGCTGATGACCGAGGTCGCCCGAACCGGTGATCGGGACGACCTGTTGTCGTGCCCGGAAATAGTCCGAACCCCCCATGGCACACGCAAGACGCGGCAAGGGCCAGGTCACGCTGCCGAAGCCCATCCGGGAGCGGCTCGATCTCAAGGCGGGCGACCGAATCGCATTCGGTCGGACGTTCCCGCGGGAACGTCTGCGTACCATCCTCCGCCATTGCCGCCCTGTCAGTGCGCACCGCACGTTTGACGGGCTCAGCGACTCAGCCCGCGCAAGGCAGAGGAGGATATGATGGTTTCCGCCCGCCGCTCCGCCCGTATCACCGGGGTTCTCGCGCTCACGATCTTCGCCTCGCTCCTCGCGGTCCCGCACGCCACCGCCCAGGAAGGGACGATCGCGCTGGTCGGAGGCCAGCTGCTGGACGGATACGAGGTGCCTCCGATCCATCATGCGGCCGTCGTCATCGAGGGGAACCGGATCGTTGCCGTGGGGCCCGCGGCCGAGATCGAGATCCCGCCGGACGCGGAGGTCATCGACACCCGGGGCAAGACGATGATGCCCGGGATGGTCGACGCGCACGTGCACATCATGATTCTCGGACACGGCGAGTACGCCGACTGGTTCCCCTGGTTCGAGGGGAACGACGACCTCGTGTACGAGACGTCCGCCAAGCAGTTGCTCGCGGCCGGTGTGACCGCGGGGGTCGACCTCGCGGCGCCGATGTCGAGCCTCGCCTTCCGCGACCGCGTGAACCGCAACGAGGTGCCGGGTCCGCGCCTCCTCGTCAGCGGCCCCTGGGTCACGCGCTACGCGTGGAACTTCCTCCCGGATGAACTCCGTGTCCTGCACCGCACGCCTGAAGAGGCGGCGGAGCGGACGCGGATGCTGATCGATGCGGGAGTCGACGTGATCAAGACGTGGATCGGCACGACCGAGGAGGACATGCGGGCGATCAAGGCCGTGGCGGGTCCGGCGGGCGTCCCCATCCACTGCCACGTCTACGAGGAGGAGGTCGTGTGGGGCGCGATCCGCGGCGGCTGCGACGTGCTTCAGCACGCGGGCTCGGGCGGCAGCGTACCCGCCTACTCGCAGGAACTCGTCGACTACATCGCGATGGAGGGGATCCCGGTCGTACAGACGATCTCGCACCGGATCTGGGTCTATCCCGCCACGCTCGAATTCCCGGAACGGCTCTGGGATCCGGACATCATCAACAGCTTCCCCGAGCCGATCCGGGAGCAGGTACTGAGCTCCTACACGAAGGACGACTTCTGGCGGAAATCCTACTTCCGCAGCACGCCGCGGCAGATACGGAACAGCGAGCGGGCGTCGCGCCAGTTCATCGATGCGGACGCCCTGATGGCGATGGGCACGGACACCGGGTCACCCCTCAACTTCCACGCGGAGTCGGCGTGGCGTGAGGTGTCGGCGCTCGTCGACATGGGGATGACGGAGATCGAGGCGATTTCGTCGGCCACCAAGGTTGCGGCGGAAGTGCTCGGGCTCCGCGAGACGGGGACCATCGAGCCCGGCAAGCTCGCGGACATCATCGTCGTGGACGGCAACCCGCTGTTCGACATCAACGTGCTAGGCTACGTGACCGACGTGATCAAGGACGGGATCGTCTACAAGCGCGACGGGGTGCCGGTGTGGGAGATGGAGAGCGCGCGGACCAGCACGAGCGGGCGGTGATGCGCGGGGCCCCGGCGGCGCGGGTCCCGGGGCGGCCGACCCTTCCGGGGCCGGCCCCGGCACTTGCGGCCGCGCTGGTCCTCGCCGCTTGCGGCGTGGGGCCCGAGTCGGCGGACGACGGCGCGACGACCCGCACCGGCGGCGCTCCGTACGACCTCGTGATCGTCGGCGGAACCGTTGTCGACGGGACGGGGGCCGACCGCTTCACGGCCGATGTCGGCATCCGCGATGGCCGGGTGGTCGAGGTCGCGCGCGACGGCGGGCTCTCCGGGCAGGGGGCCGAGGAGATCAACGCCTCCGGCCTTATCGTCTCCCCGGGGTTCGTCGACCACCACAACCACGTCCAGAACCAGGTCCACCGGCGGCCGCTGGCCGAGAACTTCATTCGCCAGGGCATCACGACCATCCTTCCCTCGCTTCACAGCGGCGACCAGCCGTACCCGCTGCGCGACTACATCGACGATCTCGAGGTCGCCCCCAACATCGGCTTCTTCGCGGGCCACACCTGGACCCGCGAGCAGGTGCTCGGGATGGAGGACCGCGCGCCGACGCCGGAGGAACTCGACGAGATGCGCGACCTCGTGCGCGAGGCGATGGAGGACGGCGCGCTCGGGCTCGCGACCGGACTCCTCTACGTCCCGGCGAACTACGCGGAGACCGAGGAGGTCATCGAGCTGGCGAAGGTCGCGGCGGAATACGGCGGCATCTACTACACCCACATGCGGGACGAGGCGCGCGGGCTGCTGCCGGCCGTGCGCGAGGCGATCCGCATCGGCGCCGAGGGCGGGTTGCCCGTCCACATCAACCACTTCAAGGCGATGGGGGTGGATAGCTGGGGGAAGACGGTCCAGTCGCTCGCGCTCGTGGACTCCGCGCGCGCCGCGGGCATCGACGTAAAGGTCGACGTCTACCCATACACGGCGGGAAGCACGGGCTCCGGCGTGCTCTTCCCGCAGTGGGTGCTGGCGGGCGGCATCGACTCGTTCCGGGTCCGTGTCACGGACCCCGAGACGCGGGCGCGGATGGAGCCGGAGATCAGGGAGTGGATGCGCCGCGACTGGACGGGTGGAGACCTCTCACGCATCCAGTTCCGCACGCTCCGCGCCTTCCCCGAATACAACGGGAGACGGATGTCGGACCTCGCCGCGGACCGGGGGCTCCCGAACAACGACGCCACCGGCGTCCAACTCGCGATCGAACTCCAGTTGGCGGGCGGGTTCAGCGCCATCTACCACTTCATGGACGAGGCGGACGTCATCCGCATTATGCGGCACCCGCAGGCGATGTTCGAGACGGACGGCGACCCGGTCGGCTACGGGCTCGGCTTCCCGCACCCGCGGAGCTACGGAACGTTTCCCCGCATCCTCGGGCGCTACGTGCGGGAGATGGGCGTGCTCACGCTGGAGGAGGCGATCCGGAAGATGACCTCGATGTCGACGGACGAGATCGGCCAGTCCGAGCGCGGCCGGATCGCGCCGGGCATGTGGGCGGACATCACCGTCTTCGACGCCGACCGCATCATCGACCAGGCCGACTACGTGGACCCGCACCGCTACTCGGTCGGCATCCACCACGTGATCGTGAACGGCGTCCCCGTCATCCTCGACGGCTCCGTCACCGGAGCGAAGCCGGGCCAGGTGCTGAAGGGCCCCGCCCGCCACCTCACCGAAACCCGCGGCTAACCGGCGGGGTCGGCCTCCGGGTCGCCCGTCCGTTGGCCCAGTTCGGTCTCGAGCATGAGCAGGGCCGACTTGTCGTCGCCCGCGAGCCGCAGCCGGTCGACGATGTCGGAGATCGTCTTCTCCTCTTCGACCTGCTCGTTGACGAACCACTGCAGCATGACCTGGGCCGGATAGTCCGCCTCGTCCATCGCGAGGCGATAGAGGTCGCCGATCATCCCGGACACCTTCCGCTCGTGCCCGAGCGCCTTCTCGAACACCTCCAGCGGCGTGCCGAACTCCGAGGGCGGGGCATCGATCGCGCCCAGCGACACCCGTCCTTCGCGATCGTGGATGAAGTCGAAGATGCGAAGCGCGTGCGCCCGCTCCTCCTCGGCCTGCGCGCGCATCCAGTGCGCGAAGCCCGGAAGCCCCTCGTCCTCGAAGTGCGCGCACATGGACAGGTAGACCTGGCTCGCGTACAGCTCCTGCGTGATCTGCTCGTTGAGCGCCGCCTGCATCGTGGTGCCGATCATCTGTTCCGCCGTTCCTCTCGTCTCGTCGGGGATGCGCGCCGCGACGGAGATATGCGCCACGCCCGCGCCGGCCCGAATCTCGTTTCCCGCGTGCCGGACCGCCAGCGACAAGTGGTTGCTCCCCTTTGCCGGCGGCGGCTATCGTTGCCGCGCTCACGGCCGGAGTCCCTGCCACAATACCGAGGCTCCGGTGATTCCAGCCGATTCCGCCGCCGCGCCAGGCGCGAGCGGCTGCCGAAGATATCCATGGCCGACAACACGAACACGGATTCCGCCGCCGATTCGGGCCATCCGCCCGGCCTGATGGACAAGCTCGTGTCCCTCGCCAAGCGGCGCGGGTTCATCTTCCAGTCCTCCGAGATCTACGGAGGCGTCGGGTCGGTGTACGATTACGGGCCGCTCGGCATCGAACTCAAGAACCGCATCCAGGATCTGTGGTGGCGCGAGATGGTCTACCGCCACCCGAACATCGTCGGGCTCGACGCGGGCATCCTCATGAACCCCGAGGTGTGGGTCGCGAGCGGGCACGTCGGCGCCTTCACGGACCCGCTCGTCGAGTGCCGGAGTTGCCACCGCCGCTTCCGCGCGGACGACCTGCCGCGGCTGGAGGCGGGCGAGCCCGAAGCCCAGCAGTGCGGGGTGTGCGGGACGACCGGCGAGTGGACCGACCCGCGCCAGTTCAACCTCATGTTCAAGACGTTCATGGGGGTGGTTGAGGACGAGGCGTCGACCGTCTACCTGCGGCCGGAGACGGCGCAGGGGATCTTCGTCAACTTCCGGAACGTGCAGGAATCCGTGCGCCAGAAGGTTCCGTTCGGGATCGCGCAGGTGGGGAAGGCGTTCCGGAACGAAATCACGCCGGGGAATTTCATCTTCCGCACGCGCGAATTCGAGCAGATGGAGATGCAGTTCTTCGTCGCGCCCGGGACGGAGGACGAGTGGTTCGAGACGTGGAAGACGCGCCGCATGGCGTGGGTCGAGACGCTGGGCATCCGGCCGGAGCGGCTGCGCTTCCACCGGCACGGCCCTGACGAGCTCGCGCACTACTGCAAGGACGCGTCGGACATCCAGTACCGGTTCCCGTTCGGGTGGCAGGAGTTCGAGGGAATCCACAACCGGACGGACTACGACCTCGGGCGTCACCAGGAACACTCCGGGAAGAAGCTGGAGTACTTCGACCAGCCCGCGAACCGGAAGTACGTGCCGTACGTGATCGAGACCTCGGCGGGACTCAGCCGTACCCTCCTGGTCGTGCTCGCGGATGCCTACGATGAAGAGGAGGTCGGAGGCCAGAAGCGCGTAGTGCTGCGGCTCAAGCCGTCGCTCGCGCCCTACCAGGCGGCGGTCTTCCCGCTCGTGAAGAAGGACGGGATGCCGGAGATCTCCGAGAAGCTGGCGGACGATCTGCGCGGCACGTTCAACGTGTTCCACGACATCGCGGGGTCGATCGGCCGGCGATACCGGCGGCAGGACGAGGCGGGGACGCCGTTCTGTCTCACGATCGATGGCCAGACGGTCGAGGACGGGACGTGTACGGTGCGCGACCGGGATTCGCTCGAGCAGACGCGCGTGCCGCTGTCGGGCGTCGCGGCGTGGCTCGGCGCGGCGATCGCCGGCGCCTGATCGGCCGGGCCTGCGCGTGCCGTTTCGCGTAGCGGAGATCCGCGACCGGGCCCAACGCCTGCAGAGCGCCCTGGCGCGCGCCTGGTATCGGCTCCGCAGCGGGCTGGACGAGCGGTCGTCGCTCGCGTCGCTGTACCGCCAACATCGGCTTCTCTTCAGCCCCGGAGTGCTTCAGGCCATCCAGCGCGACCTTTCCGAGGCGCAGGGAGATGAGCGCCGGCGCCTGAAGGCGCTCTTCAACTGGGTCGCGGGCCAGCAGATCGAGGCCGAACTCGCCCCCCTGGACGACGAACTGCGGTCGTGGGAGACGGAGGCGACGGTCACCCTCGCCGAACGGGAGATTCCGCTGAGACGCGTCCCGGACTGGATCGTGCGCGCGGAGGACCGGGGCGAACGGCTGGGGTGGGAAGCGGCCCGCCACCGGCGGATCGAAGAGGCCGCGGCGCTTCGGCTCGATGTCGTGCACCGGGGACGCGAGGCGGTGGTTCAACTCGGTCTCGGGGGATTCACCGAGGCGCGGGAGCGGCTGGCCGGCCTGGACCTGCAGCGCGTGGAGCGCGATGCGGCGGCGATCCTGGAGGGTACCGAAGCGCGCTACCGGCGGATGTTCGCGGCGGAGGCGGAAGCTCGCCTCGATCCGCGCGAGGGGCCGCCCTCGCGAGCCGACGCGCGGTGGCTGATGGGGATGCGCTGGCTCGGGCGGTACTTCGAGATCGAGCCGTTCGCCGCGCATCTTCGCCGCGCCATGGAGGGGATGGGACTGGGTCGGGTGTTCGATCGCTCCGTGCGCGTCGACATCGACCGGCGGTCGCTCAAGGACGAGCGGTCGTTCACGGCGGTCATCGACGTACCCGGGGACGTGCGGCTCGTCGTGTGTCCGCTCGGCGGCTGGATCGACGCGCGCCGCCTGCTCCACGAAACGGGACACGCGCTCCACTACACGCACGCATCGGCCGCGCTCTCGTGGGAGGAGCGGGTGCTGGGCGACGATTCGATCGGCGAGTCCTTCGGGCTGGTGTTCGACTCGCTGACGCTGGATCGCGGATGGGTCGAATCCGCGACGGGACTCGAGGGCGCCGCGCTCGAGGACTATCGGCAACTCGCGGCTTTCCTGAGGCTCTACCGTCTGCGCCGGGATGCGGCGCGGCTCCTCTGGGAGGTGGAGCTGGCCCGGGCGGCGCGGCCGGGCGAGCAGGCCGGCCGATACGCCGAACTGCTGAGCGAAGCGACCGGGTTCGCGCACCACCCGGGCACCTTTCTGACGGATCATCGTCGGGGCTTCCAGGCCGCGCGGCGCCTGCGGGGCTGGATGCTCAGCTCCATCATCATCGATCGCCTGAACAAGCGCTTCGGGGCCGAATGGCACCGCAGCGTCGCCGCGGGAAAGTTCCTGCTCGAGGTCCTTTCGACCGGCCGGCGCGAGGATGCCGCGCAGCTCGCCCCGCAGTTCGGCGTGGAGGGGCTGACGCCCGAGACGCTGCTCGAGCGGGTCGAGCGCTGGCAGTGAGCGGACGGCGGTGAGCGGGCTGCGCTGGCCCGGCCGGTTCGCGCTGGGCGCGGCGGCCGGGGTCGCCGGCGTCGCGTGGTGGCTGGCCATGACGCGCCGCAACGAGGCGCTGGTGCGGCCGCCCGTCCGGGACGGCTCCGGCGAGGCGCTCCCCGGCGGCGTCATCGAGTATTCCGACGGCGAGAGGGTCGAATACGTCGACGCGGGGTCGGGGGATGCGCTCGTCTGGGTCCCCGGCGCGGACGGGCCGAAAGAGACGTTCCGCTATCAGCTGCCGAGCTTCGCCCGGCGCCATCGCGTCGTGTGCGCGGATCTGCGGCGCGAGTTCCGGGAGACGGCCGACTTCGACCGGCTCGTCGACGACGTGGCCGAACTCGTCGATGCGCGCGGCGTCAACCGCTTCGTGCTCATCGGGACGAGCCTCGGGAGCGCGATCACGATGCGCTTCGCGAGCCGGTTTCCGGAGCGCGTGCGGGGGATCGTACTGTGCAATCCGCTCGCCCGCGTCTCCTACCGCCACGTCGGCTTCAACCGGGCCGCGCTCATCCCCCTCGCCATGCTGACGACCCGCTATCTCCCCACGGAACTCTCGCGCGGCCTGGCCCGAACCTGGAGCCGTCTCGGGGTGTGGATCTTCGACGACTCACCGGGCCGGGACGCCCTGATCGAGTACGCGCTCTTCACGGGGCCGCGGACCGTCCGCCCGTCGGTCTCCGATCGCCGCGTCTCGGGCCTGCGGCGGGTCGATCTGCGAACGGATCTGGCGGACATCGCGGTGCCCGCGCTCGTGGTGAAGGGCCCACGCGACGAGTATTGTCCGGTGGACTGGGCGCGCGAAATCACCGAACTGCTCCCCGACGCCGAGTACGTCCCCATTCCCGGCACCGGGCACTGCTCGCACATCTCGCGTCCCGGCGCCTTCAATGAGACGCTGGGCGATTGGCTCCAGCGGCTCCGGGCGCGCGAAGAAGAGGAAGAAGAGTCAGTCGAGAGAGGCGACGCATGACGAATCCCGTCTTCAGCTCCCGGGCCGCGATGATGCTGGCCATGCTCGGGATGGCCGTCGGAACCGGCAACATCTGGCGCTTCCCGCGCATCGCGGCCTCCAACGGGGGCGGCTCCTTCCTCGTCGCCTGGGTCGTTTTCCTCTTCCTCTGGTCGGTGCCCCTGATCCTCGCGGAGTTCGCCGCCGGCAAGGCGACGCGCTCGGGTCCGATCGGAGCGTTCACGAAGCTCGGAGGGAAGAAAACCGCCTGGATGGGCGCGTGGATCGCCTTCATCTCGACCGCGATCATGTTCTACTACACGGTCGTGATGGGCTGGACGATCCGCTATCTCGTCGGGGCCGTCACCGGAACCGTGCCGACCGCTCCCTGCGAGGTCGGGGCCGCGGCGTGCGTCGGGCCGCAGGAGTACTGGGACAGCTTCATCGGCTCACCGTGGCCCATCCTCACGCACGCGATCGCGATCGGGCTTGCGGTGATCGTGGTGCTGCGCGGCGTGAAGGGAATCGAGCGTGCCGCGCGCTTCCTCATTCCGAGCCTGTTGCTGCTCGTTCTGGCGCTCACGGTGCGAGCGGTCACGCTTCCGGGGGCCAGCGCGGGCCTCGCGTTCCTCTTCACGCCCGACTGGGCGCAGTTGGGCGACCCCACGATCTGGCTCGAGGCCCTGACTCAGAACGCCTGGGACACGGGCGCGGGCTGGGGGCTGATCACCGCGTACGCCGTCTACATGAAGAAGCGCGAGGACACGACGCTGAACGCCTTCATGCTCGGGTTCGGGAACAACTCCGTGTCGCTGCTGGCCGGGATCATGGTGCTGTGCACGGTGTTCGCGATCCTGCCCAACGCGGCCGACCAGATCGTCGGGGCGGGCAACGAGGGCCTGACGTTCATCTGGGTGCCGCAACTCTTCGGGCTCATGCCGGGCGGGTCCGTATTCATGGTCCTCTTCTTCCTCGCGCTCGTGTTCGCGGCCTGGAGCAGCCTGATCGCGATGATCGAGATGCCCACGCGGGTCCTCGCGGATGCGGGGATCGCCCGCAGGAAGGCCGTGCTGACGATCGGCGGCCTCGGGTTCATCCTCGGGCTGCCGTCGGCGATCTGGATCGAGGTGTTCCGCAACCAGGACTGGGTGTGGGGCGTCGGACTGATGATGAGCGGCCTCTTCTTCTCGATCATGATCATGCGCCACGGCGTGGACCGCTTCCGCCGCCGGCTCGTGAACAGCGAGGGCAGCGACCTCGTGGTCGGGAAGTGGTGGAACGTCGTGATTCGACTCGTGGCTCTGCAGGCGGTCGTGATCACGGTGTGGTGGCTGTGGCGGTCCGTCGACCTGAACGACCTCGCCGGGTCGTTCACGCTGTTCTCGGAGTTCAACGTCGGGACGGTGCTCATCCAGTGGGCGATCGCGATCGCCGCCTTCCTGGGCCTCAACCGCTGGCTGGCCGCGAACGCCGCGGGCTCCCCGGCTTCGGCCGAAGACGCCTGACGGGGGCGGCGACCGTTCGATCGCGCGGTGAACTTCAACCGATTCGAGACGGCGGCCCGCCGCATGTGGCACGAGATCCCCGCCGAGGCGCGGGAGGGGGTCGACGGGCTGACGATCGAGCCGGAGGCCGCACGCCACCCGGACTTCCACTGGGTGTACACGATGGGGGAGTGCCTGACGGAGGCGTGGCCGAGCGGCGCCGGGGGGGACGGCGATGTGCGTTCGGAACTCGTTCTCTATCACGGTTCCTTCCGGGCGCTCGCCGAGGAGGATCCCGACTTCGACTGGGAGGGCGAGCTGTGGGAGACGATCCTGCACGAACTGCTGCACCACCGGGAATCCGCCGCCGGTGAGTCGGGGCTGGATGAGGTGGACTGGGCGAACGAACAGAATCTGCGCCGGCTCGCGGGCAAGCCCTTCGACCCGGACTTCTGCCGGGCCGTGCCGTCCGGCCCGGACGGGGTCGTGAAGCTGGAATCGGAGCTGTTCGTCGAGTCGGTGATCCCGGAACGCGCGGATGAAGCCGTCTTCGAATGGCGCGGGCGACGCTACGCCGTGGAGGCGCCCGTGTACGCGAACCGCGCCTTCGTGGAAGTGCCGAACCTGGCCGGCGGCCGTCTGTGCGTCATCATCCGCCGCCGGTCTCCGTGGTGGCGGTTCGGGCGCGGGAGGAACTACCGGCCCGCGGAAGTTTCCCTCCCGGCGTACCCCCTCCCCGGCGAAGACGGCTGATGCCGCTGTTCGGCAGCTTCCGGATCGGACGCTGGTTCGGCTTCCCCATCCGGATCGACTATTCGTGGTTCCCGATCGCGGCGCTCGTGATCTGGACCTTCACCACGCGCGAATTCCCGCGCGCGCTGCCCTTCTATCCCTCGTCCACGTATCTGGCGATGGGAACGGCGGCGGCGCTCCTCTTCTTCCTCTCCGTGCTCCTGCACGAGCTGGGTCACGCCCTGGCGGGGCGGGCGCGGGGCGTGGAGGTCGAGCACATCACGCTCTTCATCTTCGGCGGCATCGCGCAGGCGCGCGACGAGGCCCGGCGTCCGCTGGACGAGTTCGTGCTCACCGCGGCGGGTCCGCTCGCGAGCCTGGCCCTCGCCGCAGCGTTCCACGGAGGGCGCGTGGCGGCGGAGGCCTGGGCCGCCCCGGCACCGGCGGTCACGGTGCTCGGGTTCCTGGCACTGCTCAACTTCGTGCTCGCCGTCTTCAACATGATCCCCGGCTTTCCGCTCGACGGGGGCCGGATCTTCCGCTCCATCGTGTGGGCGGTCACCGGCGACCTCGTCAAAGCCACCCGGTGGGCGACGCAGGGGGGACGGCTGTTCGGCGGCGCGCTCATCGTCCTCGGGCTCTTCAACCTGAGCCGCGGACAGTTCATCTCCGGCGTGTGGGCGGCATTCATCGGCTGGTTCGTGGTCAACGCGGCCTCGTCGAGCCTGCGGCACTTCGAACTCCGCACGCTCCTGCGCCGGATCCCGGTCGCGACGGTCATGAACCCCCGCCCCCGCATGATCGAGGCGGAGATGCCCGTGGAGCGGGCCATATCCGACTACTTCCTGCGCGGACGGGAGGAGGCGTATCCGGTCGCGCGCGACGGCGACCTGGTCGGGGTCGTCGAGGCGCAGGCGGTATCCGCGGTGAGGAAGGACGCGCGCGCGACGACGCCCGTCGCGGCGGTCACGCGACCCGCCGAGGAGTTCCCGGTGGCCCGTCCCGACGAATCCCTGGCGGAAGCCCTGTTCCGGATTCGAGTCCGGGTGTCGTACCTGCTCGTGATCGAGAACGGGTTCGTCGTCGGCGCGCTCGACCCGCGGGAGGTCAGCGCGAGAGTGCAGCGGCTGCAGCGGGCGGGGCTCGTGTCGCTGGACGAAAAGCCGCCCGCCGCCCGGGGGGCCGCCTCCGGAGAGGACCTCGGCCCACCGCCCGCCAAGAGCGCCTGACGCCGTGCCCCGGCCACGTTCCTGGAAGGCCCGTTCCGAGTTGGCCGCGGCCCTGTCGCCGCGACTTGCCGCCCTCTATCCGGACCTCACCGTCTCGCTGGACTGGGAGACGCCGCTCGAGTTGATCGTCGCGACGGTGCTCTCGGCCCAGTGCACGGATGAGCGCGTGAACCGGGTCACCCGCACGCTCTTCCCGGCCTATCCCGACGCGCCCGCGTACGCCGACGCACCGCTGGAGGAGTTGCGGGAGGCCGTGCGCCCGACGGGGTTCTTCAACAACAAGGCGCGCCACCTGAAGGGGCTCGGACGCCGTCTGGTCGACGTGTACGGCGGAGAGGTCCCGCGGACGATGGAGGATCTGCTCACGCTCCCGGGCGTCGCCCGGAAGACGGCGAACGTCGTGCTCTCCAACGCGTTCGGGCTTCACGAGGGCGTGGTCGTGGACACGCACGTGAAGCGGGTCACCCACCGCTTCGGCCTCACGAACGAGGTCGATCCGCCGAGGGTGGAGAAGGACCTCATGAGGGTGCTGCCGCGGGAGGAATGGCACCCCTTCGCGTGGCGCTCGATCCTGCACGGGCGCACCGTGTGCTACGCTCGAAAGCCGCGTTGCGCCGAGTGCCCGGTGGCCGATCTGTGCGCGAGTGCCGGGAAGTTCGGGTGAGGTGACCGTCGCCCGCGATGCCGCCGCGCTGAAGCGGGAGGTCCGCGCCGCCGCGCGGGCCGCCGGGTTCGACCAGGTGGGGTTCGCTCCGGCGGCGCCCCCGGCGCACGCGGGCGCATACGAGGCCTGGCTCGCGAACGGCTACCACGGCGAGATGGCCTACATGGCGCGCGAGGACGCGGTGCGCCGCCGCCTCGATCCGCGAGAGGCCCTTCCCGGCTGCCGGACGCTCATCGTCGTGAGCCTCCTGTACGGCTCGACGCCGGCCGGCACGGCGACGCCGGACCGGCGGCGCGTCGGCCGCGGGGACGCCGCCCGGCGCCGCCGGCTGCCGGTCGTCGCCCGCTACGCGCTGGGCCGCGACTACCACGACGTGTTCGAGGAGCGGCTCGACGCGCTCTCCGCCGCCATCGAGGACCTCTCTCCCGGCGCCCGCACGAAGCGCTACGTCGACTACGGCCCCGTCCTCGAGCGGGACCACGCCCAGCGCGCGGGCCTGGGCTGGATCGGCAAGAACACGATGCTCCTCCACCCCGACCTCGGTTCCTACTTCATGCTGGGAGAGCTGCTCACGGACCTCGAGATCGAACCCGATCCCCCGTTCGTCCACGACCGCTGCGGCACCTGCCGCCGCTGCATCGACGCCTGCCCGACGGACGCGATTCTGGACGGCCGGCTCCTCGATGCGCGGCTCTGCATCTCCTATCTGACGATCGAACTCCGGGGTCCCATCCCCGAGACGCTCCGCCCCGCGATCGGAAACCGGGTGTTCGGCTGCGACATCTGCCAGGAGGTGTGTCCCTGGAACGCCGAGGCGCCCGTGCCCGCGGAGGCGCCGTTCGCGCCCCGCCCCGGCCAGCCGATGCCGCCGGAGGATATGATTGCGTGGGCCAGGGAACTCGCCCCCCTCGACGCCGACGAGTTCCGCACGCGCTATCGGGGGACGGCGTTCAGCCGCCCCGGCCGCGAGGGGCTGCTCCGGAATCTGGCGGTCGGCCTCGGCAACTCCGGCGGGCCCGGCGCGCGCTCCGTCCTGCGACGTCTGGCGGAGGACCCGTCGCCCCTCGTCCGGGAACACGCCCGGTGGGCGCTCGACGTACTCCAGCGTTAGGTTGGAAGCCCGCAGGGAAACGCAGAGAACCGAGGAGAAAAACGCATGCCGGGTTATGCGGTCCTGGGAGAACCGTGGTGGATCGCCCTCGTGTGGATTCTTGTCGCGGGGCACCTCACGAACATGGTCAACACGCTCTATCTGCACCGCTCGGCGACGCACGGCGGCGTCGTGTTTCATCCGGTCGTCGAGCACGCCATGCGGTTCTGGTGCTGGCTCACGACCGGGATCGTGACGAAGGAGTGGGTCGCGATCCACCGAAAGCACCACGCCTACGCGGACCGCGAGGGCGATCCCCATTCGCCGACGCTCGAGGGTCTCGCGAACATCGCGTTCGGCGGGCTCTTCTTCTATCGGAAGGCCGCGCAGGACGAGACGCTGCTCGAGAAATACGGCAAGGGGACGCCCGACGACTGGGTCGAACGAAACGTCTACACCAGGCGCCGTGGCCTGGGGATCAGAATCATGCTCGTCCTCAATCTGTACCTGTTCGGGCTCATCCCCGGGCTCATCGTCTGGACGTGCATGGTGTTCTGGATGCCGCTCACGGGGAACATCATCAACGGCCTCGGACACGCGCTCGGCTACCGGACCTTCGGGACGCGCGACGACAGCCACAATCTGTATCCGTGGGGGATCTGGATTCTCGGCGAGGAACTCCACAACAACCACCACGCGGACCCGCGCTCGGCCAAGTTCAAGGCGCACTGGTGGGAGTTCGACATCGGCTGGTTCTACATCCGGATCCTGAGCGTCCTGCGACTCGCCAACGTGCTCTACGCGCGCACGGCGACCCCGCGGGAATTCGCGGCGAAGTTCTACCGCGATTCGGCGGACCGCATGAACCGGCGTCTGGACAGGGCGCTGTCGCGCATCCAGCGGACCCGGGAGGCCGGACTGCGGCGCATCGAACGCGCCCGCGAGGAACAATCCCTCAAGCGTCTCGACCGCGCCGCCGCCAGAGCGCGGGCCCGGCTCGATCGGGTCCGGCCCGGCAAGTTCGCGCGCGTGGCCCGGGCGAAGGCCGAGGCCGGCGCCGAACTCGACCGGGCTCGGGAGGCCGCGCGCACCCGCATCCTCCGCGCCGCGGAAGCATGATCCTCGAAAACCGGCCCGCCACGGACTGACCCAGCTCACCGCCGACTGACCGGGCGCTTGTTGACGCCGCCCCGGGCTCCGTGCATCTTCCGAAAAATCATTTTTAGCCTAGGCTAAAAATCGCTCCGGGCCGCGGCCCGGATGGGCGTTCGGGGGAAAACCGGAGAACGAGTGAAGCCGGATAGGTTGAGTCGACGCGACTGGCTGAAGCTTGGTGCCGCGGGGGTGGCCGGCGTATCGGGCGCGACGGTGCTGGACCTGGCGTCCCGGGGCGGCGCGCGAGATGCCCTGGCGGCCAGCGGCGCCATGCCGCGCGAGCCGGGAGCGGACGCCGCCGCCGCGGGCCCGCACGCGGGACACCAGGAGGCGATGGGGATCGTCGGCATGCCCGGGCCCGACGGAGCGTTCGATCCGGCGGCCTTCCTCACGGACTTCGACTACGGGGAGGTCACGACCCGCGCCGACGGCCGCGTCGTGCGACGCTGGCAGATGGTGGCGCTGGACCGGGAGATCGAGATCGCGCCCGGCGTCTTCTTCCCGGCGTGGACCTACAACGGGCAGGTGCCGGGCCCGACCCTGCGCTGCACCGAGGGGGACATCCTCCAGGTCGAGTTTACGAACGCGGGCTCGCACCCCCACACCATCCACTTCCACGGCACGCACCCGCCGGAGATGGACGGCTTCGAACCCATCGTGGAGCCGGGGCAGCGTTTCACCTACGAGTTCGAGGCGAAGCCGTTCGGGCTCCACCTGTACCACTGCCACACGATGCCGCTCAAGCGGCACATCCATAAGGGTCTGTATGGGGCGTTCATCGTCGATCCGCCCGAAGGTCGGGAACCGGCGCGGGAGATGGTCATGGTGATGAACGCGTTCGACAGCAACCTGGACGGCGACAACGAGGTGTACGCCGTCAACACGTCGGCGTTCTACTACCACCACCATCCCGTGCGCGTGGGCGTGAACGACCTGTGCCGCATCTATCTCGTGAACACGACCGAGTTCGACCTCATCAACTCGTTCCACCTGCACGCGGGCATGTTCAAGGTGTTCCGGACCGGTACGCGGCCGGACCAGTACGAACTCACGGACACGATCATGATGTGCCAGGGCGAGCGTCACGTCCTCGAGTTCCGGCTCGAGAACCCCGGCATGCACATGTTCCACGCGCACCAGAGCGAGTTCGCGGAACTGGGGTGGATGGGCTTCTTCGAGGCGGTCGAGCGGCTCGCCGCCGGCGACGGCGTGCCCGTGGGCCCCGCGCCGCGCGATGTCTGACGAGCGGTCCGAAGCCGCTCCGCGCCGGAGCGGCCCGGCGCGCTGGGTCCTGGGCCTCTTCCCGCTCGCGCTGCTGGCGGGGCTCGTCGCGTTTTTCTTCGGCGCCGATCCCACGGCCCCCTTCCGGGACGCCTTCCCGCCCGTCGAGGACCTCACGATCGAACGCGTGAGCTTCCCGGAGAACGGCGTCATGCGCGTGCACGTCGTGAACGGCGGTCCCGAGGCGGCCACCATCGCGCAGGTGATCGTCGACGATGCCTACTGGCAGTTCGAGATCGATGGCGATCCGACCCTGCCGCGTCTCGCCCGCGCCACCCTCGAACTGGACTATCCCTGGGTCGAAGGTGAACTCCACGTCATCCGGCTGGTGACCTCCACGGGACTCACCTTCGACCGCGAGGTGGCGGTAGCGACGCTCTCGCCGCGCCCCAACGCGCTTTACCTGACCACTTTCGGGCTACTCGGCCTCTACGCGGGCGTGATCCCCGTCCTCGTCGGCCTGTTGTGGTATCCCTTCCTGCGCCGGATCGACCGCAAGTGGATCCACTTCTATCTCAGCCTCACCGTGGGCCTGCTGGCGTTCCTCGTCGTCGATGCGTTCGAGGACACGCTCGAGGCGTCGGCGCTCGTGCCGGAGGGATTTCAGGCCGCCGGGCTCATCGCCGTCGGGGTCATCGGCGCCATCGTCGGCCTCAGGGCCCTCGGTAACCTCGGACGCGGCCGGAGCGGCGGAGACTCCGCGGGCGCGGGCGGCGGTGGGCCGAGCCCCGGGCTCACGGTGGCGTACCTGATCGCCATCAGCATCGGACTGCACAACCTCGGCGAGGGGCTCGCGATCGGGGCGGCCTTCTCCCTCGGCGAGATCGCGCTCGGAAGCTTCCTCGTCATCGGCTTCGCGCTCCACAACACGACGGAGGGGCTGGCGATCGTCGCCCCCGTCGCGGACCGGCGGCCGGCGCTGCGGCACTTCGCCTTCATGGGCGGCATCGCCGGACTGCCGACCGTCCTGGGGGCGTGGGCGGGCGGTTTCTCCTACTCGCCGACGCTGGCGACCTTCTTCCTCGCCCTCGGCGCCGGAGCCATCCTGCAGGTCATCGTCGAGGTCACGCGGCTGATCCGGAAGAGCTGGCCGCAGGGCCTGTTCACCCCCCTCAACGCCACGGGCCTCCTCCTCGGCCTGCTGGTCATGTACGGCACCGCGCTCATGGTGACCGCCTAGCCTGACGGCGTAGGCCGGTGTGGTGTCACACCAAAGGAGGCACGATGCTCGGCGGCAGAAACCCCGGCCTCGGTCTGGCCATCCTTCGCGTCGCGGTCGGACTGATCTTCGTGATGCACGGCTGGCCGAAGCTGGCCGGCGGCATCGAGGGCACCGCGGCCTTCCTCGGGTCGCTCGGCGTCCCGCTCTCGGCGATCGGGGCGTGGGGGATCGCGCTGGCCGAGACCCTGGGCGGCGCATGCCTGATCGCGGGCCTGTTCGTGACGCCCTTCGCCCTGCTCCTCGCCGCGCACATGCTGGCGGGGATCTTTCTCGTGCACCTGGCCAACGGCTTCTACGTCGTGGGCCCGGGCCAGGGAGGCTACGAGTTCAACCTGCTCCTGATCGCCGCCCTGCTGACCCTCGTGCTGGCCGGATCGGGGATCGCGACGCTCAAGAGCCTCTTCACGAGCGACGTCGAGGTGGTGATCGACTGAGACTTGGCGTCAGTCGCCGGGCGGAGGGCCGAGCGGGCTCGGCTCGCAGTTCTCCGTCTCGCGGGTGTAGGCGATGCTGGAGATCTTCCAGCCGTCGCTCGTGCGCACGAGGCTCACCGCGTCGATCCCGCAGTGGCTGAACTCGCCGTCCACGTGGAAGTCGTAGGGCGTCCACACGACGGCGATCGGACCCTCGATCATCACGTGCGGTTCCCACATTCGCTCCAGCAGGGCGGGGCCCGGCTGACCGATGGAGGCGGCGAACTCGGTGCCGGTGCTCTCCCGGACCTGCACGCCGTCCGGGGTCTCCGCCGTAGCCACGAAGGTGGCGCCGTCGGTGAGCAGGCCGCGGATCGCATCGCCGTCGCGGGCCGCCATGGCGTCGAACAGGGCCTGCACGGCGGCGACCGCCCCCGCCTCGGCGTCATCCTGCGCGGCGGCGTACGCGGGCGCGGCGAGGGTCACCGCGGCGAGAAGCAACATGGCTCCGAACTTCTTCATGAGATTCTCCCGATTCCTGTGGTCGGTCGTCGTGGACTTTCCCGGCCTCAATACGCGGCCGTGCGAAACACCGGCTGGAAGAGTCGGGTGCGGTGCGCGCAGACGGGGTCCGCGGGGCACGCCGCGCAGTCGGGTTCCGTCATCTCCGGGCAACGCGTCCGGTTCTGAAAGAAGAACCAGTCCACGGCCCCCATGGAGCGCCCGCTCAGCCGCCGGACCTCGCCCACCGCCTCGTAACAGGCGGCGCGCACGGCCTCCTCCTCCTCCGCGCTCACAACCTCCCGCTTCGCGAGCTTCGCGGCCAGCGTCTCGTCGTTCACGGAGACGACGCCGAGCCGCAGGCAACTGCGCTGGCAGTGATAGTCGACGATCGGCGGCACGTCCTCCCCCTTCCCGAGCCGCAGGAAGCGTTCCGGCCGCTGGTTGAGGATCGCCGCGAGGAGGGCGGACTTCTTCCGCCACGGGTCCTCCTTGTAGCCGCCGACCGCATCGAGACGCGCGAGGAAGCGGGCGAGGGGTCGCTCCGTGGCGTTGGCTTCGGCCAGGAGCGACGCCGGGGTCAGGCCGAGGCCCAGCATGTCGCGGCCGTACGCGCGCGCGCACGCCGGATGGAGGGTGCCCGCGGGGAGCGGGTTGTGTCCGCCGTCGTCCCGCAGGCGGTGATCGAAGTCCGCGTCGTCGAGGACGGCCTGACCGGCGGGGGCGAGTTCGTCCGGGGCTTCGCGGGCCCAGCGCCGGTAGGCGGCCCACAGGTAATCGCTTCCCTTGCGGGCCCGGCCGTCCAGAGAGGCGATCATGGGTTCGCCGTAGCGGCCCGCGCGCTCGTGCCAGAAACCGAACTGCTGCACGGTCCCGGCGAAGAAGAAATCGAGCGCCGCCGGATCGCCGGGTTCCGGAAAGTCCGCGCCGGTGAAGTCGAACGCCGCCGCCTCCGGGGCCGTCGCGATGACCCCGGCCACCCGCCGAAAACGGTCCCGGTCGAGGCGGACCCGAGCATCTCGCGGCGCCGGTGGAGGCGGACTGTCCGAGAGGAGCGGCGCCGGACCGATGTCCGTCACCGTCTCCGCGGCACAGGCCGCCGCAACGCGCGCGGCGATGGCGGGATGGTCGCCGGCCGCGACCCTGGCCAGCGCCGTCCCGCAGAAGGTGTCGCCGGCGCCCGTCGGATCCACCTGCTCGACCTCGGGGGCGGGGACGTCGATCGCGTGGTCGCCCAGGACGACGCGAGCCCCGCGCGGTCCCCGGGTGACGAAGACCGCGCGCCCCGGCGCGACCGCCACCCGATCGAGCGACCCGAAGAGGAGACCGGCCTCCTCTTCGTTGCAGAAGAAGTAGTGGGACGCTTCCACGACGCGCTCGACGACCTCCGGGTGCGCGCGGATCCCCGGCGCGTACGTCCCGCACCCCACGCGCACGCCCGCCGCGGCCAGCCGCCGCGCGAACCCCAACTGCAGCTCCGGGTCGAGGAGGGGGACGACGTACGCGAAGGCCCCCGGCCCCGCGTCGGGGATGTCGCCGTAGCGGATGTCCCCCTCGGAACCGCGCACCGCCTGGCGATAGACGGTCCGGCCGTCGGGGAAGTACTCGATCTCGAAGTGCGGGAGCGCCGAGGGCGGCACCGGCGGCCCCCGCCAGTCGAGGAGGCGGTCCGCCGGCTCGAGTTCCGCCGGCATGGGATCGGGCCGCGGCGCGACGACCGTGACGGCGGCTCCGACCCGCTGCGCCGCGAGCGCGGTGTAGAGTCCCGCGCCTCCGGCGGACCGCACGGAGCGGCCGCCGAGGTGCAGGAGGTCCAGTGAGGGGCTCCCGACCACGAGGAGCCGTGGCCGGGCGCTCATGCCGCCGGCGTCAGTCGCCCTGCTGCTGGTCCGTCGTGATGCGCCCGGCGGCGCCGGCGGGCCCGTTGTCCCAGTCCTGGGCGCTGGAGATGTTCGGCACGCCCCAGTCGTCGCCGTTCCAGCCCTGGAAGCCCTCCATCCGGAAGGTCCACAGACCCGTCGTCATGTCGCTCACCACGATGAGCCCGTCCGCGTTCCGGATGTCGACCCCGAACGTGCCGTTGAAGACAGGGGTCCGGTCGACGTTCGGCGGCCCCAGGTAGGTGTCGTAGTGGCCCACCGTCATCGGGTTCTCCGGGTCCATCATGTTGAACACGACGAGCCCGTCCAGGTAGCCGGACACGAACACGAGCGGCCAACGCACCTCGTGGTTGTGCACGAGGTTCTTCCAGTTCGCCGTCCACGCCGCGATCGGGCGGTTGATCGCGGACACCTCGCCGTTCAGCCCCGGCCTGAGGTCGAAGATCCTGAGCGGCGCGTACTGATACTCCGTCTCGGCGATCGCGAAGTTGCCGTCCGGCGTGGGCGTGAACGTGTGGCCGCTCCGAATCCCGGAGACCCCGACGATCTGCGTCAGAAGCTGGGGATCCTGGAGATCCGACACGTCGTAGATGTAGTAGCCGCCGGTGCCGCCGCCGTAGAAGCGGTCCGTCCCGGTTTCCGGGTGGTAGCCGAGATAGAAGTCGTGGTATCCCCGCCGCCGGTTCCCCTCCATCCCCTGATCCGGGACCGGGATCTGCGCCACCATCTGGTCGCCGCGCCCGTCGACGAGGGCGCCGAGGTCGTAGACGGCCGCGTACGGTCCCGAGACCGTGGCGACGAGATACACGTTCATGTTCGAGTGCTTGTAGATGAAGATGTTGTGGAAGCCGCCGGGGAGATCGGGCTCCTTGATGCGGGCCACCTCGCGCACCGTCGAGGCGTCCGGCAGTCCCGTGACGTCGAGGACGACGGCCCCCATGTCGGAGTCCGGGCCGCCCTGCCCGAACTGGAGCGACTGCACGACGTAGTAGCGGTCGCCCCACTTGAAGTGCTTCACGTCCATCCCGCCGGTGCGCTGGTGGAGGTCCTGGTCCTCGATCCGCCACTCGTAGAGCACCTCGGGGTTCTCCGGGTCCTCGATCGAGACGATGTCCAGCCCTTTCGGGCCGACCGGTCCGTACTGCATGCGCGCCACGTACGCGTAGGGCCGGTGCATCTCCTGCTCGATGTCCATGTCCGCGATGCTGAGCCGGGGCCCGAGCGGAATGTGGCCGAGCACTTCCATGTTCCGGCTGCCGCGCTCGACCACCCCGTCGATGAGCTGCGCGCTCAGCGCGTGCGGCGCGGCGAGAGCCGCTCCGAGCACGGCGGCCGCCGAGAGTGTCAGGGTCCGATTTCCAACCTTCATTCTTTCCTCCGTTTTCGAACTGGCGGCCCGCGAGCTAGCCGGGGTCCACCGTGAACAGCATGGACATGCCGGCCTCCAGGTGCTCCGCAATATGGCAGTGCGCCATCCAGCGGCCAGAGTTGGAGGCCTCGAGCAGGATGTCGAACGTCGACCCGACCGGGATCACCATCGTGTCCTTCCATGCGAGATTGTCCGACGGCACCCCGTCCCTCGCGAGAATCAGGAAGCGCTGCCCGTGGATGTGGATCGGGTGCTGCATGGGGTGGAACGAACGGCGCTGGTTGTGGATCCGGATCTTGAGGATGTCCCCCTCCGCGAAGCGCCAGTCGATGTCCCCGTTCTCCTTCCCCGTGCGCGTGTCGCGCATGATCCACGTCAGGTTCTCCGACGTCGAGAGGTAGTTCATCATCGGCATCGCGTCCGTCCATTCGACGGGCGGGAAGTACAGCGTGTCGATCGCCATCACGGCGACGATGTCGCTGGGCAGGTCCCCCACGCGTGCCGTGAGTTCGATCTCGTGGTCGACGGGCCGGTCGAACTCGGCGCGGTAACGGTCGATGTCCTCGATGACGTCCGCGTGTTCGCGCAGCGTGGAGAACGCGTCCCCGTGGTCCTCCGCGACCGGTTCGTCGAGGACGGTGATGATCCCGAGCGTGTCCGTCTGCGGATAGAAGCGGCCGTTGAAGTGGTCGATGGCCTGGATGGGGTTGAGGAGCGCGTACGTGCCGGGTTCGTCGAACCGCGCATCCACGATGTACCGCTGGGCGGGGGCGAGGACGACGTTGGAGACGAAGCTCTCGCGCTCGAACTTGCTCACGTCGGCGCCCACCAGCTTCATCTCCGCGCCCTCCAGGACGAGGTTGAAGGTGCGCGTGTTCGCGACGTTCGTGAGATAGAGCCGGCGGACCTCGCCGCGGCGGACCGTGGCCTCCCAGCGCGGCTCGCCGTTCACGAGCAACTGGTTCCCGAACCGGCCCATCAGCGTCTGGATGGCGGCTTCGCGTCCCCAGGGGAAGAGTCCGCCTTCGTCGACGAGCAGGTCGTCGAGCATGAGGAAGTCCTCGCCGTTCGCGGGGCCGTAGTAGTCCGCGGCAGGCGCGTCGACCAGCATGTTCCCGTACAGGCCGAGGTCCTGCTGGATGTCCTCGCGGTGGTGCGGGTGGTACCAGTAAAGACCGGCGTCGGGGAAGTAGACCCGGTACATGAACGACTCGCCCGGGGCGACCGGGTCCTGGGTGACGCCGGGCACGCCGTCGAACTCGTTCTCGAGTCGCAGGCCGTGCCAGTGGACCGCCGTGGGCAGGTCGATGTGGTTCGTGAACAGGACGATGATCTCCGCGCCCTGCGGGACGCGGATGAGGGGTCCGGGATACTGCCCGTTGAAGCCGTACATGGTGAAGGTCCGCGTCCCGATCGTGCGCCGGACGAACCCGGCCTCGAGACGGAGCGTGTCGCCGTCGGCCATCTCCACGACCTCGCGGAAGACCGCCTCCGGAAGCATGGCGGGATCGTGGCCGGGGTCGGGCAGGTACGGGGTCACTCCGGGGACGGCGCCCATCAGGCCCGGGAGCATCATCGGCATCGGGATCGGCTGCGGCGGCATCCGCCACACGGCCCCGATGCTGTCCGTCGCCATCATGTGGCCCGCGTGCTGTTGCCCCGCGGCCGGGGCGAGGCCCAGCCACAGCGGTGCGGAGAGGGTCGCGGCGACGGCCAGGTAGCGCACTGTCCTCGGTCGCCGCCCGGGTGGAATCAGAAGTAGAGTTGGCAGTTCATGGCCTCGAACGGGCCGTGGCCGGCCATCGTGTGCAGCCGGCCGGAGGGGGAGAGGCCGGTGAGCACGATCGGCCCCTGCCAGCGCTCGACGTCGGTCGACGCCTCCTCGCTCACGAACACGAGGAACTGGTTCCACGCGAGCCGCGCCGTGAGCCGGTTCTCTTCGCCGAGCGTGCCGAGCTGCACCCACTCGTCGAGTTCGGGCTTCGCGGCCCACGCGACGTAGACCGCCTCGCCGCGGCGGCGCAGCCGGTCGACCTGGATCTCGATGTCGAACGTCTGGAAGCCGCCGTCGTCCACGGTGATCTCGAACGGCGAGCCGGGCTGCGTGAGCGTCATCGACCCGCGGCTCCCGGGGGCGCTCTGCGTGCCCGAGAGGGGAACCACTTCGGGCGTGACGAGGCAGGCGTCGATCCGGGGCGTTGCGTCAACCCACGGCGCCGCGCCGGCCGGAGCCGGGATGTCACTCGGCCCGGCAGCCCGTGCCTCGCCCGATACGAGCGAGCCGAGGGCGATCGCGAAGACGGCGGTGGCGCCGATCGCGCCGGCGTGCGGTTTCATGCGCTTCATGTTCGAAAGGTCGATTCCGGCGCCCCGCCTTGCAAGCGCCGGCGGCCGCGCGCGCGCACCCGGCGGTCGACCCTCAGTCCGACGCGGGCCGCCCGGCCCTCCCGCGTCTGCCGCTGCGGCCGTCGGGCCGGCCGGTCTCGGCATCCGTGAGATCGAGGCCCAGGTCGAAGGTGGCCGCGTATCCGTGGTCCGTCTCGCTGACCCGGGCCATCAGGCTCTCGCCACCGTCGCGGCGAAAGATGCCGTCGTCCGCGTTGGTCACGGGGCGCCGCCCGCGCGCCGCGTACGGCGCCTGCGCGTGCACTTCGTCCGTGAGCGCCTCGTCGAAGTAGAGCTGCGAGGTGAACTCGTACGGCTGGCCGGAGACGTCGGTGCGCACCTTGAAGTGTACGTGCACGGCGCGCCCGCGGTACCAGCCCGGAAAGATCGTCGTGAAACGGGCCAGCCCCTCCTCGTCCGTGCGCTGGTAGCCCCGGAGGAAGTGCCGTTCCCTCGCCGATTCGGGCGCGCCGTCGTCCTCCACGCCCGAGTACACGCCGTCGGCGTCGCACTGCCACACGTCGATCAGCGCGCCGGGAAGCGCCGAACAGTCGCCCCGGGAGATTTGCGAGAGGTTGAACCCGAGCGTCAGCGGGATGCCCTCGCTCACCGTTCCGGTCGACGGATCGGACCGGATGTCGGAGCGTTCGAGCCGCGCGTCGACGAAGAACGGCCCTTCGGTCTGTTCGGGCTTCGCCACGCAGGCGGGCAGCGCACGGGCGATCCCGTCCGCCTGGGCGGCGAGAGGGGTGCCCGTTCCCAGAACCCACCGACCGGCGGCCAGCGCCCCGCCCCCGACGCCGAGGGCGGCGAGAACCTCGCGCCGCGTCAGTACCCGACCCCGTTCAATGTCCTCGTGCTCCATTGCCGCACCTCCAGAGTCTCCGGGTCCCGTCCCGGGCGTCAGTCGCCGTCCGGCTCGTTCTCCTCGATGATGATCTCCCGCCGCGAGGTCCGCGCCCCGCCGCCGCGCCCCGATCCGCCGGTCCCGGGGCGCGCCCCGAAGTTGCCGTACAGGCCGCTGAACCCGCCGCCGGATCCGCTCATCACCTGGATCGTGCCGCGCTCGATCTGGGCGTTGAGCCGCTCCCGGACCCGGGCGATGAGGCTCCGCCTCACCGGCGGGATGAGCAGCAGGATCCCGGCGATGTCCGTAATGACACCCGGGGTGATCAGCACGATGCCCGCGACGAGGATCAGGAGCGCATGGACGAGCGACTCGCCCGGGAGCTGGCCGCCCTGGAGTTCGTCACGGACGGCCAGCCAGCCCCGCAGACCTTCGCGCCGGGCGAGCCACGCGCCGGCGAACCCCGTCCCCATGACGAGCAGAAGCGTCGGCCCGAGCCCGAGCAGACCGCCGATTTGAATGAGGAGCGCAAGCTCCACGACGGGCACAATCGTGAACAGCAGGAACAGCCGCAGGAGCATGGTCAGAACCGCGGGGTCGTCAGAATCCGGACACCGTCAGAAGCCCATCATCGCCCGCACGGCCGGGTCGATCCTCTCGGGCGTCCAGAACGGCTTCCACACGAGGCTCACGACCGCCTCCTCCACCCCGTCCACGGACTCCGCCGCGTCCTTCGCGCCCCCGAGAATCTGTCCGCCCGCGGGGCAGCCGGGGCTCGTCAGCGTCATCGTGACCTTCGCCTCGCCCTCCTCGACCTCGACATCGTACACGAGTCCGAGATCCACGATGTTGATGCCGAGTTCGGGATCCGTCACGGTGCGAAGCGCGGTCCGCACCTTCTCCGCGATCTCCGGCGGGGCGTCGTCGGCCGAGCCCATGCCGTCCATCGGGTCCCTCGTATCCTTCGTTTCCATCGTATCCGTCACCTTTCAGCCGTGTCCGTCACCGATCCACTATCCGACCAGCTCGCCGGGGCGCACGCCCGGCTTCTCGAATTCCTTCAACAGATCCTCCACCGTGGGGCGCGCGCGCACCAGCGCCCGGCAGTCCTCCATCGCGCCGGTCGCGTTGATGAGGATCGTGCCGGTGAGCCGGTTGTCCGTCACGCAGTACACGATCGACCGGCCGGAGCCGAGTTCGCCGGAGACGATCGTGCGGTCCACATCGGCCGTCTCTCCGAACACGTTGATGCTCAGGTCGAACACGTGCGTGAAGAAATAGGAGAGATGGTCGAACGTCTCCCTCGCGCCGGCCATGTTGCGGCCCGCGTGGCGCCCGTGCGCGCGGGCGTGGTCCCAGTGCTCGAGGCGCGAAAGCCCGCCTCCCATGGGGTCCGGGAAGCGGGCCACGTCGCCCGCTGCGTAGATGTGGGCGGCCGTCGTCTCCGCGAACCCGTCCACCACGATCCCGTCCTGGACCGCGAGGCCGGCCTGTGCGCCGAGCTCATCGTTCGGCGACATCCCGACGCCCACGATCGCGAGGTCGGCGGGAATCTCCTCGCCGCTGTCGAGCACGACCCGCGCGAGACGTCCCTCGCCTTCGAAGGCGGCCACGCTCGAACCCATCATGAACCGCACGCCGCGTTCCTCGAAGTAGCGGCGGAGGAAACCGGCGATCGTCTCCGGAAACACCCGGGCCCAGACGCGCGGCTCCACCTCCGCGACGACGGCATCCACATCGAACTTCGACAGCGATGAGGCGAGCTCCATCCCGATGAAGCCGGCGCCGACGAGCACGACGCGCGACGCCCCGTGGGCCATCTCGCGCAGCTGCTCGGAGTCGGCCGCGGTGCGGAGGGTCGACACGCCGGGGAGATGGCTTCCCGGCACCTCGAGCCGCTTCGCCCGCCCGCCGGTGGCAATCAGAATGCGGCCGCCGCGAATCGCGTCGCCGCCGGCCGTGTGGACGGTCATGGAGCGGGCATCCAGACGCTTCACCGCCGCGTCCGTGAACAGCTTGAGCCCGTCCGCCCGCTCCTCGAACCAGCGCGCGGGCTTCACGTGCAGCAGGGTCCGCGGCGCCCCCTCCGCCTGCAGGAACTCCTTCGACAGGGGAGGCCGGTGATAGGGAGGGTCCGGCTCCTCGGCGAACATGGCGATCGAGCCTTCGCGGTCGATCTCCCGGATCCCGTCCACCGCCGAGACGGCCGCGAGGCCGCCCCCCACGATGACGTAGTCGAAGGTCCGCATCGGTCGTCAGCCTCCTCCGTCTTCGGCCGACTGGTCGTGGACGATGAGCCAGGCCCCCTCCACGTTCAGCAGGACGAGCGTGAACGGTCCCGTCGACGTGACCGCCCCCTCGCGTTCGAGGACGTAACGCGCCGTCGCCACGCCGACCCGCTCATCCACCTCCCGAACCCGCAGGCCCTCGAAGCGGAGGCTGTCCCGCGCCGCGCCCTGCGCGAATCCCGGGGCGTATCGCTCCCGAATCCCGTCGTAGCCCTCGATGAGTCCCGTCGATCCGATATAGGTCGTCGTCGGAGATGGAGAGTAGGCGCTCATGAAGCCGTCGAGGTCGCCCCCGTTCCACGCCGCCGCCTGCCGGTCGAGCAGGGAGGCGACCTGCTCGGCGAGATCGGGCCCCTCGTCCGGTGCCGGAGCGCCGTTGCTGTCCAGCCGCACGAAGCGGCAGCCCCCTGTCACGAGTCCGGCGGCCAGGGCGACCGCCGTCGCCGCCGCGAGCCCTGAACGTCGCCTCCGGCTCGATCGGTTTCGGGTCATTCGTCTCACTCGAGTGCGCGCGTGAACAGTTCGACCGAGGCGTTGATCGCCTCGTCGAGTTGAGGCGTCGTCCCCGCGAACGGGTGTCCCGCCTGGAACGTGTGCGTACCCCCTTCTACCCCGACGAGCCGCGCGAGGTCTCCTACCGCGTCGGCGATCCGCCAGGCGTCGCTGAACGGTACGGACTCGTCGGCCGTCCCGTGCACCACGGCGACCGGAATCCGCAGGCTCGCGGCGCTGGCGAGCACGTCGAGGCGCTCCCGGTTCGCGCGCATGTCGTCGAGCACGTTTCGCTCGAGCGGCATGTCCTGCTTTGTGCGCGCGTTGGGGATGATCACGGTTTCCCCGGCGTCCCACCGGTCGGCGAAACTCTCGTAGCGCGTGACCGAGGAGATCGAGGCCCACGTGACGAGCGCCCGGACCTGCGACCGGAGGCCCGCCTTCAGGATGCAGGTGGCGCCGCCGCGGCTGTGTCCGAGCAGGCCGAAGCGCGTGGCCGCGGCAACCTTGACGTCTCCAAGCCGGCCGCTTGCGAGGCCGTCGAGGATGGCCTCGAGGTCCCACAGTTCGCGCGAGAAGGTGTTGTGGCTGAACGCCTCCAGGTCATCGAAGTCCGAGTCGCGTACGCCGGAGCCGTCGAAGTTGAAGGAGACGACGGAGATCCCGGTCATCTCGGCGAGTCGTTCGCAGAGATGGGGGAAGAAGCCCCAGTCCTTGAACCCCTTGAAGCCGTGGCAGACGACGATCGCGGCGTCGGTCGCGGGAGGACCGCCTTCGGTGGAAGCGGCGGCCGACCAGTAGTCGCCGCGGAGATCGGCGCCCGGCGGCGTGAGTCGAAACGGGGTGCGCGTCACGGTCCGCGGCATGTCTTCACCGTCCGCCTTCATCCCGCTGCCGCTGCGGCAGCCACATCGCGTCCTCGCGGCCGGCGCGCCGGTTCGTGGCCCGGGCGAGGGTGAACAGCAGGTCGGAGAGACGGTTGATGTAGGGGACGACGACTTCGGCGAGGTCCGGCTGCTCGTCGAGGAGAGCCGTGACGCCCCGTTCGGCCCGCCGACAGACGGTGCGCGCGACATGCAACTGCGCGGCGAGGGGCGACCCGCCGGGCAGAACGAAGGCCTCGAGCGCGGGAAGCTCGGCGTCCAGCGCGTCGATCCAGGCCTCGAGCGCGTCGATCCGATCGGCGGAGAGCGCGGGAATGGTGCCCTTCCGCAGCAACCGGTCGGGATTGGCGGCGGCGAGGCGGGCCCCGATCGTGAACAGGTCCTCCTGGACGGCGCCGAGGGCCGGCCCGGATTCGCCGAGCGTCGCGCCGTCCGGGTCGAGGGCGAGCGCCACCCCGATCACGGCGTTGAGTTCGTCGACGGTGCCGTACGCCGCGACCCGCGCATCGTCCTTCGGAACCCGCGCGCCGCCGAGGAGCGTGGTCTCTCCTCCGTCCCCGCCTTTGGTGTATATCTTCAATCGGGATCGGCCATCATGAGATTTGGCCGCGTGCCGCGCGTCGTGCGCCACGCTGATGGGCGAACCTTAACAGCCCGCGGCGAAACGCCGCCACCGGGCACCGCCAACAGGGAGCCGTGACGTGAAGACCGACCGAAGCGATGTCCGGCCCGAGGACCTTCAGTCACGAAGAGCCTTCATCGCGACGGCGGCGGCCGGGGTGGGTGCCGTCGCCGCGGGATCGCTCGGCGCGTGCAGTCCGGACGGCGAGGAGGCGGCCGCGGGCGCATCGGACAACGGAGCGCCGAACAACGGAGCGCGGGACGCCGGCGGCGGGATCGTCGTGGCGCGCGGACCGATCGCCGTGGAGGCCGGAGTCGGGGCCCTCAGGCGTGGCGGCAACGCGATCGACGCGGCCATCGCGACGGCGTTCGCGCAGTTCATCACGACGCCGTTCTCCGCCGGTGTGGGCGGCTTCGGCTGCATGGTCGTGTACGACGCGAGCACCGGACGCGCCACGTCCATCGACTTCCACGGGCGCGCGGGGAGCCGGGCCACGCCCGACATCTACCGCAGCGCCCTCGAGGGGCGGATCTACGGGCACGCCGACCGCTGGAAGGTGCGCGGCGACATCAACCAGATCGGCTACAAGTCGGTCGTCACGCCGGGCACGATCGCCGGCCTGTGGGAGGCGTGGAGCCGGTTCGGGACCCGGCCGTGGGCGGAACTCGTCGAGCCGGCGATCCGGCTCGCGTACGACGGTTTCGAGATCCCCGGCGCCCTGGCGCGCGGCTTCACGACCCGGACGGAGTCGTCCTCGGGCGTCGTCCCGTTCTTCACCAAGGTCCGGACGACCGAGGCCTCCGCGCGCATCTTCCTCAACGACGGCGTGCCGTGGCGGGCGGGGGAACGGCTCGTGCAGCGGGACTACGGCCGCACGCTTGAACTCATCGCCGAGGGCGGCGCCGACGTGGTCTACCGGGGCGAGATCGCCGAGCGCATCGCGGCGGACTTCGAGCGCAACGGGGGCCTCCTGACGATGGCCGACCTCGAGGCGTACGCGCCCGATGTCTACGACCCGGTGCACGGCACGTACCGCGGACACGACGTGTTCTCGAACGCGCTGCCCGGCAGCGGCGCCCAGGTCATCGAGATCCTGAACCTCCTCGAGGGCTACGACGTGCCGGGTCTCGAACACGGGAAGGCGGACCACGTGGAACTCCTGGGCCGCGCCCAGATCCTCTCCTTCATCGACCGGCGCCGGTACCACGGCGACCCGAAGTTCATCGACGATCCGACGGACATCCTGGTGTCGAAGGACCGCGCCGCCGAACTGAGGGGCTTCATCGACCGGCGCGAACTCCCGCCCGACGTCGTCGAGGAGCCACCGGAGGGACCGGACACGACGCACCTCTCGACCGCGGACCGGGCCGGGAACTGCGTGGCGCTCACGCACACGCTCGGCTCCGCCTCGGGGGTCGTCACCGAAGGTCTCGGCTTCACGTGGAACAACTGCATGTTCCAGTTCAACCCGGTCGCCGGACGGCCGAACAGCATCGAACCCGGAAAGGCGCGCATCACGGGGATCTCGCCGGCCATCGTGCTGCGGGACGGACAGCCGATCCTGGTCACGGGCGCGGCGGGCGGCACCCGCATCCTGGGCGCCGTCCAGCACACGATCAGCAATACGGTGGACTTCGGCATGTCGGCGCTCGAGGCCGTCTCCGTCCCGCGCTGGCACTGGGAGGACCACCTGCTCGAGTTGGAGCCGCAACTGTTCCATCACCTGAGGGAGGAGTTGGAGGGACGCGGCCTGGAGGTCGCGAACGACGCCTTCGTCGCGCAACTCCACGCGGTCGGAATCGACCCGGATACCGGGCGACTCACGGGAGGGCCGGACCCGCGCGGATGGGGCGGCGGATCGGCCACGGCATAGCCTTCGGGCGCCCGGTTTGAAGCGGCAGGCCGAAGCCGCGCCGGAAGCGGTTTCGAGGTTGACACTTTTCCCGTCCCTCTGTATCCTGCGGGTCGCGCTGCGGGGTGGAGCAGTCTGGTAGCTCGTCGGGCTCATAACCCGAAGGTCGCAGGTTCGAATCCTGCCCCCGCTATCTCTCGCCTCGCCTCGCAAAGCTGCGGGGCGAGGCGTTTTGCTCTCCGATCCCTTTTGCGGGACGGGGGTACGATCCGGGGTAGCTCAGTGGCCAGAGCGGGTGGCTGTTAACCACTAGGTCGTGGGTTCGAATCCCACCCCCGGAGTCGGGCAGCAGGGCTCTTGCCACGGGCTGCCATGGCTGGGTAGCTCAGGCGGTAGAGCACGGCGCTGAAAACGCCGGTGTCGGCGGTTCGACTCCGCCCCCAGCCATTGCCACGGGCCGCCGACGGCCGGTTCGCGGGAAGCGGCAGAGGGGCGTAGCTCAATTGGTAGAGCACCGGTCTCCAAAACCGGCGGTTGGGGGTTCGAGTCCCTCCGCCCCTGTCGGCTCGCGTAGCTCAGGGGTAGAGCGCATCCTTGGTAAGGATGAGGTCGCGGGTTCAAATCCCGCCGCGAGCTTGGAGCAGCTTGGAACGGGATAGCGGGCGCCCGTAGCTCAGTTGGATCAGAGCACCGGCCTTCTAAGCCGGGGGTCCCAGGTTCGAGTCCTGGCGGGCGCGTGGCAAAAGGGGACGACAGCGGCACGAGCCCCCATCGTCCAACGGCTAGGACACCACTCTTTCAAGGTGGAGATAGGGGTTCGATTCCCCTTGGGGGTACTGGACGGAAGGCAGGACGGGACCGACGCCAGCCCGTCCGCGTGAAGCGACAGTCGAAGCGCGGGGCCGTAGCTCAGCTGGGAGAGCGCTGCAATGGCATTGCAGAGGTCAGGGGTTCGAATCCCCTCGGCTCCATTTCGCGGCCCGCGGTTTGCCCGCCGAGGCCGCGAACGAGAGCTTTGAAGCTGTACGCGCCGTTAGCTCAATTGGCAGAGCAACTGACTCTTAATCAGTAGGTTCGGGGTTCGACTCCCTGACGGCGCATTCTCCAGCCCGCCTCCTCGTTCCGCCTGCCGCCTCGCCACGCTCACCCGGGGTCGGCTTGCGCCTTACCGGTTCTCGCGCTCCTGAGCGCGGGCGCCGAGCAGGACGTTCTCCAGGGCGTAGTTGGCCTCGTGGCAGGCGTACTCGTAGAGGAGGTCGTCCATCCTCACGAACGGGACCTCGCCGCCCCACGGGGTCTCCCAGGTGTCCGGGTCGTCGATCAGGAACTCGTAGTTGATCGTGTTCGCGTCCACGCGCGTGAGCCGTTCCGTGATCTTCATGTTCGGACTCGCGCCGAAGAACTCGCGGTAGGCGGTGAGCTGCTGCGGGTTGAGCCTCGTCGTCTCGATGACGAGGGTGTCGTCCTCCCACCACCCGCGGGAATCCCCGAACCAGGGTCGGATCTCCTCCGGAAACGCCGACGGCCCGCGGGCCTCGCCCGTGTCACCGGGGTCCGGCGACACGCCGATCGGGATGATGCGGGTGTCGTGCACCATCTCCGTCATGATCGCGACGTGGTCGGGGGTCTGCACGATGGTGTAATTGTTGTTGTAGAAGTAGTTGGGGAGCATCGGCGGGCCGGCGTTGGACCCGAACGAGACGATGCAGCGCTCGGAGAGGGGCCGGTTCTCGGGGTTGTCGTACTCGCCGTGCTGGCCGCGGGCGGCCATAAGCAGGCCGAGGCGCTGCTGCGCTTCCGGCGTGCGGGCGGGGATTCGGCCATCCTCCGGAATCATGAGGAGGGAACTGCGCGGTTCTCCGTTCACAACGGCGACCTGATCTCCCCGGTCCAGATAGAAGAGGTTGTAGCCGCCCGTGCCGCCGGCCGCCGCCTCCAGGATGAAGTCGCACCCGATGGTGGTGCCGCCCTCCGCCGGCGCGTCACGGTCCGGATCGCTGGATCCCGAGTGCGCCTCGATGCACTCCTGCCGGCCGCCTTCGATCTGGGCGACCTGCTCGGGCGTGAGCACGGCCTCGAACCCCTGGGGCCGCTCGATGGGCGTGATGGTGCCGTTCGTCCAGTTCCCCTGCAGGTCGGGGCGCCCGTCCGGCGTGCGCGGCACCGCGCCGCCATCCTGCGCCCGCGCGACCGGGATCGACACGGCGGCGACCAGCGCCACCGCGACTGTTGCGCGCATCATGGTTACCTTCATCGGAACTTCCCTCGCGGTTCAGCGTCTCAGCGACACAAAAGGGTCGTCACTTTCTAATCATAGGGCTCGTTGCGCGATGGTTCACGGGGTGGCCGTCCGCCCGAGCCGGGATGGAGATGCGGATGCCGGACTTCTCGTCCAACCGGGAGAGGCGCCTGTGGGTGTGGGCGCTGGCCGTGGTCGTGGCGATCTATGCGACGGCCGATCTCGCGCGGACGCTGGCCGACGCGCTCCGCGAGAGCGGGCTGCTCGAACTGGTCCCCACGATGTTCAGCGCCGGCATGCTTCTGATCGCGGTGATGATCGTGGTGCAGGGGCTGAGGGAGCGCTCGCGCGGCGTGGAGGTCGGCTTCGCGCTGGGCGTCGCGGCGATCGCCATCATCGGTTTAGCCCGCGCGATCGATGCCGCGGAGCGTTCCCATCTCATCGAATACGCGGTGCTGGCGCTCATCATCCACGAGGCCCTGGTGGAACGGAAGGCCCACGGGAAGCGCGTCCCTGTGCCGGCCGTGCTGGCCATCGCCGTGACGACGGCGGTCGGCGTGGTGGACGAATGCATCCAGTTCTTCGTGCCCAGCCGCACGTTCGACTGGTTCGACATCGGGTTCGATCTGCTGGCGAGCGTGCTCGCGGTCGGCTCGAGCGTCTCCATCCGCTGGGTCCGCCGCCTGATCGGAAGGTGGCGGCACCGGACCTAGTTCGAGGAACCGTGTTTGATCGCCCGGCCTCAGATACCCGTGTACCGGCGGGATGCCAGTCGTTACGATGCCTGCCGTACTCGATCCGAATCAGGAGGTTCTCATGCGGGGCATGATTCGCGCGCACCGTGGCGCGCTTTGGGCCGGACTTCTTGCCGTTTCAGCGACGGTCGCGTTTCCGGGCGTCGGGGCCGCGCAGTACCTGCCCGCGCGCGGGGACGCGTGGGATGACTCTGGGAGACGCGCACTCCGGAGCAGGTGGGGATGAACGCGGCGGGCGTCCAGGCGGCGGTCGAATACGCCCTCGAGCACGAGACGAGCCAGGCGCGAGACCGGGAGTTCCAGCACAGCCGGAGCTTCGGGCGCGAACCGCTCGGGGAGGGGATCGGCCCCTTCAACGTGCGGGGCGGGCCGGCCGGGATGATCGTGCGGCACGGCTACATCGTCGCGGAGTGGGGGGACACGAAGCGGGTCGACATGACGTACAGCGTGACCAAGTCGTTCCTCTCGACATCCGTGGGACTCGCGTGGGACGAGGGGCTCATCGGCTCGCTCGACGACACGGTGCGCGAGTACATGGCCCCGATCGACGTGCCGCCGGGCGACGGGGAGCCGGGCGTCGACCGCATCGGCTTCGGGAAGCCCGATCCGACGACGATGTTCGAGTCCGAGCACAACCGCACGATCACGTGGGACGACCTCCTGCGGCAGACGTCCGACTGGGAGGGCACGCTGTGGGGCAAGCCGGACTGGGCCGACCGTCCGAGCGGCGACCCGGACACGTGGATGACCCGCGAGCGACACCCCTCGGGGACCGTATACGAGTACAACGACACCCGCGTGAACCTCCTCGCGCTCGCCGCGATGAGCGTCCTGCGGCGCCCGCTGCCCGAGGTCCTGCACGAACGGGTGATGGGACCGATCGGCGCCTCCCCGACCTGGCGCTGGAACGGCTACGAGAACTCGTGGGTCACGATCGACGGGCGTCGCGTGCAGTCGGTGAGCGGTGGCGGCCACTGGGGCGGCGGCATGTTCATCAGCGCCCGCGACCAGGCGCGCTTCGGCCTCTTCACGCTGCGGCGCGGGACGTGGGGAGACCGGCAACTCCTCTCCGAGGAATGGTTCGACCTCGCGACGACGCCGGGCCCGGCGAACGGCTCCTACGGGTTCATGAACTTCATGCTCAACGTCGCGGACGACGAGGGGAACAAGCGCTATCCGAGCGCGCCCGCGGAGGCGTGGGCCCACCTCGGAAACGGGACGAACATGATCTACTGCGACCCGGTGAACGATCTCGTGGTGGTGGCGCGCTGGATCCCCGGAGGGGCGATCGACGGCCTGCTCGACCTCGTCATCGACTCGATCGACGACACGGCCGCGACCTCGTCCGGATCGCGCTGAACCGAGTCGGGGTCGGCCCCGTGCGGCAGGTAGACGCTGGGCGCCGGTCCGATTAGATTGCCCGCGCGGCGCGTCGCCTCTTCCGGCGGCGCGTTTCGTGTCTGCGCCCGTAGCTCAGCCTGGATAGAGCGCTTGCCTCCGGAGCAAGAGGTCACAGGTTCGAATCCTGTCGGGCGCACTCGTCCCGGCGGAGCCAGCGGCACCGGTTCTCGGGGGCGACTCCCCGGACCCGAGGGTTCAGGGGCGCAGGCTCGGGTGGCGGAAATGGCAGACGCGCAGGATTCAGGATCCTGTGGGATTAAACTCCCGTGGGGGTTCGACTCCCCCCCCGAGCATTTCAAGCCCAGGTGGCGGAACTGGCAGACGCGCTAGCTTGAGGGGCTAGTGTCCTTTTACGGACGTGGAGGTTCGAATCCTCTCCTGGGCATGCGGCACGACATCGCCGATCGCGGAACGGCCGGCTCCGAGCGCCCGTAGCTCAACTGGATAGAGCACCTGACTACGGATCAGGAGGTTGGGGATTCGAATTCTCCCGGGCGCATGCTTTCCTTCCTTCGGAAGTCAAACCTGCGCCCGCGAGAATTCGGGCGCTCGTGGAGCTTCGCTCCCCTTCGCTGGCCAAATTCTCCCGGGCACGTCCTTGTGGCACACGTGCCGGTCCGCGTTGTCCGTGGGCTCGCGAAGGGCTTCGCCCCTCTCGCCGAATCAGCGTTGTCCGGGCGATCGTTCACCGGGCGGTCGGTTGTTCAACACACTTCCTCGAGGACAGGGGTGCCGTCATATGCGCGTAAGGCTGGCTGAACGGGGCGATGTGGATCGGCTGCTGGAGTTGATGCGGGGGCTGGCGCGGTTCGAGGAGTACATCGACGACTTTGCGGTGACGCGGGAGAGCGTGCTCGAGCACGGGTTCGGGGACGACCGTCTGTTCACCGCGTTTGTGGCCGAAGAGGACGATGATCTCGTCGGGATGGCCGTGGTCTACACGATTCCATGGACCTATACGCTGCGCCCGAAGGTCGTGCTCAAGGAGCTGTTCGTCGAAGAGAGTGCGCGCGACGCGGGGGCGGGGAAGGCCCTGATGGCGGCGGTGGTTTCGCACGCCACATCCATCGGTGCGGCCGAAGTGATCTGGACGGTCATGGACGGGAACCGCGCGGCCGAGGGCTTCTACCGTTCCCTGGGTGCCTCGCCGGATCTCAAGTGGAACAACTGGTCCCTGAGCCTCGACGACTGAACCGGATCCGTCACCGCGTGCTCTGACCGGAACTGCGCGCCGGGGGGCGGCAGTCGGGCCACTGGGTGCCGGGCGGCATGGTGCGCCGGTCGCGGGGCATGCGGTCCGGGTCTTCGGAGGCCA
Organism: Candidatus Palauibacter irciniicola; assembly: GCF_965208695.1. GTDB lineage: Bacteria > Gemmatimonadota > Gemmatimonadetes > Palauibacterales > Palauibacteraceae > Palauibacter > Palauibacter irciniicola. The sequence goes on from NZ_OZ242352.1 coordinate 3,330,531, forward strand.
GGTAGGCGAGCATCGCGGTCATCACGGCGTCGTCGCGCAGGTCCTCGAAGACGATCTTGTCGAAGGTGTCCCGGTTGGTGTGCCAGGTGTAGGTGCTCGTGTCCCAGCGGTTGTCGGCGATGTTCATCTCGCTCCGGCCGGCCCCGACGTGGAAGCTGAAGGCGGGCACTCCGGCGCACAGGAAGGAGGCGTGGTCGGTCCCGCCGGACTCGGGCATCCCGGGGACCTCGAGCGTGACTAGGTCGGAGAGTTCGCTGGGGATCTTCGCGAGCCAATCGCCGAAGCGCCCCGCGGCGCCGGCGAACCCCTGCATGGGGATGAACGTGACCGGGCCGTTTCCGTGATCGACGTTGAACACGGTGTGGGTGCGCTCGAGGATATCGGGATGATCCTCGACGAAGGCGCGTGAGCCGTTCAGGCCCTGCTCCTCGCCGTTCCAGAGGGCGCCGATGATCGTGCGGCGGGGGTTCGGGACGGCGCTCTTCAGGATGCGCATCGCTTCCATGATCGCGACGGCGCCGGTGCCGTTGTCGAGCGCGCCGTCGGAGCCGTCCCAGGAGTCGTAGTGGCCTCCGAGGATCACGTACTCCTCGGGCTCGGCGCTGCCGGGGATGACGGCGAAGGCGTTGAAAACCGGCACCTCTCCCAGGAAGCGGGCCTGTGCGTCGACGCGCAGCACCGGCCCCTGATCGTTCTCGGCCAGCCGGTACAGGAGCCCGTAGGCCTCGCAGCTCAGGTCCAGGACCGGCGCCCGCTCCGCGCGGGTGCCGAAGATCTTGGTGACGCCCCAGCCCTCGGACCACTGCGAGCGGATGATCCCGGCGGGTTCGGCTGCGCTCAGCGCTTCCGGCAGCGAGCGCGCATCGAACCCCGTATTCCCCACGCGGTCGCTCCACTCCGCGATGGCGCGCTCCCGCTCCTCCGCCATGCGGGCCGTCGTCTCGGACCGCGCGAACCACTCCAGGTTGTCGGGCGCGCGGCAACTCGGCTCCGGGCGCGAGACGAGCACGAACTTGCCGCGCACCTCCGACAGCGCCGCCTCGAAGGCTCCGGGGCTGTCCGCGTCCGGCAGGATCATCACCTCCGCCTCGACGGGCCCGCCCGTGCCCGGGCTCCACGCGGCCGCCATGCCCTCGAGCGTGCGCATGCGCGGCGCGATGAGATCGATGTGGGTGATCCCCCGCTCCCATCCCCGCCAGGTGCCGTACTGCTCCTTGTACGCCTCGATGCCCCACTCCGCGTACTTCGCGAGCGCCCAGTCGTTGGCGCCGGCCATCGCGGGCGACCCGGTCAGCCGCGGCCCGATCGAGTCCATCATCACCTGGCCGAGTTCGTAGACCTGCGAGCGCTCGACCCCCTCCTCCCAGATCGCCCGAATGACCGGATCGTCGGAGGGAAACGACTGCGCCGCCGCGCTCCGGGTTACGCCCGGAATCAGCGAAGCCGTCAGAGTGGCGAGGCATGCCAGCGAACAGGCGAGTTCGAGACGAACCGTGCGCTTCATGGGTCGCTCCCGCGGGAAGATGGAACCTGTTCGAAGGTAGGGGTGCCCACGCGCGTTGCGAATCCCTGTCCACGCCCGGACTTTGCCCACTCGGCATCACACGCGAACTCGAATCCCGAATTCCCCATGCGTCTTGACGGCAAGCGTGCTCTGGTTACCGGCGGCTCGCGGAGCATCGGTCGGGCGATCGCCCTCGGACTGGCGCGCGAGGGGGCGGACGTGGCGGTCAACTACCGGCGGAGTCGGGAGGATGCCGCGAGCGCGGTCCGTGAGATCGAGGCGATGGGGCGCCGCGCGGTCGCCGTGCAGGGCTCGACGGACTCCCGTTCCGACGTCGAACGTTTCGTCGCGGAGGCGGACGACTTCCTGGGTGGCCTCGACATCCTCGTGAACAACGCGGGGATCCTGAGACGCACGCCCTTCCTCGAGATCGACGAAGGGGAGTGGGACGCCATTCAGGGCGTCAACCTGAAGGGATACTTCCTGGTGGGTCAGGCGGTGGCGCGCCGCATGGTCGAGGCGGGAACGGCGGGGGCGGTCGTCAACGTATCTTCCGCCGGACAGGCGGTGGCCGCGCCGAACCTCACGCACTACTGCGTGTCGAAGGCGGGGGTCGAGATGCTCACGAAGCAGATGGCGCTCGAGCTCGCGCCCCACGGGATCCGGGTGAACGCCGTCGCGCCGGGCTGATCGAAACCGACCTGAACCGCGCCGACATCGCGCGGGACGACTTCCGCGAGGGGCGCCTCGCCCGCATCCCGCTCCGGAAGATCGGCGCGCCGGACGACGTCGTGGGCGCCGTCGTCTACCTCGCGTCGAACGAGGAGGCGCGGCTCGTCACGGGCGCCAGCCTGTTCATCGACGCCGGCCAGACGATCTGGGGCGCGTAGGCCGTGGACACGCGAGTCCATGTAGACCGGGCGGGCGGCTTCGTCATGGCCCTGCCGGTTTCGGACGCGTTCCCGCTGTTCAGCGCGGAGGGTGAGCGGCGGTGGGTCGCAGGGTGGGATCCGCGCTACTTGTCTCCGAACGGGCCCCACGCGAGGGAAGGCCTGGTGTTCCAGACCATCAAGGAAGGCGTGGGAACGGCGACATGGGTCCAGACACGGCATGCGCCCGCCGCGGGCGTCGCTTCGTTCGTGTACATAGTTCCCGACCACCACACCGCCATGGTGGACGTTCGTGTGACTCCCGACGGTGAGAACCGAAGCCGGGCGTCTGTGAAGTATCGAATGACGTCGCTTTCGTCCGACGCGGACGATTTCGTGCGAGCGTTCGGCGAAGCCTTCGAGGACTTCATGGCCCAGTGGGCCGAGGCCATCCAGCGACACATCGTGGAAGGTGCCGCACTTACTCGGGAGTGAAGGCGAGGACCTGAGCCCTCTGCGCCAGAAGGGGTGGGCCTCGGGCTGGCGGTAGCGGCGACGCTACTCGTGGCGTCCTGCGGTGCCCCTGTGCCCCGCGACTCCGAACCGCCTACCTGGGAGGTCCGCTTCTCCCACGTGCTGTCGACGGGCTCCGAGTTCCATCTCATGGCGGAGCGGTTCCGGGATCTCATGCTCGAGCGCACGGACGGACGGTTCCGGGTCGTCGTCTATCCGTCGGGACAGCTCGGGGGCGAGCGCGTTGCCTTCGAGCAGATCCAGGTCGGTGCGGTGCACATGGCGATCACGGGCACACCGGTGCTCTCGGGCTGGGTGCCCGAGACGCAGGTATTCGATCTCCCCTTCCTGTTCGAGACGCGGGACCACGGGCTCGCAGCGATGAACGGCCCGGCGGGAGACGGGTGGCGCAACCTCCTCCTGGAACGCACCGGCGTCCGCTCGCTCGGATTTCTCGACTACGGCTTCCGCCACGTCTACAACACCCGCCGGCCCGTCGAGACGCCCGCGGATCTCGCCGGCCTCAAGCTCCGGGTCCTCCAGAACGCGACGTACCTGGCGGCCTATTCCGCGCTGGGCGTGCAGGCGACGCCGATGAACTACGGCGAAGTCTACTCCGCGCTCCAGCAGGGCGTGATCGACGGCGGGGAGGCGAACGCGGTCGGCTTCGTGAGCAGCCGGCTCCACGAGGTGGCGAAGTTCTACAGCTTCACATCCATCACCTACAACCCGATCACACTTCTCGTGAACGAGCCGTTCTATCGGGGGCTTCCCGTCGAGATCCGGGAGACCGTCGACCGTTCCGCGGCCGAGGCGCTCGCCTACCAGAGCGAAGTCGCGCGCCGGATGGAGGCGGACGCCATCGAGGAGATGCGCGAGGCCGGCGTGGAGATCTCGCGTCCGAACCTGGCGCCGTTCGCCCCGGCCGTCAGACCGCGGATATGGGACGAACTGGCGAATCGGCTGCCGGACGGCGAAGCGCTGATCGCAAGGTTGGTGGCTTCGACGGAGCGCCGATGACGAAGCGGCTGCGGGTGTTCAACGGGCTCCTGGTGAGGCTTGAAACCTACGCCGTCGGCATTCTTGTGATTGCGGTGTGCGACGTCGTCCTCCTCCAGGTGTTGATGCGCTACCTCTTCGCCTGGCCGAATCCGTGGAGCGAGGAGGTGTCGCGCTTCTGCTTCATCTGGATGTCGATGCTCGGGGCTTCGCTGGCGGTGGCGCATCGGTCCCACTTCCGGTTCGACCAGGTCACGGGGCGGCTGCCTCCGCGCGCGAAGAAGGCGGTGGAGACGTCCGCGGCAGCGATCGTGCTGATGTTCGCGCTCCTCCTCATCGGCACGGGCATCGCCCTCATGGACCTCACGATGGGAGAGCGTTCCGCCGCGTTGAACCTGCCGGTCGCGCTCGTCTATGCCGCGGCGCCCGTGTCCGGCGTGCTGATGTTGACCCACCTGCTTGCCGGAGGGGCAGGCGAGGGTGGGGGGACGTCCGCCCCACCCTCGCCGCAGCAACCGGGTTCGACCGGGGAGGTCGGCTGATGGGTGGGCTCCTCCTCGGCGTCTTCGGCCTCCTCGTGCTGGCGGCCGTGCCCATCGGGTTCGCGCTCGCAATTGCGGCCGTCATCGCCATCGTGGTGGCGGATCTCCCGCTCGTCGTCATCCCGCAGCAGATCGTCGCGGGGATGGACTCGTTCCCCATGCTCGCCGTGCCCCTGTTCATCCTCGCTGGCTACCTGATGGATGTCGGGGGGATCAGCCGCCGCCTGGTGACGCTGGCCCGCGCCCTCGTGGGCCACCTCCCGGGAGGGCTCGGGCAGGTGGTCGTGATGGCCGAGGTGTTCTTTTCGGGCGTGTCGGGCTCGACGTCCGCGGACGCGGCCGCCGTCGGCGGCATCATGGTGCCCCAGTTGACCGCGAACGGCTACGGCCGCGCGCGCGCCACCGCGATCGTCTCTGCCGCGTGCGGGATGGGGATCCTCATTCCGCCCGCCATCGTGATGGTCGTCTACGGCGTCATCGGGAACGTCTCCATCGGCGCCCTGTTCGTCGCCTCGATCGTGCCCGCGCTCCTCATCGCCACAGGCCTGATGGCGCAGATCGGGTGGCAGGCGCGGAGGGAAGGGTGGCCGCGCGGGGAGCGCGCCTCGATCGCCGAACTCCGCCGCGCGACGCTCGACGCGGTGCTCCCGCTCTTCATGATCGTCGTCATCCTGGGGGGCATCCGCTTCGGACTCTTCACCCCCACGGAGGCCGCCGCCGTCGCCGTCGCCTACGCGCTGCTCCTGGCTGGACTCGTGTACCGATCCCTCACCCTCGCGGAGCTGTGGCAGAAGGTCGTCCAGACCGCCGTCGTGTCGGGGATGGTGCTGTTCGTCGTCGGCGCCGCGCATCTCCTCGGCTGGGTCCTCGCCGTCCTGCAGCTGCCACAGACGCTCGCTTCGACCGTCGTGGGGATCGGGGGCGGCCCGGTCGGCTTCATGCTTCTCACGATTCTCGTGTTCCTTCCGCTGGGCGCCATCCTCGAGGGCGTGCCCGCGGTCGTCCTGCTGACGCCGATCCTGCTGCCCCTCGCGACCCAACTCGGGATCGACCCCGTGCACTTCGGCGCCGTGATCGTGGCCACGCAGGGAATCTCCGTGTTCCTGCCGCCCGTCGGCGTGAGCCTGCTCGTGGCCTGCTCGGTGGGAGGGGTCGAGCCGGCCGAGGTCGCGCGCCCGCTCTGGCCCTACCTCGCGCTCATGCTGGCGCTCACAGTCGCCATCGCGTTCCTGCCCGACGTCGTCCTGTTCCTGCCGGAACTGCTCGGGTACTGAAGGGTCTGAGCCACGGATCGTTTCGTGAACGGCATGACCCTGGGACCGGACGATGGAGACACGAGAGTTCGAGATCGGAACGGAGCGGCTGCTGCTCCGGCCGCACCGTCTGGAAGACGTGGACGACATATTCGAGTTCGCCCGCGACCCGGAGTGGGGCCGATACCTGCCGGTGCCGGTGCCCTACCTCAGGGAACACGCGGAGGAGTTCGTCGCGCGGCGGATCCTCACGTCCCGGGACGAGTGGCCGGTGTGGGCGATCGTCCTGGCAGGCAAGGTCATCGGCGGCATCGGCATCAGGATCGACGCCGAGCATGCGACGGGCGCACTGGGCTACTCGATCGCGAAGGAGCATTGGGGCCGAGGTCTGACCGTGGAGGCGGCCCGCGCCGTCGTCGACTGGGCGTTCCGCGAGCGCGGGCTCGCGAAGGTGTACGCGTACGCCGATGCGCGGAACACGTCGTCCCTGAGGGTGATGGAAAAGCTGGGCATGACCCGCGAGGGGATGTTGCGCAGCCACCGGACGCTGCGGGAGGAGCGGGTCGACGACGTGTACTACGGACTCCTAAGGGAAGAGTGGGCGAGGGACGAACGCTAAGGTGGCTCGCGCCGCTCAAGGCATATCACCCAGCCCCGTGGCCATCCGTCCCACATATTCTACGACTGCATTCCATACCTCCTCGAACTCCCGCTCAGCGCCTGGAGGGAGCAGGTGAGCCAGGTTGCGCTCCCAGTCAGCGTGGAACTCGTCCCTGCGCTCCAGCAGACGACCCGGGTCGATGACCCCCAATTCGACCTCTCTCGCCTGCAGTTTCCGGGGGAGGTTGACTCGTACCTTCCGCTCATCCACGTGCTCCAGGAGCGAGAAGATGTCGTACACATCTCTCGATACGGCGTGAAGCCGTTGACCGAGGACGGCTCGGACCTTCTCGGACATGACTTCTTCCAAGGCATAACACGTCAACTCGCTCTCTCCGAGATCCTCGGCGTCGGAGAAGGGATGGAATAGCGGGCGCGACACGGGGCTGAACGTCAGTACTTCGTTCCGCGTGATGTCGAGGCGAAGACCGGGCGGAGATCCGCCCGAAGCATGCGGTCCGCGCCAATAGAGAGTGAACTTGAGGCTCTCGCGCCCGTACTCGTCGTCAATGACTCTCCGCTTCGGTTCCCGGGCCGCGAAGTCGATGCCGCTGGCCCCCTGAACCGCTGCGAATGCCTCGCCGACCGATTTCTCAAACTCCTCCCAACCAAACCACTGGGTTGCTGTGAAGTCGAGGTCTTCCGAGAACCGGTAGTTCGGGAAGTAGCACTTCCGCAGGCAGGTCCCACCCTTGAAGATCAGCCGCTTCGCCAGAAAACGGTGTCCCGCGATTCCTCGGAGGGCCCATCCGAGCGCGTAATCCAACTCTACGATGCGAGGCTCGACACTCGCGGCTCGCGCGCGTCGGCGGATCTCCGCGTCCTGAATCATGTCTGCTCGCGGAGCCCTTCCTCCGGGAGATTGATTTCGATGCGCCACCGAGTGGCGATCCGATGAGGCTTTCTCGGAGTGGACGGATCGAGTCGGCTGATGCCGGCAGTGAGGAGATCCAGCCATTCATTCAGCATCGCCTGCTTCGGAGCATGGGTCAGCTTAACGCTCTCGACAAGAAACCCGAGCCGCTTCACAACCGCGCCGGAGCCAAAGCGGCGCAGATAACTCGTCATGAGGTCCCAATCGAAGTCGCCATCTCCTCCGAGCAGTGCCTCGCTGACCTGGGCCACTCCTCCGCTTAGCTCGGGCCTGTCGAGGCAATCTATGATCGTTTTTTCGCGATCCGTGACCTTGACCCGGAATTGTCCGGCACGGTATGCGTGGCAACCGAAGAACTTCCGAGGCTTCACCCGGACGATCCGAAACCGCATCCCGAGAACCTGCGGTGTGCGGCGTTCCTTGCGGGCGGTCGTCTGCACGTACGTAACACGGGGGATCTGTTCGGTGAGGTTCCAGTAGTTGAGGGCAGACCAGTAGCCGACCGTGGCGTGACTCACCAGGTGTCCCGCGATGACGTAGGTGTCCTCGGTCCAAGTGCGATTGGGGCCGGCCTCGAGTGGAACGATGAGGTACTTCCCCTTCTCAAGACGCTCCAGCCAGCCTTTATCAACGAGTCGTGCCAACGCATCCCTGGTCGCCTTGCCTTCGCCAAGCACATCGTACGCATCCTTTGTTGCGAAGATCTGCTTCCCGCTCGCGGCCAAGGTGGTAAGGAATGACGCCTCGGTGTCGCTGAGGCTTATTATATTACGATACGTCATTGCCGCTCCTGCATGCGTTAATCACGTATCGAAATGTAATCGATATGGACAGCTTCCGCTAATACCGTTCCTGCATGCAGAGCGCCCAAGACGCCGGCGCTGGATCCGTCAGTACTTGATGTCGGTTCGGCCGACCGTCATCCCGATGTTGCCGACCCGCCGGCCCGTCGTGTAGTGCTCGCCGCTCCCGGCGGTCATCCCGAAGAAGTCCACGGCCGGCACGATCAGGCGGCCGGCGTCGTCGACCGCGCCCTCGATGGCGGTCGTCGCCACGACCTCCGCGAGGAAGATCTTCCGTTCCGGCGGGACCTCGAGGGAGTCGAAGATCCGGCACTCGCAATGAATCGGAGACTCCTCCACGGTGGGCGCATCGACGACCGTCGCCGCGCCGCGCGTCAGACCCGAGAGCTCGAACTTGTCGGCCACGCGTCCGGAGTTCATGTCGACGGTGTCGAATGCCTCGACCATCGACGCAAGCGGCACGTTGAGCACGAACTCGTCGTGCATGTCCAGGAGTCCCCTCGCCTGATGCTCCAGGGCTGCGCTCACCCCGATCTGGGGCGGGTCGCCGCTCAGGACGAACGTCCACAGCACCGAGATCTCGTCCGGGTCGCCGGGCCGGCCGTTCACGGTGAGCAGGATCGCCGGGACGGGCGGAAGCATCGGACCCGGCTCCGCAAGCAACCGGCGAGCCCCGGTGAGCGGCGCCGGTGGCCTACCCCCGCCCACAGGCATCCCCTCGTCCGGCGCACACCCCCAAACGGCGGCAACCGCGGCGGCCGCCGAGCCGCTCCCCAGAAACCGCCTCCGCGACCAGCCGTCCGTTGATGGCATCTTCTTCACCGCCTCCTCGCGCATAGCCTGCCGTGCGCCCGGGCATCAATAGATGCCGGGGATGATCCGATATTTCACACGCGCCTGATACTCGGCCCACTTCTCGGGGCCGTATTTTTCGGCGCAGTACTGGTCGTCGAAGCGCTGTCGGAAAATGAACAGTCCGACGATGAAGACGAAGTAGGTCCAGGCCCAGGGGTTGGCGAAGTAGCCGAACACGAGGGCGATGGAGAGGGAGAAGAAGCCCTCGCCCAGGTAGTTGAAGTGGCGGGCGACGCCCCACAGGCCGCTGCACAGGATCTTGCGGTCGCCGGCCTCGATGTACTCGGGCTCGATGAGGCCGAGGAACTTGCGCTCGGGCCAGCGCTTGAAGGTGTACTTCTGCATGTTGGCGCCGCGCGTGATGCCCCATGCGATGAGGAACAGCGTGGGTGCGCCGATCAACCACACCTGTCTCCAGGGCGCCGCGAAGCCCGGGTCCGGGTACACGGCCAGGCCCCACAGCGGCAGGATGTAGAGCCACCCGTACACCATGATCCCGCCCCAGATCATCTTGAAGCCGAGCTTCTCGTGGATCACATCGTACGTGTACAGCTGGACGCGCTCGAAGATGAAGTAGTCGAAGACGTAGAAGGTGAGGAACCCCGCGTACAGGAAGACGCCGGGGTTGGAGTCCGCGCCGAAGAGCCCGTAGTGGTACGCGGCTCCGGAGAGGGCGTTCAGCGAAAGCATGGTCCCGCCGACGACGTACAGGAACATCTTCACGTCGAAGCGTTCGTTGAAGAACGAGAGCTCGAGGACGCGCCCTTCCCAGAGGGCGGCGAGCGGGCGCTTCACCTTGCCGCGCGACCCTCCGAACACGGCGAGGAGGGCGAAGACCAGGCACATGACCGTGCCGCCGGCGACCTGGTAGACGGTGGACCGGTAGAACCAGTCCCGCGGCATCCCGGTGAGTTCGAGCGCCCACACAAGTTCCGCGAGCACGAACACCAGCAGGCCGTTCAGCCGGTAGCCGCGGGGCTCGCCGGTCTCCGCGTCGATGACGTAGCCGGGCACCCGCCTCCCCGGCAGCGCGAGTTGCACTACGAAGAACGCGGCGCAGATCGCGAGCGGGGCGAGGAAGCCTGCGACCGCCTCGGTCCCGGACAACTCGAACAGGTGGCCGATCCCCAGCCATTCAATCATCAGAAAAGGTCCTCTCCCGGGAGTGCCGCTGCCTGCCGGAGCCAGCCTGTCAGGAGGTCCTCGTCCAGTGCGTCGTCCTCGTGGATGTGGAAGTAGCGCACCTGCTCCTGCTTCGATTCGACCGGCGGCGCGGGACGCAGCGAGGCGCCGTTGAGGAAGGTCACCTTGATGTACCGCGTGAAACAATGGAACGAGAGGAACCAGCCCTGGTTCTCGATGCCGTAGAAGGGCGAGTTCCAGCGCACCGCCCTGCGGACATCGGGCACGCTCCGCTCGATGAGCGCGTCGAGGCGGCAGCCGACCTCCGTTTCCAGCCCGGCATGGCCGCAATGTAGTCCTGTACCGGCGCATCTCCGTCGCCCTTCGGAATCTGGGGATTGCCGCCGGAGAGGAGTCGCGCGACCAGGCCCGCTATCCCTCCGTCCGCGCGAACCGCAGGTTCCTGACCCGCCCGGCGTCGACGATCAGGGCCTCGTACCGGCCGCCGACGAGTTCGGAGAAGCGGAGGGTCGGCCCGTCCTCGGTCGTGAGTTGTCCGTCGGCTTCGGCCACGAGTGCGACGGGGTCCCGCCGCCCAACATGCAGCATGAGCCCGGAGGCGCCTTCCTCCACGATCCGATACGTGGCGTCCAACTCGGGACTGTAGAAGGATCCGGCGTAGCGCGCGCGGTTCGGAATGTCGTGGTCGGGCGGAGCCTCGCGGCAGCGTCCTCGTCCGCAGCCTGCGTCTCCTCCTCCTCTCCCTCCGCGACGTCCTCGGGCGGGGCCATCGCGTCTTCCAGGTAGATCTCGGCCGTGCTCGCGATCAGGGACATGGGATCGATCCGCGACCGGTTACACAGGGCGACGAACGAGTAGCCGGCGTCAGGATAGCGGGACATGCCCGTGCGGTAGCCGACCCACGAGCCGCTGTGCCCAACGGTGGCCAGCCCCCGGTGCTCGCCGTGCGAGAGACCGAAGGCGTAGGGAATCGTGTCGCCGGAAGTGAGCACGCCCCGTTCGTGCATCAGCGCGACCCATTCGGGCCCGCCGACCGTGCCCTCGGTGAGGTTGCGATCCCATGCGGGCCACTCCGTCACCGAAGTGTAGATGCCGCCGTCTCCGACGACGTCGAGCGTCGTCATGTTGATCCGGAAGCCGTCATCGGTGGGCGAATAACCGGTCGCCCGGCCGGGGACGACTTCGTTGTGGTCGTCGTGGAAGTGCGTGCGCGGCATGCCCAGAGGATCGAAGAACTCGGCCCGGGCGAACTCCCTCAGGCTTTGTCCCGAAACCTCGGCCACGATCTCGGCGAGCAGGACGTAGCCGGAGTTGCTGTACAGGTACTCGGAGCCCGGAGGAAAGTTGAGTTCGCGCTGTCGGTGGATCGCGTCGAGGATGTCCTGATTCGTGATGAAATCCTCGCTCCGGTTCCCCGCCAGGGTGAAGAGCCCGAGGTAGTCGCGCACGCCGGACGTGTGGTGGATCAGGTGTCGGACGGTGGGAGAGTCGGCGTAGTCGGGGAATTCGGGGACGTAGCGCTGGACGGGAGCATCCAGATCCACCTCTCCCCGGAGGGCGAGCAGGGCGACCGCGCCGGCCGTGAACTGCTTGGAGACGGACGCGATGCGGTAGATGGTCTCGGGGCCGTTCGGGATGCCGTGGTCGAGGTTGGCGGTGCCGTAGCCGGCCGCATGGACAAGGCGGCCGTCCCGGATCACGCCCAGGGAGCAGCCGGGTCCGTCGGCGCTGGCGTAGTCGGCGAAGACCGCGTCGACCCGGGCCGACAGCCCGGCGTCCCCGTCGGGGGCGCAGCCTGCGAGTGCGCCCACCAGGACCGCGGCGATCACGGCCACGCCGGTCGGATGACGGCAGGCGCCCCGCGACTGCGTGGTCAGGATCACCCCCTCGGCCAGAGGCTGAACGGTTCGCGCGCGAAGATCCGGCGGACCATCGGCTCGAAGAACTCCAGCGGCAGCGAATCGTAGTCGGGATCGAACGCGCACTGGTCCCAGCGGTGACAGAAATCCACCGCGTCCTGGTACCAGGGGTGATCGCGGTACTCGTCGCGCGCGTTGCGGTCGCGGCCCAGGTGGTGGGCGTAGTAGACGAGCTGGAACAGGCCGTGGTGCCGGACGATCCAGTGCGTGCGCTCGGTGACGAAGGGGCGGAGCAGGAGGGCGGCCAGTTCGCCGTGGCTGTGCGGAGCCAGCAGATCGTCGATGTCGTGCAGGAGTGCGGCCACGACCATCTCCTCGTCCGCGCCGTCGCGATGGGCGCGGGTCGCGCTCTGCAGGGAATGTTCCAAACGGTCGACGTGGTAGCCGCCAACGGAGCCTGACAACTCGCGGAGGTGCGCCAGCACGCGGTCGGCGGTGTCGGCGGCGAACTCGTCCTCGAGGCGCGAGAGCAGTTCGTAGTCCTCGCGGGTGCCGTCCTCCATGCGGGTGAAGCTCACGACGGGGCCGCTCGGCTCTGTGCCGGCCTCCGTGCTCGTCCCGGCCGTACGGGGCATGCCGGTCACTCTCCGCTGAGGGTTCGATCGGGGATTCCTCGCCGCAGCGTCGGCCCAAGCGAAGGGCATTGTCAAGATCGCTCGGGCGTCCGTAGCGTTCGCTGCAGGCCGGTGACCACGGACTGGGAGGATCGACCATGGGTGCCTCGATCAGCAGCCTCGCGCAGAATGGCGACGCCCTGACGGCGGTCTGGAGCGACGGCGAACGCACCGATCTCCCCTACCTCTGGCTGCGGGACAACTGCGGCTGCGGCGAGTGCTGCGTCGAGCAGACCACGGAGAAGCGGTTCCACGTCTTCCGCGTCCCCAGCGACCTGAGGCCGTCGACGGTCGATATCGAAGCCGCCGGATCCGACGACGAGGCGATTTCCATCGCGTGGCCGGACGGACACCACACGCGCCACCGGTCGAGCGACATCCGCGGCCTCCTGAGCCGGCCTCGTCTCGAGTTGCAGTACTGGGACGGGCAGTTCCAGCCGCGGAGGTTCAACTACCAGCGGTTCCTGGCGGACGACAGCGCGGCGGCGGAGTTGATCGAAGAGTTTCTGCGCACCGGGGTCTGCGTGCTGGTCGACGCCCCCACCGAACCGGATTCGCTGGAGGAACTTGCCGTTCGTCTGGGTCCGATCCGCGAGGTCCTGTTCGAGCGCATCCACAACGTCAAGCTCGATCCGAAGGGATACAACATCGCGCACACGGCTCTGGCCGTCGGCGTGCACAACGACTTCACCAGCTACACGTGGCCCCCGAGCGTGCAGGCGTTGCACATGCTGGTGAACGAGTGCGAGGGCGGCGCGTCGACGGTCGTGGACGGCTTTGGCCTGCTCGAGGCGCTACGCAGCGAACACCCCGACAAGTTCGACGTGCTGTGCTCGGTGCAGGTGCCGTTCCGCATCTTCAGCGACGAATACGAGTGCTACGCGGCCAATCCCATGGTCGACCTGGACAGCGACGGGGAGATCAGGATGATCCGCTTCAACACGGCGCAGATGCAGGCCGTTCCCCTGTCGGAGCCCCGGCTGGGCGAGTTCTATGCCGCCTACCACGAACTGTCGAGCCGCGTCAACGACCCCGGCGCCCAGGTGACCTTCCGGCTGGAGGGCGGGATGATCCTGCTGTGTGCCGGGCACCGCGTCCTCCACGGCCGGACCGAGATGGTGTCGAACGGGGCGCGCCACCTGCAGGACGCCTACTTCGAACACGACAACGTCCGCACCCACCTCAGGCTCCTCCGCCGCACCGGCCGCGCCTGAGAACCCGGGTCAGCCCAATGCACGGACCAATACCATGCCGAAGGAGAGTCTCATGAAGAGTCCGGGCGATACGACACGCCGCGACTTCCTGTCTTGCCTGGCGGGTGCCGGCGCTGTGCTGGCTGCCCCGCGCGCCCTGTTCGGGAGCACGCCCCCGGTCCAGGAGACGCTTCCCACGCGCCCCATCCCGGGAACGGAGGAGACGCTGCCCATCGTGGGCTTCGGCTCCTCGAAGCCCGTGCTCGAGATCCCGACCGAAGGGACGGAGCCCGTGGCGAACGTGATCCGCATGCTCCTCGAGCATGGGGGCCGCGTCGTCGATACCTCGCCGCGCACGCCGGAGATCGACGCGGAGTTCGGCACGGTCCTGACGGCGTCGGAGTTCAGCGGTCGCCTCTTCGTCGCCACGAAGATCAACACGGACGGGGAAGCGTCGGGCATCGAACAGATGCGGCAGAATCAGCGGCTCGTCGGCAGCCGCACCCTGGACCTGCTCGAGGTCGAGAGCATGCGCGACCTGGACGTGCACTGGCCCAACGTGCTCCGCTGGAAGGACTCGGGCGAGGCGCGCTACATCGGCGTCACCACCTCCAGCATCCCCCAGCACGAGGCGTTCGAGTCGTTCATGCGGACGCAGCCCCTCGACTTCGTCCAGGTCAACTACTCGGTGATGGAACCGAACGCCGAGGATCGTCTCCTGCCGCTCGCGCAGGATCTTGGACTGGCCGTCTTGATCAACCGTCCGTTCATGAACGGTACCTACTTCCCTCGCGTGAGCGGACACGAGCTGCCCGAATGGGCGGCCGAGTTCGACTGCGCGAGCTGGGCGCAGTTCTCCCTCAAGTACATCCTCGCCCATCCCGCCGTGACGTGCGCCCTCACGGAGACGACGAATCCGGACCACATGGCGGAGAACATCGGCGCCGCCTTCGGCCGCCTGCCGGATGAGGCGACCAAGCGCCGCATGCGGGAGCTCGTCCAGGACTTCTGAATCCCGGATTCGCACCCGGAACGTTCCCGCGGGAACGTCCTACTCCGGAACGTCCTGCTCCGAACGATCGAGCACCACCGTCCGGGGCACAGTCGGCTTGCGACCCGCTAGGCCTTCAGGTTTCCGTTCCTCCTGCGGGTCTCGGCCACCCATTCCACGTCATTCAAGCCGATCTCTAGATCGGGGCTGCACGACCAAAAGCTGGGGCGTAGGACTCGCGCTAGGCTCGTCGAACTTCGCGAATGCGCACCATCGCCCGCGCGGTCTCAAAATCGAGACGCCGTCGACTCTTCCTGCCTCCGCGCCGGCGGGTTTCCGGTAGGCACTTCAGCGTGCCCTCGTCCATCTGTTATTGTACGCGATCCCTACGTTGCGCCGCCTCCTCCAACGTCGCTCTCGCGAACATGAACCTGAACCCGCGTCCCCTTGCCCAATTGTACGTCAATCCCATTACCATACTTCCACCGATAAACAAATATGCAAAAAGTAGTTCATCGGTTACGACTGCTACCACGGCCAGTACAACTGAGAGAATCAAGGCCGCAACGAATTTGAAGCGTTGCATCTTCGCTCGCACCGTCTCGTATCCACGTAATTCATTTATCCATCGTAAGTCCGTGGGGTCGCCGGTTTGCTTTCCGAATACAAATGCAATCGCATCTAATCGGTCAATTGTTGTGTAATCGTACATGTCGCTATGAAACACGTTCGCTGCCATATCCCACCGTTTTTCCTGCGAATACGATCTCAAGCTCTCAAGAGCGGTCAACAGACCGTCTGTTTTCGGCAGACCGATCCGCAGTGCGGCCAGCTCATCTCGCAAGATGAGCATGCAAACTAACGCCTCTACATCCTCGGCGTTACCACATCGTACAAACGCTGCACATTTACCAATCAGATCTTTGAGTCGGTACAACCGATGGTGCTTGGAGACATATCGGATCCACAGAACATATGCCGCCCGGACTATTCCGACGACCGCCGATGCTTCGATGGCAATCGCAATAGTGATGTCACCGGGTCTCCACCAGCGAACCGTGAGGACGTACACAGAGGCCAACAGCCATGAAATTGCTCGCACTCCCCGGTCCAACCGCTCTTCAGCAATGCCCGGAAGGTACTGTTCAATGAGATTCATTCGATGCCTTTCATGCTTGTTCTTGACCCAGAAGCAAGGCGTAGTAAAGTAAGGGTAACGTGTTTGATCGACGTCAAGAGACGACTCGTCGGGACGAAAGGACAACGGCCTCAGAGTGGATCTTCGCGGAGACGGTGCCGCCGAGGTTGGCGGACGTACCGGTTCCCATGTACACCGTGGGACCTGCGCCTTCGTCGCTGAGCATATCGCCTGCGAACTCGGTGCGGACAGGCTTCGGGGCGAAGGCAACTGAGCGCAATCGTAGAAGGGAAGGTGCGGCCGGTGTGGATGAAGCGCCCCGCCGAGTTCGTGGCCGCGGGAAGTAGCCGGCCGCCGTCAGCTCTCATCGAACTTAAGGACGGACCTCTTCCAGCGCGTTGTGGAAGGGGTCGAGGGCACAGCTGATTCGGAGCCGATCGTCCGGGAGCGCGTAGGACGGCCCGCCACGAACCCATCTGTCGTGAGCGTCGCCGAGAGGGGGACGCGCCAGCTCGCGCTGAAAGCCCCTCAGCGGCACAGCCGGCTCGCCGCCTGCCATGCCGCCAGGTTCCCGTTCCTTCTGAGGGTCTCGGCGACCCATTCCACATCGTTCAAGCCGATCTGCAGATCGGGGCGGTACGACCAGAAGCAGGTGGCGTAGAACTCGCGGAAGGCTCGTCGTGCTTCGCGGACCCGCACCATCTCCCGGGCTGTCTCTGGATCGAGGCGCCGTCGGCTCTTTCTGCCTCCGCGACGTCCGATTTCGGCCAGGTATTTTCGCGTACTCTCGTCCATTCAATCATCGTAAGCGGCTTATGTTATAACATCAAGCAGTTGACGAGCTAGCTGTAAAGGCGCCACAACTAGCGGCTCAGTCTAATAACCCGCCTTCCTCGATCACCCGCATGGCAGCTTCGTCAATACTGGACTCGGTCTCAGCCGCAAAGAGAATTCCGTTGATGCCTTGGCCCTGATATCGCTTGAGTACGTCTGCGTGGCGATCGGGAAACGGGTAGTAGATGACGGCGAAGAACCGTGACGATGGGTGGACGTCACGAAGGTGGCTCACCTTCTGAGTGATTTCGTCTCCACGTTTGTGGAAATCCCTCGGTGACTCAAACCGCTTGACATCAACTCCGACTTCGACGTCTCCACGCTTAGGATATGCGGCATCCAACTCGAATGTCCCGCCCGGGTGCTCGAACTTCCTCTTCACGAAGCTACCCTCCCGCAAGTGACGGTTTAGTGCCGCTCGGACTCGCCGTTCCCAGCGACCCTTTGCCGCACGCATTTCCTTGTCGACCCACCAAAAGTGATCGAGCATGAGAAGAGCGGGTACAGCTAGCTCTTTCGGCAGCAGCGGCTTCAGATAGCCTGACAACGTGAATGCTCTGTCTCGGCTTATGCGCTCGGCGTAGGTGTCCACGGTAATCCCCAGGTCCCTTTGGACCGCGCGCTGTGCAACGTTCGCACAGGCTAGGAGGGCCTTCAGCATGACCGGTCGCCGGACTAGCGCTTCACCTAGATCCTCTGCGGAGACAGCATCGAAGAGAATGACCGGCGTTTGCCGATACTCAACGTGATCACCGAACTCGAACAGGAGAGCCTCTTCAAGGTCCCGCACGCGTGCCTCCGGCGGAAGCGCCGCCTCCCGCTGCTCGGCGTGGTTCGAGTAGATACTTCCCTCGCTTGGCGTTGACATGGCGTTGATTGACCCCGGTTGGTTTAGGGGGGACGAAAGGGCTTGCACGAGGTGTGGATCGGGCTAACCTCAAGGTGGAGGGGACCCCGTTCAGCGCAAGACCGGAGGAACTCGCGAGACTGCAGCGACCGAGGAGCGATGCCCAAAACTACAGGGAAGGTCGAGAAGCTCGACCTCGATGAACGCCGACGATTCGCTCGTGCCGAGCGTCAGCGGATCGAGGAGGTCGGGGGGGTGCAGGTTTCGGTCGACCTGCGAAGAGGAGATGCGCGCGATCTGGGCTGGATTCCCGATGAATCGGTTCACCTGATCGTGACGTCGCCACCGTATTGGACGCTCAAGCGATACAACGAGCACCCGGACCAGCTCGGACACGTGGCGGACTACGAGGAGTTTCTTGACGCGCTGGATGAAGTGTGGGTGCACGCCCATCGAGTGCTTGTGCCCGGCGGTCGGCTGGCGTGCGTGGTCGGTGATGTATGCCTCTCGCGTCGGCAGTTCGGACGCCACCTAGTCATGCCGCTGCACTCCGACATCTCGGTTCGCTGCAGAAAGATCGGCTTCGACAACTTGAATCCCATCATCTGGCACAAGATTGCCAACGCGCGCTTCGAAGTCGGTGGCGGCGGAGGATTCCTGGGGAAGCCGTACGAACCGAACGCAGTGATCAAGAACGACATCGAGTTCATCCTAATGCAACGCAAACCTGGCGGTTACCGGCGGCCTACGGACGCTCAGCGTGGGCTGAGCATGATCGAGAAGGAAGATTTCAACGCGTGGTTCCGACAGAACTGGACGCTACCGGGGGAATCGACCCGGGATCACCCTGCGCCCTTCCCCCTGGAGATCGCCCATCGGTTGATTTCAATGTTCTCCTTCGTTGGCGATCTGGTCCTGGATCCGTTCGCTGGAACAGGGACAACGTTGGTAGCGGCTGCAAGATTGGGGCGGAACGCACTGGGTAATGAGATAGATCCCGATTACATTCGGTACGCGGCGAGCCGGATGCATGCTGAAGCCGACTTGTTCAGCAGGCCGACGGTTACCGTGACGGGGATCTGACTAGGTTCGGCCGAACGCTGCCGTCGATTGCCGTCTCCACCAAGCCGGCCCAAGATCTGGACCCGGTGATTATCGTACTTGTACAGATCGGCACAAACGCCCAGCTACGCCAATCCGGCCATTGTGAGATGTCGTCGGTAGGAATTCATGTATTTCTCAAACGGATGCGACATGCCGGGTTTATCGAACCACTTCTCGACATCCCATCCGCACTGGATAAGTTCCGATACGCCATAAATGACTTCCAGTGTCCTTGTCAGGAACATAACGACCGACATATCTGTACAATCTATCCCCGCGACCTCAGTTCCGTGTGTGTAATAATTTCGGCAAATGACGGCCGCCCGTACAACGTCCTGAATGTTCGGCAACCGCTCTTCTCCTGCATGCTCAAGCACGACGTTCGCTCGGCGCTCAATAATATCGCGAAGGCCAACATGTGCACGAATGCGACCTATGCCACTCAACACCTCCTCTCGCTCCTCAGTGTCGAGGTCATCAAGTTCTCGAATCCTCATACGAGCTCCACGGAGAATACTGTCGACGTGCGCCGAGAGTGAAGGCATCGACGGCTTGTCCTCCGCCGGAAGGAGGTCGAACATGTTGGCCGCAGAACAGATTCCATCGGCTGCGTCCGCGGTCCCAATCCCAGGCATCGATTTGAAAAACTTCGCGTTAGCGCCCTCCCGCCTGCCGTCCCTGTTTCGCCGAAGCCACTCCCGCATGGTATTCGCGAAGTGTTCCGGTTCGCGTGACAAATCGATGAGCGCCCCCGGCCACCCGCGGTTGCGCTCGTCGTAGTACGCACTCTGCCACTCGATCGGTGAAAACACCTCTAGGCCAACATCTCGATTCCCCTCGTCGTCGGCACGGTATCCGTCGTCCACCCGAGGAAACGTAAAGACAGACACCTCCCTCCACCTAGGTGCGTAGCCGATCATCCACCCAAAGAATTGACGTACCGCCCTCATCTTCTGAAACGCCTCATCCAGCGTCGCAGGCCGGTCGTCGAAATCTATCGTCAAATAGGGTATATCCTTGATCTCTCGTCCAGAAAGATCGCCAAACACCGTTCGCGACCCGCGCACCGTGCCCAACTCGGTCTCGGTCGCCGGCAGCACCTCGAATTGACCGGTGAAATAGGACACCGTAGCGGAACCATCCCTGCTCAAGTCACCCTTCAAATAGTCCGGCCTCCTCTGCTCTATAGCATCGATGATGTCCTCGTGGGGATTGGAAATGTGTCCAAACACATCTGCATCTCTGTCAGTGAGAACCGTGTCGATTTCGTCAAACGCGAATCTGATGCTCAAGATCACCCTGTCATTGGGATCCAAGTGTCGATCGCCGAATGTAGCATATTGAAATGATAGATCGGACGTGTAAAACACACGATCGCCAGCAAACTGATGACGAAATCGACTACTGAAACACCGCAAAAGTGAGACTCTGCCTTCCTCAGACATACCATGCAACGACGCGCCATCCGGAACATCAAAGAGTTCATCGTCAACGAGTCTTACAGCGCTATCCGAAAACTTTCCTCGTCGCAATGTGATTTGTCCAGGCAATTTGCGATCGTCGGGTAGAGTGAATAAGGCGCCAATAGGGTGATCATACTTGTCCGCGTGTTGCTTCATGCGTAAATATCCTCGATGGTGAGTGGATTGTGAGTCCGTACGTAACTCCGGAGCTTGTGTCGTTTAAGGTCACTCCGACCCCCGCGTTGAATCAACAGTCACGATCCATTTGTCGCGCCGCACCTTCTCCTACCAGCGTCCAACCGTCTCCTCTTCAACAGTTACTCTTGTATGTACTAATCTATCAATTGCCGGCCGAACCTCAGCTTTGTACCACTCCTCTCGTTCTCTTGCTTCACCTGCCCGGAAGCGATCGGTCAGGGTGGCCATCGCGGATAACAAGAACGTCAGCGTGAACAGGGCGACGCCGTAAAGGTCATCGGGATGCCGAAGTCCTCGCATCGATACTTGTTTCTTGCCGGCCGGCCGCATGACCTCTTGCAGGGGACCCTGAGCATGAAGCATGGTGGACCATTCGCGGTATTTGATATCATAGAAGTCCAGCCAGCCGAGATGTTTGGCGAGATCTCGTAACGTTTGGGGACCGCCGAACAGGGAGTACCAGCGCGGTCTTCGGTGCGAGTGTGCTGCATACGCGTCGACGACCTCTTTCATGTGGGGTTTGTTTAGGAACGCGGTCATCGCTTGGATATGTCGCTCCGTATCCTTGAGTGCGTCATCCGGCATACCTTCGAGAATTCTATCTGTGAGTTCACGATCTCGAATTCTCTCGCTTGAACGACGTCGTTGATAAACATCGGCGTGCACCCAGGATAAGGTGCGCCGCGTTTCGCTCGCCTCATCTTCGAGTTGGTATTGCAGACTGAGCATCGCTTCGAACATGCTCCGTAATAGCGGCTTCGAAGGCGCTACGCAGGCGTGGGAAAGTAATATTTCAACAGCGTCGGCAAGTTCGATAATCTGACGGAAGAGGGCAAAGTGAACGACATGTACATCGGGCGTCGAGTTAGGTGGAGTACTCCTCATGCATCTGAGGAGCGCACGCGCGGAGTAGTTTACGACCTCTTGAAGAACAGGTTGTACGTGCTCGTTGAATTGCTGCACGTTCTCAAGCGCACGGGGTCGATCTAGTACGTAACGGACAGGTTCGGTAGGCATCTGTTCTCCTTAGGTGGGGTCTATGTGGATCATTTAGTATTGTCGTTGCTGTTCGACTAACCAGCGTCGCACGAGGCGCTCGTCGTAGCGGGCGCCTTCGACCAAGACGTCCGGATAATTGTTTTCGAGATCGTAGATTCGCCGATCGAGATCTGCTTCACGATAAGCGGCCTCCGGTGGAAGAGGTGTCAAGCTAAGCTGCTGTTCAAGAGGCCGAATCAGTCGGTGGACAAGGAGTTGATGACCCCATGCCTTCTGCCACCAAACGGACGTCGCGATGAGTTGAAGTACTTCGTCGCGCGACAGCGACGGGCCGCGGAGTTCTTGCGGTGATGGCGTATCATGTTGCAGTGGAACCCTGGTGGTTGGGGCGGGTCCAGGCACCAGTCGGCGCCTCCGACGTAGGATTGGGCGAAGTGCGGAGCCGATGGCGAGACTGCCGCCGGCTAGGAAAAGGATGGCGGCGAGCGTAAGGAAGTCAGGTAGATAGTGAGGTGAGGTTTGCCACCAGTCCCACTCGTTCCACTGTTTCGCGATGTCGGGAAGATTCACCACGTGTGGAAGCAGCAAGCCCGCCACCCCCAAGGCAATTGCCGTTGCACCGCCGCCTGTCTTTATGACGATGATTGGTTGAGCTTGCTGCTTGTCGGTCATGGAGTGTTGCCTGTATACCAGATGCGGTCAGGTGGACACGGAACGATACAGACATCGCCATGCGCTAGCACGGGTGTGCCGTCGATCCACACGGTTGGGGCCCGGGCGATGGCGTCGAAGTGGGTTTTGGCGGAGACGGTGCCGCCGAGGTTGGCGGAGGTGCCGATGCCGATGTGGACGGTGCCGTTCACGCCCTCGTCGTTGAGCATCTCGCCGGTGAACTCGGTGCAGGCCGGGTTCAGGCCGAAGGCGAACTGGGCGAGGTTGTAAACCCAGGGGTCGTCCTGTCGGGCCAGCAGGTCCGCGAGGAAGTCGGCCTGGTCGCCGCCCTCGATGTCGGTGACGAAGCCCTTCGAGATGCGGAAGGTCACGGGTTCGCGGATGGGACCCACGCCGTAGTAGGGGATGCTCCCGTCGCACACGAACACGCCTTCGGCGGTTCCCTGCGCGGGGGCGCAGTTGGCTTCGATGTTGGGGACGGCCGAGAAGCCGGGGCCGTCCAGCAGGCAGGCGTGGCTGTTCCCGGCGACGCCTTCGAGGCTCATGGTGAGATCGGTGCCGGCGGGGTTCGTCACCCGCAGGCGCTCGCCGGCCGTGAGCTTCGCCGCGATGGCGTCGCACAGCGGCTTGCGCGCGCGGAAATCCGTGAACAGCCCGCCCTCGCGCATCATCCGCTCGGTGAACGCGGTCATGGAGAGAACTCGGGCTCCGGCGGCTATGGCCTCGCGGACCGCGCGGGTGTGCGCCAGCGCCAGCGTCACGGGCAGGAAGGCGACGTCGGCGGCCGAGAGCGCCGCGGCCACGGCGGGTCCCGGCTCCTCGTTGTCGATCGCACGCTCCGGCGGGATCACGATGCTCGGGACGGCTTCGGCCTGAAGCGCCGCGTCGGCAACCGCCCGCGCGATCGCCATCCGCTCCGGATCCGTGACGATGACCACGTCCTCAGCGGGCCGCACGTTGGCGCAGGTCCGCACCAGGATCTCCGCACCTCGTCTCATACCAGAACCTGCTTGTCGCGCTGGACGACGCGGCCGTCGACGGTGATGGTCGGTTCCCACATCAGCAGGTCGTAGTGGGTCGGGGCCACGATCTCGCCTCCGAGGGTATGGCTCGTTCCGATGCCGATGTGGATCGTGCCCATGACGCCCTCGTCCTCGAGCATCTCTCCGGTGAGGCGGGCGTTCGGGTTCAGGCCGACGCCGAGTTCCGCGACGTTGAAGCAGTGCGGGTCCCCGAAGGATTCCAGGTGCTGGCGCAGGAAATCGGCCTGTGCACCGCCGGCCATCTCCACGATGCCGCCTTCACGCACCGCGCAGACGATGGGCTCCTCCAGGATGCCGATGCCGAGGTAGGGGACCGAGGCGTCGAAAATGAGCGTGCCCTCGGCCGAGCCGGTCACCGGCACGACGTTGACCTCGATGTCGGGGACGGGAGCGAGTTCTCCGGGATCGGGGATGTTGGTCAGCACGTTCGCGACGCGACCCTCGATCCCGAAGCGGAGGTCCGTTCCGCGCGGGGAAGTGAGCCGCACGGACTTGCCCTCCGTGAAGGCCGCGCCAAGGCGGCGGCAGACGTCGGCCTGCGCCTCGAAGTCGGTCTCGAGCAGCGCAGGGCTGGTCATGATCGCGTCGCTGTACGCCGTCATCATGCAGACGCGCGCGCCCGCCTCGAGGGCGGCCCGCATCGCGCGCGTGTGGGTGATCGAGATGCGCACGGGGGAGAAAATCACGTCGGCCTCGGCCATGGCCCGGGCGACCGGAGAGGGCGGCTCCTGCCCGTCCTGGTCCCGCATGGGAATAATGCACACGGTGACGTCGGCGCCGGCGTCGCGGGCGGCCGCCGCGACGGCATCCGCGTACCGCCGCATCGTCGGGTCGGTCACGATCACGACGACTTCACCCGGCTGGACGCGCCCGTTCACGTGCACGAGCCGCCCCGCTCCGGGCGAGAGATCCAGGCCAGCTTCAGCCACGGCCCCGTCAGCCACGGTCCCTCGCGAAGAACTCATCGAAGCGGCCGTCGAAGATGATCGCGGTGTAGCCATCTCCGGTCGTGTTGGTCGCCGTGCGCAGCATGTCGGGGATGCCGCCGGAGAGCGCGATCCAGCTCGCGATGAACTCGCCCTGAGCCTGACCTTCCAGTCCCAGCATGCTCGCGAACAGCGTCGCGCTCCACAGCGCCGTCCCCATGCCGGCCGGGAGCCCGGGAGCCGCGATCGTGAACAGGACGACGGCGGGCCACGCGGCGAGCATCATCATCCAGCTCAATTCCAGGCCGAACACGTAGCTGACGACGAAGGGTCCGTACGCGACGTAGGCCAGCGCGCTCGCGTCCAGGTTCGCGACGGCGCCGAACGGGAGGACGAAGTCGGCCACCTCATCGCGCACGCCGACCTTCTTGGCGTTGCCGAGGTTGACGGGGAGCGTCGCCAGCGACGAACACGTGCCCGCGGCGAAGACCGCGGTCGGCGCATAGTAGTCCCTCAGGACGGGCCCCACGGGCCGCCGTCCGACCCTCCGCACGAGCACGAACGTGTAGAACGCCCACCAGACCAGGACGAGCCCGCCGGTATAGGCGGCCATCGTCAGATAGTGCGAGAGTCCCAGGCTCGCGCCGAAGCGCACGCCCAGGGTGATGCCGAAGGCGAGAATGAGCGGGAGCATGACGTACGCCAGCTTGCCGCCCGCCTTCTCGATCGAGTCGGCGATTCGTCGAAGCACCCGGTAGGTCGGATTGTGCCGCGCACCGAAGGCTCCGAGCAGCACTCCGGCGAGAATCGCGAGCAGCGGCCACGAGGCCCCGCCCTCTCCGAGGCTCCGCAGCATGGCCGCGGCTTCCGTCCACACGCCCCGGTCCCCCGAGGCCAGCGGGATGCGAAAGATCGTGGCGGAGGTCACGACGGCGATGAGCCCGGCGACCGTCGACGTGAAGACGTACCAGAGGACGACCGCACCGGCGAAGCGCCCGGCGAGCCCGCGCCGCACCAGCGTCGCGATGGCCGGGCTGAGGGCCGCGAGAATGAGCAGCGGCACGACGGCGACCACCCAGGCGATGAGCGTGGCCGTGGCGTCGGCCACCGGCGCCAGCGGACCCGGGAAGAACCCACCGGCGGCCAGACCCGCGACCAGCGCCAGCAGGGTCCACACATACGTCGGGACCCTGCGCATGACCCCCGGCGTCACTCCTCGGCGTGTCGGTGGATCCGGGCGCGCAACGTGGCGCGCAACGTCTCGAAGCAGGGCGAGATGTTGATGGTGTTCATGGCGGAAGCGTAGTGTCTTCAGGAAAATGAAGGCAACGCCAAGCGCAGTCTGTATTGCCCCGCTAAGCCCGGAGGGCCCAATGGATCGCCCGTCATCACCGCTCCCGCGCCGCCGCTTTCTCCACCTGACCGGCGCAGCCCTGGGCCTCGCCGCGACCTCCGGCTGCGCGACCGCCGGGAGGACGCGCAGTACGGGGGCCGGCCTGCTGTCTGCGGGTGCAGCCACGGACCGCACCTGGACTCCCGATCGCTTCGATCCGTGGATCGAACTGAACCGCGCCGCCTGGGCCCACAACGTCCGCGAGGCCGCGCGGCTGGCGGGCGGCCGCCCCATCCTCGCGGTCGTGAAGAACAACGCCTACGGCCTGGGGGACCGTACGGTCGGGCCGCTCCTCGCCGGGATGCCCGAGGTGGGCGGCATCGCCGCCGTGCGCGTCGAGGAGGCGCTCGCCATGCGGGAGGCGGGCGTGACCAAGCCGATCGTGGTCATGGCCGAGGGATCCGAGGACGAGATCGAGGAGCTGGCGAGGCGCGACGTGCTCCCGTCCGTGTGGCTGGATGATGCGCCCGCGCGGCTGCGGAGCGTGTCCAGGCGACTCGGCCGTCCCGTGCCCGTCCAGCTCTTCATCGATACGGGGATGAACCGGGAGGGGATGCCGTACACCCGCGCCCGCGGCTGGATCGAGGAGTTGGTGCAGAGCGAATACGTCGACGTGAACGGCACCTACACCATGTTCATTCACGATCTCGACTTCAATCGGGAGCAGCTCGCGCGCTTCGAGGAACTCCTCGCCTGGGCCCGCGGGAAGAACCTTCCCCTCGGCACCCTCCACGCTTCACCCTCCTTCGAGCTGTTCAACCTGCCCGAGGCGCACTACGACATGGTGCGTCCCGGGAACGCGCTGTTCGGAAACCACCTTTCCGGTGGCGAGGGCGCCCGGGAGATGGCCGACCTCAGGCCCGTGTTTCGCATGAACGCGCGCGTGGTGCGGGTCGAACGCCTGGAGCCGGGCGACGGCGCGGGCTTCCGTCACACCTTCACCGCCGACCGGGCGACCTGGGTCGCACTGCTGCCGGTCGGCCGCACCGACGGCTATCCGTCCGAAGCGAACGGGACCTGCGAGGTGCTGATCAACGGCCGTCTGTATCCGGTCGCCGGAGGCGTCAACTCCGCGCACACGATTCTCGACATCGGTCCGGAGAAGACGGTCGAGGTCGGCGACGTCGCCACCCTCATCGGCCCCGACCACCCGGCCGTGCTCCCCCACACCGTCGCCGAGCGGACGGGCCGCGGCTTCCTCGGCATCATCCAGTTCATGAACCCCCGGCTCCCGAGACGGGTGGTGTAGGCCCCGCTCCCGGTCAGCTGCAGCGCTCCGCGATCGCCGCGACGGCGGCGTCAATCTCGTCGCGGGTGTTGAAGAAGTGGATGGATAGCCGGAAGTCGCGCTCCTCCCGGACGGGAGAGGCGAGGATCCCCTCGTCTTCGCGCAGGTCGCTGTAGAGCTGCGTGGCGTCGCACCCCTCCGGGAGCTGAACCACGAACACGCCCGAGCGGTCCGGGCGCGCCCGCGGAGACGACACGTCCAGCCCTTCCGTGCGGTCGACAACCTCGATCGCGTGGTCGACGAGCGACTGGATCCGGTTCTCGATCCTCTCCAGGCCGACATCCTCCATCCACTCCACGGCGCGGGCGAAGCCGGCGAAGTCCGCCAGCGCGCGGGTGCCGAACTCGTACCTCGCGGCGCTGGGGAGCAGGGTGTAGGCACCCTCGTAGTCCATCGTCGCGTGGCTGTGGGAACCGGCCCAACTAAGCTGCACGTCGTCTAGCATTTCGCGACGCACGAAGAGCGCGCCGGTGCCCTTGGGGCCGAGCAGCCACTTGTGGCCGCAGGTGGAATAGCCGTCGCAGCCGAGGGCGCGGAAGTCGGTCGCGACGCAGCCCGGGCCCTGTGCGCCGTCGAGGTGGTAGCGCACGCCGCGGGAGCGCAGCAGGTCGCCCAGTTCGGCGGACTCGTCGGTCCGCAGCGTCCGCCCGTTGTTCCGCGACACGTGACTGACGCTCACCATCCGCGTGCGGTCGGAGAGTCGGCCGCGAACCTCGTCGATGAGTCCGGTTCCGGGGCTCAGGTCGATCTCGCGGATCGCGATCCCGAACCGATCCCGCAGGACGTACCACGGGACGACGTTGGCGGGGTGTTCCGTGTTGGAGATCACGACCTCGTCGCCCGGCTCCCAGTTCAGGCTCCAGGCTAGGATGGAGATCCCCTCGGAGGTGCTGTGCGTGAGCGCGACTTCCTCGGTCCCGGCGCCGAACACGCGCGCCAGTTGCGTCCGCAGGTCGGGCTCGATCCGCGCCATCTCGTCCGAGATGCGGGGCTCGGCCGGACTCCGGTTCTGGAAGGCGAGCCGTTCATGGACGTGGTCGATGACGGCGTTCGGAGCGGGGCCGATCCCGCCCGTCTGGAAATACAGGCTCTCCGTCGAGGCGGGGATCTCGGCGCGCGCGCGGGCCACCCAGGCTTCCTGCGGGCGACTCGAATCAGCGGGCCGGGAAGCCGGATCGGCCAGGGCGAGCCGCCCCACGGGCACGATCGGGGCCAGCGCCAGCGCGCCCGCGGACCGGCGGAGGAAGTGGCGCCGACTCGTGTTCATTCCGGTTCCTCGTCGCTGAGGATGAGCCAGCGGAGCCTCCTGTCGCTCACCTCGCGGCGGAGAGGCGCGGCGGCGCGGTAGAAGACGAGCCCCAGCGCCGCCCAGACGACGAGGACGATCCACTCGGCGGGGATCCGGCCGCCCGCGCCATGGAAGGGTTCCCAGATCGAAGCTCCGAGCAGCCCCAGCGCGATGACGGCACTGAGAACCAGGAAGCCCCGGCCGCCAGGCACGGTGTAGGGGCGTGGATGGTCGGGGCGCGTCTTCCGCAGCCGCAGGACGCCCAGCACGACGACGAGGAAGACGATCATGGCCGAGATCGCGGCGCCTCCGACGATGACGAGGATGGCGTTGCGGCCGAACAGCGCCCCGACGCTCCCCATGACGGCCACGAAGATGACCGCGGCGGACGGCGAGCCGTAGCGGTCGTGCACCCTGGCGAGGCGGTGGGGGATCATGTGCGCGCGAGCCATGGCGAAGACGATCCGCGTGGAGGCGAAGAAGATCGCGTTCCACGTCGTGATCAGCCCACAGAGCCCGGCGAACAGCACGATTCGGCCCAGGAACGGCGAGCCGAGCGCGGCCTCGATCGCCGCCGCGGCCGGAAGCTCGGAGGCGAGCAGTTCCGCGCGGGGCATGCTCATGGCCGTCGCCAGAATCACGAGACAGTAGAAGACGAGCGCGAACAGGATCGAGGCGCCCATGACGCGGGGCAGGAGCCGCAGCTTCGCGCCCTCCTCCACCTCCTCCATCGCCTGGGGAATCGTGTCGAAGCCGGCGAACCAGAACGCGGCGGTCCCGAGCACGATGCCCACGCCGACGAGGGCCGCCCCCGGCGTCGTCCCGCTGAACATGGGCTCCAGGTTCGCGACGCTGCCGCCCACGACCCCCGCGACGACGAAGATGAGGGTGAGGATGATGAGTCCGGCCGTCATCAGGTCCTGGAACCAGGCGGCCGTCTTTCCGCCGCGGTAGTTGATGAACGTGATCGCGGCCATCACGGCGAGTCCGAGGGCGAGGCTCCACAGCCGCACCTCCTGCCCCAGCAGCGTGTAGATGACCGGACCGCCGAACCCCGGGACGAGAGCCGACACGACCCATTCCACGGAGATCGCCTCGAAGGAGGTCGTGAAGATGTAGGAGAAGGCGAGGAACCACGCGGCGGCGAAACTCCAGCGCGCTCCCCACGCCTCGAACACGTACGCGACCTCGCCGCCGGTGACCGGGTACGCGGCCGCCATCTCCGAGTAGCAGAGCCCGATCGCGAGAATGCCGAGGCCGCCGAGCACGAACGCGATGATGGCCCCGACCGCGCCGGCGCCGCTCAGCCACGCCCCCATGACCGTGATCCAGCCGACGCCGATGATGGTGCCGAAGGCGAGCGAGAAGAGCGACCGGAGCCGGATCCCTCGCCCGAGTTCCTCGCGCCCGCCCTCTGCCCCCGGCTGGCCCGACACTAGCTGTACCGTGTCGGCGTGGCCGAGAGCCCGAGCATTTCGCGCGCCTGCGAGGGCGTCGCGACCTCGCGGTTCAGCTCGTGCGCGATCCGGACGGCGCGCTCCACGAGCTGGCGGTTGCTCGCCACCTTCTGGCCGCGACGGTAGTAGATGTTGTCCTCGAGGCCGACGCGGACATGGCCTCCCATGAGGGTGGCGAGCGTGGTCATGGGAAGCTGGTGCGGTCCGATGCCGGAGCACAGCCAGACGGAACCCTCCGGGAACTCCCGGACCATGTTCACGACGTTGTCGACGGTCGGCCAGCTCGACGTCTGGTAGCCCATCACGGTCTGGACCCAGTAGGGCGTCTCGATGAGGCCCTGCGCCATCAGGTCCCGGATCACCCACCCGCAGCCGGGGTGGTAGGTCTCGAGTTCGGGCTTGATGCCGCGCGCCTTCATCTCCGCCGCGAAGTGCGCGATCTGCCTGTAGGAGAACGGCGTGCAGTCGTCGAAGTCGATCGCGGGGCGCGGGTGCGTGTACTCCTCTCCCCGCGGCTTCAGTTTGAACTTGCCCATGTCCGGGGCGAGGTTCAGCGACGCGACCTCGGGGTTGGCGTCGAGGCAGGACAGGCGCTGTTCATCGTCCATCCACAGGTCGCCGCCGGTCGTGTTGTTGATGATGATCTCGGGGCAGCGCTCGCGCAGGCGGCGGTTCGCCTCCAGCCACACCTCCGTCGTCGTCGCCCCCTTCCACAGCGTCTCGGGGTTCCGGGCATGGATGTGCACCATCGAGGCGCCCGCGTCGTACGCCTCGCCGACGGACTCGGCGAGCTCCTCGGACGTCTCCGGGAGGGCGTCGTTATACTCCTTGCCCTGGATGCCGCCGTTCGCGGCCAGACAGATGATGACGGGGGGCATGCCGCCGGCGACCCTGTCCATGTAGGCGTAGGGGTCGCCGTAGTTCCAGGTCGTGGTCATGTGCTCCTCGGCGGGCTGTTGTCGTCTCGGGAGGCTGTTCTCGTTTCGTCTGGGACGCTCGGCCATCTCACACCGATTCACAAGAGGATGCCATGTCCGGCACGGAGCGCGTCGCAGGGATCGTAGCCATCATCGGCGCGGGAACGATGGGACGACGGATCGCCTACGGCTGTGCGGTGCGGGGGGTGCGCGCACGGCTGCACGATATCTCGGAGGAGGCGCTCGCCGGAGCGATCGAAGACGTGCGCGCGCTGCTCGAGGCCGCGGACGACGGGCACGGGGCCGGCGCGACACATGGCGTCGTGGAGGCGTGCGGGGATCTCGAGGACTGCGTCGGGGAGGCGGACTGGGTCATCGAGACCGTCCACGAAGACCTGGAACTGAAACGCGTCGTCCTCGGGCGAATCGGCGCGGCGGCGCCGGCGGAGGCGTTCATCGCCTCCAACACCTCCTCGCTGCCGGGTTCGTGGATGGCGGAGTCGACGGGGCGTCCCGGGCGGTTCACGAACATGAACTTCGGCCCGCCGGAGGACCTCAAGGTCGAGGTCATGGGGCACCCCGGCACCGACCCCGCGACGATCGATGCGGCGAAGCGGTTCCTGCGCCGGCTCGGCCTCGTGCCGATCGTCGCCCGTCGCGAGATCCAGGGCTATCCGACGAACCGGATCTGGCGCGCCATCAAGAAGGAGTCGCTGCACCTGGTCGCCGGCGGATACCTGAGCGCCGAAGAGATCGACCGGGCGTGGATGCTCGACTGGGGCACGCCGATTGGGCCGTGCGGACTCATGGATGTGGTCGGACTCGACGTCGTGCGCGACATCGAGAACGTGTACTACGAGGCCTCCGGCGACCCGTCCGACAGGCCGCCCGGCTTCCTCGACCGGATGGTCGAGCGCGGGGAACTGGGCGTGAAGTCGGGGAAGGGGTTCTACACCTACCCGTCGCCCGCCTTCGAGCGGGAGGGCTGGCTCACGGACTCCGACGCCTGACGCCTACCAGGTCACGACGCCGTCGCGGCCGACGCGCAGTTCGTCGCCGGTCTCGACCCGGTCGAGCAGTTCGGGCCCCAGCCGATCCACGCACACGATCGCCGTGTCGAGCCAGACATCGGCCAGGATCAGGCCGCCGGCCGTGAGCGGATCCACCTCCCCGGGCAGGAGGAGTCCGGCGGGGGCGAGACCGAGTTCCGCGATGCGCTCCCAGCAGGGCCCGGCGGACGTCGAGCCCACGCAGAAGGGCGCGAGGACGATCCGCCCGGTGAGCGGTTCGCCGAAGAGTTCGGTGTTCTGCGGATCCCCGCACACGGCCGCGTCGATCCCTCCGTCGAACTGGTCGCAGAAGCTCGCGAAGGGGTTGAACCCGACCCGGGATACGGCGGCGGGCGCCGCGACCTCCCCGCCGATGACCGCCCGGCCCTGGAGGCGGGGCATCAGGCGTGACTCCCGGAGGAGGTCCCCGAGGGGCCCGTCGTGGAGGCCGCGGCGGCACCCTCCGTGCCGCCTGTCACCATCACCCGGAGGAGTGCCTCATCGTCGAGCATGTACACGTTGCGGCTGTAGTAGCGAAGCTTGTTCGAATTCGTGACGACGCAGGCGGGCGCGAGGATCGGATCCTGCATGAACGCCTCCAGGCAGAAGGACCCCACGTGTCCTCCCGCGACGGCGAGGGTCGCGAAGCCCGGATGTTCGGCGCGGAAGCGGGACACCACGTCGGGGGCCGCGACGAAGACCGTCTCCACCGCGAGGCGGTCGCGTCCGGCGCGCGCGAGTTCGCCCTCCACCGCATCGGTCCACGCGCACAACTGGTCGTAGGTGAGGTGTGGGCAGCCGAGCAGGACCTTGTTCGGCCGCAGTTCCTCGACCGGGCGGTCGGCGCGCAGCGACGCTCCGACCGACTCGATCTGTCCCTCGTCGATCGTCAGCCGGCGAGCGTCGTCGCGGATGAGCCGCCGGCCGTACCGCTTCGCCTCCACGGTGACGCCTTCCACGTGGAAGAGGCCGACCCCGCCCCCCACGGAAGCGTTCGTCCCGAAGTCGCGCAGGAACTTCCCGCTGGCCGGGTGTTCGCCGCCTTCGAGCATGTCCGCGAGGCCCGACACCCAGGGGATCCCGTCTCCGACTTCCCGCCCGACGATGTAGCCGAGCACCTGGCCGTTGATCGGCCCCGCCGCCTCGACCTCGACGAGCCAGCTCGCGCGCCGCCCCTCGTCCGTCAGCAGGCCGGCGAGCGGCGTCTTGCCGACGACGTTGGAGATGAGATCGATGATCCCGGGATTCCGGTGCGTGCGCGCGCCGATGACGGAGTTCGCGTACACCACCGCGGAGGACTCCGCCCAGGCCACGATCTGGCCGTACGACGGCCGGTTCGCGACCTCCTCGAACCACGGCGTGCAGGTCAGGCCGCCCGCGTCGCGCAGGCCCAGCTTCGTGAGCGCCTCCCGGTAGCGCACCTCGGTTGGGTAGGCGCGGGCGAGCCGCTTCCGCTGGTCGTCCGTCAGGTCCGACAGCGTCTCGTTGAGGATCGTGGCCGGGTCGGCCGTGAAGGGAAGCGCGGCCCGGACCCCGGCGTCGACGAGCGACTCGAGAAACTCCGTCCGCGCCCCGACCCCGGGCTTGGACTCCGGAATCACGAGGTGCCCCGGACCCTCCACCGGCACGAGCCGCTCCGCATCCATCGCCTCGCCGAAGCGGACCATGGTGAGGAGGAGCTTGCGGGGGATCTCCCCCCGGCTCCCGTCGAGGACCTCTCGCTCGTCTCGGGTCAGATCCATCGTACCGTCGGCTGTCACCTCTTTGGACGTTCTCGGCCGTTCCCGGAGGCTCGGTCGCGGGCTGCGGATTCACAAGGCCGGCGCATGGTACGAAGATCTTCGTTGACAGGGCGGGCCGCACCACGTATCCTTTCGTACGAAAATATTCGTACATGCTTGCGCGGGGACGTTGCCAGGAGGGGGTGAAGCCTTGAGGGATCCGACATTCAGCGACCGGGAGCTGGACATCATGAGTGTCCTGTGGCGCCGCGGGTCCGGCTCCGTGAGCGAGGTCATGGAGGCGCTTGAGGACGAGGTCGGCTACACGACCGTTCTCAAGTTCCTTCAGATCCTCGAAAAGAAAGGTGCCGTCCGGCACGAGGCGGAGGGCCGCGCGTATCGGTACTTCCCGCTCGTCGCCTCCGAAACGGCGGGGGAGACGGCCCTGGCCCGGATCCGGGACAAGATCTTCGGCGGGTCGGCGGAACTCGTCCTCGCCCAACTCATCTCGGGCCGGGAGGTGTCGCCGGAGGAACTGGAGCGCATGCGGCGGATCCTCGACGAACTGGAGGAGGGCGAGCCATGACTCTCGCCACGATGATGTACGGGTTGATCGTCGCCGTCCTCGTCGCCGGGGCCGCGTGGTGCCTCGACCGGGGTCTGCGGACCCACGGGCGGCCGACCCGGTGGATCTGGATCGGCGCCCTCGGGGTCGGCGCGCTGGCGCCGTTTCTTCCCCGATTCCTTCCGGCCGCGGCAACCGCCGCCGGTCCCGGACCCTTCGCCCTTCCCGTCGGCGTCCTGTACGAACTCGGAACGGCGGCTCCCTCGCTTCCCGTGCAGGGCGGGAGCCTCCTCGCGGGGATCGGGATCGAGGACGTCCTCGGAGCCCTTTGGGTCGTGGGTTCCGCCGTCGTCCTCATCCTCTTCGTTCTGATCTGCCTCCGGCTGCGGCGCCTGCGCGCGGCGTGGGAGCCTCGGGACGTCTGCGGCGAGGAGGTGCTGCGCTCGAAGCGGTTCGGGCCGGCCGTCGTGGGGCTCATCCGGTCACGGATCGTCCTTCCGTCGTGGGCCTTCGGCCTCGGCGAGAAGGAACTCGCGATGGTCGTGCTGCACGAGCGGGAACACGTGCGGGCGCGCGATCCGGTCCTCCTGACGGCGGGGCTCCTGCTCGCGGCGCTCTCGCCCTGGAATCCGGCGGTCTGGTGGTCGCTCGCCAGGCTCCGGCTCGCCGTGGAAGGGGACTGCGATCGCCGCGTCCTGGCCCGCGGCGCCTCCGCGCGGAGCTACGCGCGCCTTCTCTTGACAGTCGCCGCCGGATCCCGGCACACCCCGGAGCCGGCGCCTGCCCTGATTCGCGGCGGCCCCTCGGTAATCGAAAGGAGACTCATGATGATCAGGACCGCGACGAGGAAGCCTCGAATCCGGGCTTCCATCCTCACCGCCGCCGCCGGGTTGGGCCTGTTCGCCCTGGCCTGCGACACTCCGATCCCGCAGAGCCCGGCCGAGCCCGAGCGCGCCTCGCTCTCGCAGGCAGTCGCGGTTCCGGAGGCCGTGGCCGGCCTCAAGGCTCGTGTCGGCGCGACAGCCGAAGTCCGGCGCGTGGACGAAGACGGGATCTTCCAGGCGGTCGATCTCGACCCGGAAGCCAAGGCGCGCATCCGCGCGACGGTCGAGCGCCTCGAGCACGCCAAGCGGGAAATCGAAATCACGCGCGAGAGGCTCGACCAGCGCCTGCAATCGGGCGAAATCACGGAAAAGGAGATCCCCAGGGATCTGTGGCTGCGTCTGGGAAATGTGACGGAGCAGCTCGAGGAGTTGCCGGATATTGAGTGGGAGGAATGGGAGGAGATTATGACCGAGTTGGCCATGGAGGTCCGGCGGCTCCACGCGGCCTTCGAGGCAGGCGAGATCACGCGCGACGAGGCGGAGCAAATGCTACGGACGCACATGGGGGCCCGCAGCGTCCGTCTTCGCTGGCCCGACAAACCGCACTGATCCCGGACTGCCAGGCCCGGAGACCGTTGCGGCCCGGCGTCCCCGACGGCACCGTAACTCTGTTCGGTCGCGCCTCCGAGGCCTGACCCGAGGGTCGGGCCCGGAGGCGCCAGTCGCGGGACACTCCGACCCGGGGAACTCACATGACTTCGACGCGCCGCCTCGCGGCTTCGTCCGCCGCCGTCCTGACCCTCGCCGCCTTCGCTCCCGCCCCCACGGTCGACCTCGTCCCCGCCCTCACGTGCGACGAGCTGACCGCCACATCGTGGAGCGGCTTCGTCCTCGATGAGGTGACGGAAGTGGAGGCCGGCGCGAGCGACCCGGCGCACTGCCGCGTGCGCGGGACGATCGACGAGGAGATCCACTTCGAACTCCTCCTCCCGCTGGCCGAGGACTGGAACGGCCGCTTCCTCATGGGCGGCGGCGGCGGGTTCGTGGGGAGCGTCCAGAACCAGGCGCTCCAGTTCGCGGGGCCGGTCTCGGTCCTGACCCGAGGGTTCGCCACGGTGGGGACGGACACGGGACACCAGGGCCCGGGCATCGACGCGAGCTGGGCGCTGAACCGGCCCGACCGCGAGGTGAACTTCGGCCACCGGGCGGTGCACGTGACGGCGGAAACGGCGAAGACGATCGTCCGCCTCTTCTACGGCCGCGACATCGAATACTCCTACTTCATCGGCTGCTCGCGCGGCGGGGGCCAGGCGATGATGTCGTCGCAGCGCTACCCGGACGACTTCGACGGCATCGTGTCCGGGGCGCCGGCCTACGACTGGCCCGGCCTCGGCGCCTTCTTCCTCCAGACCCAGCAGGCCCTGTATCCCGATCCGAACGACCTCGCGACCCCGGTGATCACCGACGAGGCGGCGGCCATCCTCGAAGCCGCGATTCTCGAAGCCTGCGACGGGAACGACGGTGTGGAGGACGGGTTCATGACGAACCCCATGGCGTGCGAGATCGACATCGCCTCGATCGAGGGACTGACGGCCGAACAGCGGGCCGCCGCGGAGGTGATCTACGGCGGTGCCCGCGCGGGGGACCGGCACGTCTACCCCGGCTTGCCCTTCGGGGGCGAGACCGACCAGGGCGGGTGGAGAATGTGGGTCACGGGGCGTGAGATGCAGCTCGGGCCGGCCGGACCCAACCTCCACTACGCCTTCGGCACGCAGATGTACAAGTACATCATCTTCGACGACCCGGAGTTCGACTACTCCACGTACGACTTCAGCGACTACTTCGCGTGGGAGGAGGACACGCGCCGCGCCCGCGCGATCCTCAACGCGACGGACACGGATCTGACCGCGTTCAAGACGGCGGGCGGCAAGCTGATCCTGTGGACCGGCTGGTCGGACCCCGCGATCCCTGCCGGCGGAACGATCGCCTACCACGAGGGCGTGGCCGCGGGCGACGACGAAGCGGAGGGCTACACGCGGTTGTTCATGCTGCCCGGCGTCCTGCACTGCGCGGGCGGCCCGGGCCCGGATTTCGTCGACTGGATCGCCGCCATCCAGTCGTGGGTCGAGGAGGACGAGGCCCCCGAGCGGCTCGTCGCGACGAAGTTCGGCGAGTCCGGCGTCGAGATGCAGCGGCCGGTGTGCCCGTGGCCGGGATACGCCGCCTACAACGGCACCGGAGACCCAAAGCGCGAAGACAGCTTCGAGTGCGTCGCACCGTGATTACGCTCCGAGTGAACGGCGAGACCCACTCGCTCGACGTCGAACCCTCGACCCCGCTGCTCTACGTCCTCCGGAACGATCTCGGCCTCCGCGGGCCCCGGTTCGGTTGCGGCCTCGGCCAGTGCGGGACGTGCACCGTGCTGCTGGACGGCCGCGCGATCCGCTCCTGCATGCGCCCGGTGTCCCGCGCCGAGGGCGAGATCGTCACCCTCGAGGGCCTGTCCGCCGCCGGCGAACTCGATCCCGTGCAGCAGGCGTGGATCGACGAGCAGGTGCCGCAGTGCGGGTACTGCCAGAACGGCCAGATCCTCACCGCCAAAGCGCTCCTCGACCGCAACCCGGACCCGAGCGACGACGAGATCCGGCAGGGAATGAACGGCGCGCTCTGCCGCTGCATGACGTACTACCGGATCCAGTCCGCCGTGAAACGCGCCGCGGAGGCAATGGCGAACGGGGCTGGGGGGGGCGACTCGGTGAATGGGACCGGTGCGGCCAACGGCGCGGATGAGGCTGGGGGGGAGGTGGACCGGTGAGGCGCCCGGCGGAGTTGTCCGCGAGGCTCGACGACGCGCTCGCCCGGTGGGAGGGCGGCACGTCCCGCCGCGACTTCCTGAAGACCTCCGGGCTCTTCGTTCTCGGCTTCAGCAGCGTGGGCTTCAGCGGCGCGGGCGGCATCGGCGGGGGCGGCATCGGTGTGGCGGGACCCGGCCGGAACGGGTCCGGCGACCCCGGCGAGGCGAACCCGTATCCGGACCCGGATTATCTCCAGCTCGACTCGTGGCTCGTCGTGCACGAGGACGGCACGGCCACCTTCTACGTCGGCAAGACCGACGGCGGGCAGGGGACCGGGACCGCCATGCGCCAGATGATGTGCGACGAACTCGACCTCGCCTACGACCGGGCCACGCTCGTCATGGGCCGCACGGACATGACGGTGGACCAGGGCGGTTCGGGCGGTTCGGACGCGATCGAGCGGGATGCCCTGGCGGCGCGGCGGGTCGCGGCGGAGGCGCGCCGTGTCCTGCTGGAACTGGCTTCGGAGCGCTTCGAGGTCCCCGCCGACGAACTTGCCGTCAGCGAAGGCGTCATCTCCGTGGCCGCGGAGCCCGCCCGCACGGCCACGTACGGCGAGCTGATCGGCGGCCGACGCTTCGATGTTGCCCTCACGGGAAGGAACGTCAACGAGACGACCGGCCTCGCGGCCGTGAAGCCGGTCCGGGAACTGAAGATCGTCGGGCAGTCCGTCCCGCGGTACGACATCCCCGCCAAGGTCGACGGATCGCTCGAGTGGGCGGTCGACGTGCGGCTCCCCGGCATGGTCCACGCGCGGAACGTGCGGCCGCCCTTCGCGGGCGCGCGGCTCGTCTCCATCGACGAATCTTCGGTGCGCGACATCCCCGGCTTCATCCGCGTCTTCCGTGAGGGGAACTACGTCGCGGTCGTCTGCGAGCGGGAGGAACAGGCGATCCAGGCGGCGGAGAGCCTCGCCCTCGAGTGGGAGCAGCCGGAAACGGCGCCGTTCCCGTCCTCCGAGGACCTTTTCGACTACATGCGGGGCGCGACCCCGGTCGGCGCGGGGACCGGAACATCTCCTCGTCCCCGCGTGGAGGGGGATCCCGACGCGGCGCTGGCGGGCGCGGCGTCGGTCGTTGAAGCCGGCTACGACATCCCCTTCCAGGGACACACGGCGATCGGGCCCGCCCACGCCGTGGCCGACCCCTCGGACGGGCAGATGACGGTCTACACGAACGACATGAAGCCCTACAGCCACCGCACAGGGATCGCCGAGTTCCTCGGCATGCCGCCGGAGCGGGTGCGGGTGATCTGGATGGAGGGTCCGCAGCTCTACGGGCGCACGGCGGCGGACGACGCGGGCTTCGAGGCGGCGTACCTGGCCCGCGAGCTGGGCCGCCCCGTGCGGATGCAGTGGATGCGGCACGAGGAGACGGCCTGGGACACGAAGGGCCCGGCCTTCGCCATCGACCTGCGCGGGGGGCTGGACGACGCCGGCAACGTGGTCGCGCTCGACTATCGCGCCCGGATCGCGAACTACGCGCACGTCGGCTACAACCAGGCCGACACGGTGCTCATCGCCCAGCTCATGGGCATCCGGCCCGAGCGGCCGTCTCCCGGCGGCGGCCGGGGCCCGGACGAGATGTACCACATCCCGAACCGGCGGGAGGAGACGCGGGCCGTCCGCTTCCCGCTCGCCTTCGAGACGCCGCTCCGCACCGGCAACCTGCGCGACCCCAACGGGCCGCAGACGACCTTCGCCGGCGAATCGTTCATCGATGAGATGGCCGCGGCCGCGAACGCGGACCCGGTCGAGTTCCGCCTCCGTCTCCTGCGCGGGACGACGGAGGACGACGCGACGTTCCGCCGGGCCCGCTCCATCGCCGTCGTCGAGGCGGCGGCCGAGGCGTTCGGCTGGGAGCCGCGACCCTCGCCCCGGGAGCCGGGCGACGGGCCCATCCTCACCGGGCGCGGCATCTCCTACGGGTACCGCGTACAGACGGCCGTCGCGACGGTCGCGGAGGTGGAGGTCGACCGGGAGAGCGGGCGCGTGTGGGTCAAGCGCATGGTGTGTGCGCACGACTGCGGCCTCGTGATCAACCCCGACGGTCTTGAAAGCACGATCCAGGGGAACCTCCTGCACGGGATCAGCCGGACCCTGTACGAGGAGGTGCAGTTCGACGGCGAGCGGGTGACCAGCGTCGACTGGCGCACGCACCCGACGCTGACGCACCGGGACGCGCCCGAGCAGATCGATGTCGTGATCGTGAACGGCGACCCGAACCCGGACCGGCCGGACCTGCCGCACTACGGAGCGGGGGAGCCCTCGCACCGCACGGTCCCCGCGGCGATCGCGAACGCGATCCACGACGCGACCGGCGTGCGCATGCGCCGCATCCCGCTGCGCCCGGAGCGTGTGCTCGCGGAACTCACGGCGGCGGGAGCGTAGGTTCTCCCGCGCAGGTCAGATCTTGATGTAGATGCGGCGGCGGTGAAGGACCCACATGATGCCCAGCCAGAAGGTGACCTGGGCCAGCGCCATCGCGAGCGATCCACCGTAGTCGCCCGCCCACGACCGGAACGCGTTCTCGTACAGCCACGCGCTCAGCGGCATGCCCCCGTCGCCCCCGACCCGGATCCGGGCCAGCGTCTTGGCGAACATGCCGGAGGCGACGAACACGGCGATCGAATTCATTCCGTAGATGACGAAGGGCGTCACCCACCCCCCGCGCAGCCGCCTCACGTCGATGAGCCAGTACATGGCGCCGAACAGGAGGAGCGCCGTCCCAGCCGTGAAGAGGACGTAGGAACTCGACCACAGGTTCTTGTTGATCGGGAACACCGTGTCCCACAGGAATCCCAGCACGACGAGCCAGGCGCCGACGATCCACATTCCGCGCGAGATCTCCCCGCCGGAGCGGTCCGACCGCAGCCACTCGCCGCAGAAGATCCCCAGGAGGCACGTCCCGATGGCCGGTAGCGTCGAGAGGAGTCCCTCCGGATCCCACGTTCCCTGCCACAGCCGGTCGCCCATGAGGAACCGGTCGATCCGGGCCCCGAGATTCCCGTCCGGCGTCAGGTCTCCCGCGACGAGGGCCCAGTACCCGAAGAGGAGCACCCCCACCGCGATCCACCGCACGCGCGCGGAGCCCCACAGGTAGAGCGCCGCCGCCGCGCAGTAGACGAGGCCGATCCGCTGCAGCACACCGTAGAGGCGCATGTCGAACAGGTCGAAGTCGGGAATCGCCCGCATCGCGAGCCCGAGCCCGATGAGGATGAGCGAGCGCCGCACCACGTGCCGGAACGGCCGGCCCCGTCCGGCGCCCTCCGCGAGGCGGCGCGAGAAGGAGAAGGGGATGGCGACGCCGACGATGAAGAGGAAGTAGGGGAAGATGAGGTCGGTCGGGGTCCACCCGTGCCATTCCGCGTGGGCCAGTGGCGCGTAGACGTAGGCCCAACTGCCGGGGTTGTTGACGAGGATCATCGCCGCGATCGTCAGGCCCCGGAACGCGTCCAGCGAGACGACGCGCCCGCCTGTCGGTTCGGTCATGACGACCCCCGCGCTATGCCGGAAGCTCTCTTCGGGCTACCTGCGGAAGCGGTCTCCGCCGCGATCCCTGCCACCCCCGCCGGCCATCGAACGGTTCCCGAGATACCAGGTGAAGTTCAACATCACGTACTGCGTGAGCGACTCGACCCGGCGCTCCTGGATGAAGCCGGGCGAGTTCGTGTACGTCACCCCCTGATTCTGGCCCAGAAGGTCGAACGCCACCAGCCGGATCTCGGCCTGGTCGTTGAGGATGCGGCGCTGCAACGAAGCCTCCCACAGCGCGACGTTCCGCCCCGGGCCGAACAGATCCTGGTCGTAGAGCCGCCACTGGAACTCCGTACCCAGCGTCCACGCACCGAGGTAGAAGTCGGCGCTCCCGTACAGCGTCGAGTTGACGTAGTCCTCGTTCAACTCCTCGTTCAGGGAATAGCTGACGTCGCTGAGCGTCACCTTGGCGCCGCCGCGGACGTCGTAGTCCTCCTTGGCGCGGTTCTCGAGTTCGATCCCGAACGTGTGCGACAGCGACCGGCTCCGGTTCTCGACCTGGTTCACGAACTCGTTCGAGCTGAAGTAGTCCAGGTCATAGTTGAGGTCCACCTGCCCGCCCAGCCAGCGCAGCGGCCGCCCGAAGCTTCCGCCGCCGTTCGCCGACCACGCGTTCCCGAGGTTCACGGGCGAGATCGTCTGCAGTCCCCGCTGCGTCACCGTGCGGGACTGGGCGATGTCGTTCGTCGTGACGCTGACGTTCGCCCACGTGAACAGGTTGACGAAGCTGAACGTGTCGAAGAAACGGTACTCCGTCCGCAGGCGGTGCGTGTATTCGGGCTGCAGGTCCGGGTTCCCCACCCGGATCCGCAGCGGGTCGCGGTTGTCGACGAAGGGCTGGAGATCCGTCATGCGCGGTTCGCGCGTCGACGTCGAGTACCGGAACTGGAGCGTGCGCATGTCGTCGACCTGCATCCGGTATTCGGCGTTGGGCAGGACGTGCGTGTACCCGTTGGCGATCTCCTCGCTCCGGTCGAGGATCGTCCCCTCCAGATTCGAGCCCTGCAGGCGCAGTCCGAGCACGAACCGTCCGGCCTCGCTCGTGCGGTTGAAGCGAAAACCTCCGCGCAGATAGCTGTACGTCCGCTCGAACCCGGAGGTGAGCAGAGGGTTCAGCGTGCGGCCGTCAGGCCCGATGTCGAACACCGACTGGTTCTCGTCCTCGGCGGTCGCGCTCCGCTCGCCGTAGACCTCGAGCATGGATTCCCAGGGCATGGGCTGGGTCATCGAGAGGCGGACGGAGTGCGTCAGCGTCTG
Source organism: Candidatus Palauibacter irciniicola (assembly GCF_965208695.1). Taxonomy (GTDB): domain Bacteria; phylum Gemmatimonadota; class Gemmatimonadetes; order Palauibacterales; family Palauibacteraceae; genus Palauibacter; species Palauibacter irciniicola. Next base: position 3,372,636 of record NZ_OZ242352.1, read on the forward strand.
ACCGACATTCGTCTGCTCCTGCAGTACGTCGCCGGCCCGTGCCCGCGGGTTCTCCACGTTGCCCTCGATCGACGACGCGAGGTTCGTCAGACGGTCCGAATCGCTGAGGTTCACCCGGGCCTCCGCGAAGAGGCTCCGCCCGCTGTCGTCGAGCCGCTTGCGCCACGTGAGCCGGGCATCGCCGCCCACATCATCGCTGTCCACGTCGTAGTTCGTCGCCGCGGCCGTGAGAAACTGCCCGGTGCCGGAGCGCGTGTCCTGGAAGTCGACGCGGTCGAGGAGCGAGGCGCGGGCGTTCAGATTTCCGCGCAGCCGCAGTTCGTGGCCCTCGGCGAGCGTGAACTGGGAGTTCAGGTTGACGCGGTGCGACGAGTTCTCGGTGTCCGTGCGCGTGGCTCGGTCGACGAGGGATGACGCGCTCGTGCCGAGGAGTTGCTCCTGCTGTCGCGTCTCGTTCTGGAAGTTGTCGAGCGTGCTGATGCGGTAGCTCGTCCGGATCCAGTGGTCGTCGTTCCCGCCGAAGTCGTGGTTGACGTTGAACGCCAGCATGCGGGTCTCGGTGAGCCCGTCGTCGCCCCCGCCGCCTCGGCCGAAATCCCGTCCGCCGAACGACATGGCGTCGCCCCACCCGAACCCGGCCTGGTTCACGTTGTTCGCGCTCCCGAGGAGGGCAAGCTGCGTGGTGGGCGAAAAGCGGTTGATCGACACGGCGCCCGCGTACGGAATCCCGCCGGCCACCGTCCCGGATTCGCCGCCGGCCAGCCGCCGCGCGGCCACCGACTCGCCGAATCCGGGCGCCGCGGACGCGTTGTCCACGTCCGCCCCGAGTCCGCCCGACGTGCGGCCGAAGTAGCCCGAGCGCGCCTCTTCCTTGAGTTCCAGGTTGATCGTCCGCTCTTCCTCGCCATCGGCGATGCCCGTGAACTCGGCCATGTCCGACTCTTTGTCGTAGACCTCCACCTTCTCCACGGCCTCGGCGGGCAGGTTCTGGGTCGCCATCGTGGGGTCGCCCCCGAAGAACTCCCGCCCGTCGACGAGGACGTTCTCGACCTCTTCGCCCTGCGCCGTGATCGATCCGTCGGTCTCGACCTCGATCCCCGGAAGCTGCCGGAGGAGGTCCTCCACCGTGGCGTTGGGCCGGGTCCGGAAGGCGAGCGCGTTGTACCCGAGGGTGTCCCGCCGGTTCAGGAAGGGGACGTGGTCGAGGGTGACGACGAGCGGGTCCACCTCCACCGCCATCACCTCGAGGTTGATCGTGCCGACGTTCACGTCCTCGCCCGCGAGGGAGAGGTCCTGCCGCACCGTGCCGTATCCGAGCAGGGTGACCTGCAGGATGTATTCCCCGGGTCCGAGATCTCCGAGGGCGAAGACGCCGTCTCCGTTGGAGGTCGTGAACCGGGTGAGGACCGAGTCGGGTTTCGCCAGCGCCACGACCATGGCGCCGTTCAGCCCCGCGCCGTCCGTGTCGGCGATCACGCCGCTCACGGTGTACTCGGCCTGGGCCTCCGCGGCGCGGGGCGAGACCGCCGCGAACGCCACCCCGATCGCGAGCAGCGCCAGGATCCGTGCCGGCCGCCTCATCGGAGCCCTCCGTCGAAGGGACGGCGCCGGTTGCCGGCCCCGCGCGTGGCCCGGATCTCCTCGAGCTTCTCCGCCACGAGGGCTTCGTACTCCTCGCGCGTGACCATCTCCCCGTCCGTCGGCGGGGCGATCGCGACATCGCCGAGGCCATCGAGGTTCACCTCGGTCGCCGAGTAGAGGAGGTCTCCACCGTCGACCGTGAGCACGAGGATGAGGCCGGGGAGCCCGCCGTACTGGCCGGGGCCCGCCTGCACCGGGATCTGGGGCGTGAACCAGGCTTCGATCTCCGATCCGTCGTGGACGGCCGTCGCCTGCTGCACCATGTAGCCGAGGAACTCGCGCTGTTCGGTTCCGAGCTTCCATGCATACGCAGGCCGGTCTCCGGCGATCAGGAACGTGCGCCCCATGAACTCGCGGGTCTCCGTCATCGCGCCGCTCCCGAAGTCCACATAGGCCTGAACCACATCCTCCTGGTCGCTGCGGGAGGCCGAGCCCATTCTGAGCCGCATCGCCAGCCCGAGGGCGCGGCGATCCATGCGGTCGGAGTCGCGAGCGCCGCCGCGGGGGGCCGCCGCTTCCTCATCGGGGTCCGGCATCATGATGGATCGGGCGCCGTCGAAGCGGAGCACCATGGAGGCCGTGTTCTGCGCCGCAAGGCGGTCGCGGAACGCCGCCATGCGCTCCGGCACCTCGAAGTCGAACTGCACCGAACGCAGGTAGTGAACATTCCCCGCCTGCGCGCCGAGCGCCGCCGGCGCGAAGCCCGCAACGGCCACCGGGAGGGCCGCCCGAAGGGAGAATTGGAACCGTTGCCGCAACCGTCGTCGTGTACTCATGAAATCCGTCGCTTGTCGTCCGTCATCCATTAGATCGGACACACGGCGCTACGGTCACGTTGTAGAGTCGATGGCCACCCGGCGCACCTCGCGGCCGAGGACTCGACGCAGGCGGGCGAAGAGGAGGACGGCCACGACGGCGAGTCCGGCGGCCAGGCCCCACCACAGGCCGCGCGGGCCCCAGTCGGCACGGAAGGCGAGGAAGTAGCTGACCGGGACGCCGAGCAGCCAGAAGCCGAGGGCGTTGACCAGGAAGGGCGTGAAGGTGTTTCCGGCGCCGCGAAAGACGCCGGCCGCGACGGTCTGGAGGCCATCGGCGACCTGAAAGACGCCGGCGATCGGGATCAGGGAGGCCGCGATCGCGATGACCGCGAGATCGTGCGAGTAGAGGCCGGCCCAGAAGCGCGGGAAGGCGAGAAAGGCGCCCGCGGTCGCGAGCATGAAGACGCCGCTGAGCTGGATCCCCGCGGCGGCGGCCCGCCGCGCCCCGTCCATGTCCTCCTGTCCGACCGCGCGTCCCACGCGTACGGCGGAAGCGGCCGCGATCCCGAACGGCACCATGAAGGTGAGCGCGGCGAGGTTGAGCGCGATCTGGTGCCCCGCCATCGCCTCGGTGCCCAGCCAGCCCATCATGACGCCGATCACGGCGAACGCGCCGAACTCGAGTTGCTGCTGGAAGCCGATCGGGGTGCCGAGCCGCACCATGCGCACGAGCGCGCCCCGATCGAGCGCCTCGCGCCGGAACCGGCCCAGATAGGGACGCATGGAGGACCAGGACAGCCAGAGAAGCGCGACCGCCATGCACCAGCGCGCCAGGCTCGACCCCCACGCCGAGCCCACGGCCCCCAACCGCGGAACCCCGAGATTGCCGTAGATCAGCACCCAGTTGAGGAAGGCGTTCAGGACGTTCGCCCCCGCGATCGTCCACACGATCGGCGCCACGCGATGCATCGCCTGCAGACTCTGCCGGAGCACGACGAACGCGTAGAAGGGGAGCATCCCGAGGATCGACCCCAGCGCGTATCCGCCGGCCACGGGCACGACATCCGCGGGCTGCCGCAGCAGGGCGAACACGCGCGCCGCGGGCAGGAAGAGCAGGGACGTGATCGCCGTCAGAAACAGGGTGAGGACGAACGCCCGCTGAATCCCCCGGGCGGCGGCTTCATGGTCCCCCGCCCCCACGCCCTGCGCGACGATGGGATCGAGGGACATGAGCACGCCCATCCCGAACACGGCGATCTGGAAGAAGTAGATGTTGCCCAGGCCGACGGCGGCGAGATCGGTCGCCGACAGGCGGCCGACCATGAGCGTGTCCACGACGCCCAGCATCATGATGCCGACCTGAACCGTCACGATCGGGAGGGCCAGATCCAGCATGCGCGCGAGGTCCGCGCGGCGGGGGGTGAGGTTCATCGCGCCATCATCGCGGGGCGCCTCGCGGCGCGCAAATCCGTGAAGATCCGCCGAAATTCCGTTGCCGCCCCGCAGCGCCGCGGATAGACTCCGCCTCACCCGCCGGAGCACCGCTCGAACGCAGCGGGGCTCTTGCCACCGGCTGCTGGATCGAGGGGGAGAACATCGAGATTCTGACGTTCACAGGCGGACCTTTCGTGCAGAACACGCTGCTTGTGGTGTGCGAGGACGGCCGCACCGGGCTTCTGGTCGATCCCGGAGCCGCGACACCCGAGGCGCTGGCCGAGGCGCGCGCCCGCGACCTGGACATCGCGGCACTCCTCGTCACACACGCCCACCTGGATCACATCGATGGCCTGAAGGAGGCGAAGGCGGAGACCGGGGCCCCCATCTACCTCCACCCGCTGGACCGGCCGCTCTACGACAACATCGCGAACCAGGCCCTCGCGTTCGGCGTGCCCTGCGTGGAGCCGCCGCCGCCCGACATCGACCTGGTCCCCGGCACGAACATCGTCTTCGGAGGCTCGGAATTCGAGGTCCTGTTCGCGCCCGGCCACGCGCCCGGGCACGTGATCTTCGTCTCCACGTCGCACCCCGTCGCGCTCGTGGGCGACGTGATCTTCCGCGGGTCGATCGGACGGACGGACCTCCCGAACGGGAACTACGGCGTGCTCATGGAGTCCATCCGGTCGCAGGTGCTGACGCTACCGCCCGAGACCCGCCTCTACCCCGGCCACGGCCCGGAGACCACCGTGGCGCTGGAGCGCGATACCAACCCCTTCGTCCTCCAACTCCACGGCGGCCGCTGGGTCTGACCCTCGCTGGACCCGACCCCGGCGCCGTGTGGCGTCAGGGGTTCGTGGCGACGGGTTCGAACGCCTTGAGGACCTCCCGCGTCATGTCCCACCGGTCGAAGCCCTGCCGGCCGTAATCGAGCCCTCGCCGGACGATGACGACGTCGTGCGACGGGACGATGACGACGAACTGGCCGCGGTTGCCGGCGGTGGAGTAGGCGTCCTTCGGCACGTCCGTGCGGTCGTCCGGCACGAGCCAGAACTGGCCGCCGTAGAAGTTGCCGGTCTCGGAGGTGGCGGGGGCCGGCGTCCGCACGAAGTCGATCCACTCCTCGGAGATCAGGCGCTCGTCCTTCCACATCCCGTTCTGCGCGTAGAGGAGCCCGAAGCGGGCCAGGTCCCGGGCCGTCGTGTAGACCTGGCTGCTCATGATGAAGTCGCCGAAGCGGTCGGTGCTGAGGAGCGTGTTCCGCATCCCGATCCTGTCGAGGAGGCGTTCCCGCGGGAACTCGAGGTAGGCCTGCGGGTCGCCGATCACCTGCTTCATCGCGTACACGCCGAGCAGCGTGTCGTAGTTCTCGTAGTCCCAGAACGTCCCGGGTTCCTGCATGAGCGAGCGGTTGCGAGCGCCGTGCACCGAACTCTCTCCGGCCCAGTAGGAGAAGCCCGACCCGGTCGCGTACTCCATGCCCCAGCTGTCCACGGGATAGAGTCCGCTGGACATGTTGAGGACGTGACGGAGCGTGATCTCCCGCCGGGGGTCGTTCTCCGGAGAGCCCGCGTTCTCGGGCAGCCAGTCGAAGGGGAGGGGCTCGTCGAGCGCCAGCTTCCCCTCGTCGACGAGCATGCCGATCAGGGTCGAGGCGATGCTCTTCGCGGTCGACCAGGTGCGGGTCTTCGTGAACATGTCCACGCCGGGAGCGTAGCGCTCGTGGATGATCTCCCCGTCGTGGAGGACGATGAGACTGAGCGTCACCTGCTCCGGGGATTCGCGATCGAAGGTCCAGTCTGACGCGGCCTCGAGGGCCACCGGATCGACACCGCGCGGAAGCGGGCGGCTCATGACGAGGTCGCCGTCCGGCCAGGCCGCCCCCGCCGAATTGCCGTCCGGCCGGGTCGTGGTCAGGATCGGGAGGTCGTCGATGTCGTCGAAGGTCTGCTCCGGCGACAGGATCACGCACCCGATCCCTTCGCGGAATGCGGCCCTCATGGTCGGGATCGCGCCGGGTTCGCCGATCGCGACCGCCTTCCTCTCCCAGTCGACGACGTAGTCGCCGCCCTCGGCCGTCCCGACAGGGTCGCGCAGGTAGGCGAGTTCCTGCTCGAAGACCTGCTCCAGCGTCCGGTCTCCCGTGAACAGGCCGTTGCACTGGAGGATGGCCTGGACGCCGCGCTGGATCATCTCCCGCTGCGGAGCGAAGTAATCGTAGGACCGCTCCTGCTGGGCAGCGGTGGCTGCCGGTGCGAGCAGGGCGAGCGCGATGGCCGCGAACGTGAGGCGCTTCATGGCTTCCCCCGGAGTCCGGACGACAGGTTTCTGGAACCCTGCCAACATGCGGGATTCGCGCGTTTCCGGCCACGGGTGCGAAGGTCGCGCCGGCGGGCGGGCGGGAATATCGTGTCCCCGTGATCGACCAGATTCTCTACGGCTCCATCGCCCTCATCGCGCTTACGAACCCGCTCGCCGAGCTGCCCTTCTTCTTCGCGGCGACGGACGGGTTCTCGCGCGCGGAACTGCGGCGCGCGGCGGTGAAGGTCGCCGTCGGCGTGCTCATTGTGCTGACCGTCGCCACCGTGGCCGGCGCGCGCATCCTGGACCTCTTCGACGTGAGCTTCGCCGCGTTCCGGACGGCGGGCGGCCTCGTCGTCATCCTCGCCGCGCTGGAGATGCTCCGCGGCGCCGGGTTCGGGATCACGGGCGTACGCCGGGATCCGGGCGAGACCGAAGACCACCTCTGGGTTCCGCTCGTCATGCCCCTGATCGCGGGGCCGGCGTCGATCACCGCCGCGATCACGCTGGCGCTCGATGAGGCCGGCGCGTTGATCGGGATCCCCGTCGCCACGCTCACCGCGGTGTTCGTCGCGTCGGTGGGCGTGCTCGCGGTGCTCCTGGCGGCCAGCTTCCTCTCGCACGCGCTGAGCCGCCGCGCGATCCGGATCTTCGAGCGCTTCTCGGGCCTGATCCTGCTCGCCATCGGCTGCCAGATGTGCCTCAGCGGCATCCGGGAGTTCTTCGCCGGCTGACGGAATCGGGCGACCGATTCCGGTGACGGAGTCGGCTAACGGACCACGTCCACGGTGACGTCCTCGCCGAAGCGGCCGCCGAGGTCGGTAAGGAAGAGCGACGCCGAGGCGTGGTGGCCCATGATGTAGCGGCTCACGAAGCGGAAGACGGCGCTGTACACCTCGCCCTCCTCGGTGACCGTCACGGTCGCTCCGCCCGCCGCGGGTTCGATCTCGTAGATCCAGCGGCCGCCGAAGGGCATGCCCTCCGAGAGGATCGTCGTCACGAGCCGGGTCGGGGGCTCGCTCTCCGTCAACTCCATGGGAAGCGGGCCGGTGGCGTCGAGCATCACCCAGGCGGGGTTGCCGTCGCGGGCCGGGAGTTCCTCCACGCGTTCGATGGAGGGACGCCACTCGGGGTAGGCCCGGTAGTCCGCGATGGTCGCGAAGATCTCCTCCGGCGAAGCGGAGAACCCGGCCCTCACGGCCGCGACATGGTCCTGGGGCAGGGAACTCCCGACGCCGTAGACGACCGCGAACAGGCCCGCGATGACGACGAGCATGCCGATGACGATGCGCTTCAAGGTCCGATTCATGGGTTCGTTCCCGGTGTGAAGGGGCGGTCGTCGCGGAGGATGGGGAGCGTGAGGCACGTCGGGCCGCCCTCGCACGGGATGCAGAGCGCGTCGCCGTCGAAGCACGTGACGTCGCAGCCCGCGTCCCTCATCAGCCGGAGGGTCTCCGGAAATCCGTCGAGCGCGATGCCGCGCCGCGGGGCCGTCGCGAGGACGTTGAGATTCATCCCCCCGGAGGCCGCGAATTCCTCATCCCCCGCCTCGAGGCATTGGATGCCGCGCTCGCGCATCAACTCGTGGAGCGCGACCGGGAAGAGCCGGGGATAAACCAGCGCAAGGTCCCGATCCAGCGGACTCACGAGCGAGAGCAGGTGCAGGCAGGCGGCGCTTCCGTGCCACATCGGGAGATCGAACGCCCGGACTTCGATCCCGAGTGGCGCGAGCATGGCCTGGAGCTGGTCGACGCCCGCCTGGTTGGTGCGGAAGCCGCGCCCCGCCGCGAGCGTGCGTTCGTCGACCCACATCAGATCCCCGCCTTCCGCGACCCCCGGGGCCTCGATGGCGCCGATCACGGGCAGGCCGAGACGCCGATAGAGCGCCTCGTGGCTCGCCACCTCGGGCTGCCGCAACGCCTTCCCCGGCCGCAGCAGGATGGCGCCGCCGGGCGTCATGAAGGAGGGATCGAAGGGGAACATCGCGTCGGCGAGCCCGTCGTCCTCCGTGCCCTCGATCCACTCGATCTCCGCCCCGGAGGCCGCGACGCACGCCGCGATCGCATCGTACTGGCGGAGCAGCCGGTCGGGCTCGATGGGCCCCGCGTAGTGCCAGCGCGCCGGATCGGCCTCCAGCGTCGCCCGGCCGGGCCGGCGCATCGCCACGCGCCGCAGAGGCGCCACCATGCTCGAGACGCCGAACCTCGCTTCGGTTTGCACCCGCCCGTTCATCTGGCTGAAGCTACGTGGGCGCCCGTACCTTCGCTGGCCGCGGCGCCACAGGCATCGTCGGCGCCGCCGCCCCCGCACCGACCGCAGCACGAGGGTTCCCGAGCTTGAACCGAAACCGATTCCACAGCGCCCCGACGTTCTCCGAGTACCTGGAGACGGTCGAGAAGAACCGCGAGCTCTGGCACGCGCTGGCCCGCCGCGCGGCGGTGGACGAGGAGACCCGGCAACGCGCCCGCGCCATCCCCGGCCGGTGGAACGTCATCGCGCTCACCGAGGACTGGTGCGGGGACGCGATCAACACCCTCCCCGTGTTCGATCGCCTGGCGGAGTCCGCCGGGAACATCGAACTGCGCGTCCTCCTGCGGGACGAGAACCCGGACCTGATGGACGCCCATCTGACGAACGGGACGAGCCGGTCCATTCCGGTCCTCATCGTCTACGACGAGGCGCTCCGCGAGCGTGGGTGGTGGGGTCCCCGGCCGGCGCCCATCCAGGAGTGGGTGATGACGGAGGGGATGAAGCTCGACACGGCGGACCGGTATCGCGAGGTGCGCCGCTACTACGCGCGGGACAAGGGCCGCACCGCCCTGGACGAGTTCCTCCGGATTCTCGAGCGCGCGGCCGCCGGCGACTGAGCGGGCGTCAGCCGCCCCGGGCCCGCATCACGACAAACACGGGGACGCCCGCCACGAGGAGGAGGAAGCCCCAGAACACGATTTCCGGGCCCGCCCCGGCGATGGCCCAGAAGGAAAACCCGAAGGCCAGGACGGCCACGATCAGCCGCCCCACGGGAGCCGCGGTGCCGTGGGTCCGCGGCTCCCGCGCGTCGTCCCTCACGGCGAAGCGCTCGCGAACGGCGAAGAGCAGGGCGGTCGCGCTCGCGAACACGTAGGCGAGCAGCGTCGCGAGCGTGGAGAGGAGGATGAGGAACGTGAAGGCCTGGACGAGGCCGCGCGTGTAGTTCATCGAGATGAGGATCGTCGCGACGCCCGCCGCGAAGATGAGCCCGAAGGACGGCGTGCCGCGCGGACTGAGCCGCGCGAAGGCGGCGGGAAGGAGGCCATCCTGCGCGGCGGCCCGCGGAAGCTGGCCGGAGAGCAGGATCCAGCCGTTGAGCGCGCCGAAACAGGCGATCGTGGCGCCCGCTCCGATCACGAGCCGGCCGGCGTTCCCCCAGATCGATCCGGCCGCGTCCGCGAAGGGCGCGGTGGAGACCGCGAGGTCCGCCGGCGCGATGATCCCCATCACGGCGGACGTGCTGATGATGAAGATCAACGCCGCGATCACGGTGCCGAGGATCGTGGCCCGCGGGATCGTGCGCGCGGGATCCCGAACGTCGGCGGCGGGGACGGTCGCGGCCTCCAGTCCCATGAAGGCCCACAGCGTGAGCGTCACCGTCGCCGTAACGGCGGCGATGGGGTTGCCCCCGGCGGGGTTGAACGGCCGGAAGTGCTCGGGCTGGAAGTAGAGGAAGCCGATGGTCCCGATCGCCGCCAGCGGCAGGAGCTTGAGCACGGTTGTGACAAGCTGCACGTGCCCCGCCGTGCGCACGCCCCAGGCGTTCACGAACGTCAGACTCCAGAGCGCGACGAGGGAGGCGACGCCTCCGGCGACGGGAGAAGCGCCCAGCATGGGCCAGAAGACGGTGGCATAGCTCACGGTCGCCACGGCGAGGGCGGCATTGGCCGTGAGCAGCGAGATCCAGTAGGACCACGCGACCCAGAATCCTATGAAATCGCCGAAACCCTCGCGCGCGAAGGCGTACGGGCCGCCGACCTTCGGAATCAACGCGCCCAGCCTGGCCATCACGAGCGCCAGGCACATGGCCCCGCCCGCGCTCACCAGCCAGCCGAGGATGCTGATCCCGCCGTACGGCGAGAGCGAGGCGGGCAGCAGAAAGACGCCCGAGCCCACCATGCTCCCGACGACGAGGGCCGTGCACATCCACAACCCCAACGCGGGCCTGGGCGTCATCCGCCGCTCCGAGCAGGAGCTCCCGTGACGCTAGCGGTTGCCCCGATAGCTGCGGACGGCCGGGAGCCGGGCGCCGGTTCCGCCGGGCGGTTCCGTCTCGGCCACCACCTCCAGCGTCAGGGTGCCGATGCCGTCGATCGAGGCGCTGACGACCTCGCCGGGCTGCAGGAATCGCGTCTCGCCGCGCACCGCGGTGCCCATGCCGACGCCGCCCGAGGTGCCGTTGTTGATCACGTCTCCGGGGAACAGCGTCGCGATCGAGGACCCGTACTCGATCAGCTCCCACAGGGTGTGGATCATGTCCCCCGCGGTCGCCTCCTGCATGCGCTCCTCACCCACGTCCAGCGTCTGGCGCAGTATCTCCATCGGGTCGCCGTAGAACTCCTTGGGCACGATCCACGGACCCATGGGCGCGAACGTGTCGTGACCCTTCCCGACGAACCAGTCCGACGTCATGGGGTTGCCCCCGGGCGGCCGCCCGCCGCGGTCGGACACGTCGATCGTCACCGTGTACCCGAACACATGGTCCTCGGCACCCCGGGCATCCACGTACTTGGCGCTGCGCCCGATCACAGCGCCGAGTTCCACCTCCCAGTCCGTGCGGTCCCGGCCGAAGGGGATCACGATCCGGTCGTCGGCTCCGATCACCGCGCCGCGCGTCGGCTTCAGGAAGAGATAGGGCACGCCCCGGTTCTCACGCCGCTGGCGGCGGGCTTCGCGCCGCTCCTCCTCGGTGCCCGCCTCGTTGACGTGGCTGTAGAAGTTGACCGCCGCGTTCAGGATCTTCCCCGGGTACATGATGGGCGGGAGGACCCGCACGTCCCCGAGATCGTGGACGAAGTCGGCTCTGCCGCTCCCGGACAGCCCGCCCCGGGCCACGAGGTCGTTGACGATCTCGTACAGCCGGAGCCGGACCCCGTACTCGTAGCGGCCGATGAGGTCGATCATGTCGGCCGGCGGCGGGACGGGCGGATAGGCGGGGTTTCGCTCGAGCTCCCGGTTCGCCTCCTGGATGTCGACGATCAGCGCGTCGCGCAGCACGAGGGCCACGCGCGGAGCGCCGTCGATCTCGAACGTCCCCACCTTGAAGGGCTCCGCAATCTCGATCTCCGGTCCTGCCTGGGCGGACAGCGGAACGGAGAACGCCAGGGCCGCGGCCGCCAGCAGCGCCCTCATGAGCCGGGATCCCGCCGGTAGGTGCTCACGGGCGGCAGCCGGACGCCCATGTTGCCGAGAGGCTCCGGCCCCTCCACCACGGGGAGTTCGATCGTGCCGATCCCGTCGATCGTCGCCGTGACGACATCGCCCGGCTGCAGGAATCGCGCCTCGCCCGCGCCGACTCCGCCGGAGGTGCCGAGGTTGATCACGTCGCCCGGGAACAGCGTCACGATCGAGGACGCGTATTCGATCAACTCCCACAGCGAGTGGATCATGTCGCCCGCGGTCGCCTCCTGCATGCGCTCGCCGCCGACGTCCAGCGTCTGCCGCAGCATCTCCATCGGGTCGCCGTAGAACTCCTTCGGGACGATCCACGGGCCCATGGGCGCGAACGTGTCGTGCCCCTTCTCGACCAGCCAGTCGGAAGGCGTGGGGTTGCCGCCCGGGGGACGCCCGCCGCGGTCGGACACGTCGATCGTCACCGTGTACCCGAATACGGTCGCCTGGGCATCCTCGGAGGCCACGTACTTCGCCGCCCGCCCCATGACGACGCCCAGTTCGACCTCCCAGTCGGTCTGGCTCCGGCCGTGGGGAATCACGATCCGCTCGCTGGTCCCGACCACGGCGCCGCGCGACGGCTTGAGATAAAGGTAGGGCACGCCCCGGTTCTCACGGCGCTGGCGGACCGCCTCCTCCTGCTCGCCTTCGGGCGCGTCCGCGGCGACGCGGCTGTAGAAGTTGCTCGCCGCGTTCAGGATCTTGCCCGGATACATGATCGGCGGAAGGATCCGGACCTCACCGACATCGTAGACGTAGTCCGCGCGAGTGGGGCCGGAGAGCCGCTGATAGGCGATCGTCTCGTTGACGATCTCGTACAGGCGCCGCTGGAGGCCGTACTCGTAGCGGCCGATGAGGTCGAGCATGTCCGTGGGCGCCGGCACCCTCGGATACGCGCGGTTCCGCTCGAGGACTTCGTTCGCCAGTTCGATGTCGACCACGAAGGCGTCACGCAGCACGAGCCCGACGCGCGGAACGTCCCTGATCGCGAACGTCCCCACCTTGAACGGCTCCACGAGCACGATGCCCGCGACGTCCTGGGCGGCGACGGAGGCCGCGGAGAAGAGGACCGCGATCACTCCAAGCGGAAGGGCCCGTCCGGTCGAAGTTCGTCTGCGCAGTGCGGTTCTCATGGATCTTTCCTCTCGGTTGGGGACGGCGGGTCTCACGGCACCAGCCCGTCCAGTTCTTCGATCGTGGCCATGGAGGGATCGCGTTCGGCCTGGAGCCGGCGCGCGGTCGCTTCGGCGGCCCGCATGACGCGAAGCAGGTTGTCGGCCGCGAGGGCCCGGAGTTCGGATTCGGTCCATCCGCGACGGGAGAGTTCGGCGAACAGGGCGGGGTACGTCGATACGTCCTCCAGCCCGACCGGCCCCCGGTCGATGCCGTCGTAGTCGCCCCCGATCGCGACGTGGTCGATGCCCGCCACCTCGCGGATGTGCTCGATATGCGCCACGACATCGGCCATCGTGGCGCGCGGACGTCCTTCCTGCGGGCCGACGTAGTTGGCGACCTCCTGGTTCACGAAGGACTCGACGAACGTGACCATGACCACGCCGCCGTTCTCCGGCAGCCGGCGCAGCACGTCGTCCGGCACGTTGCGCGGGTGGTCCGTCACCGCCCGGGCGGAGGAATGCGAGAAGATGACCGGCGCCTCGGTCACGTCGAGCGCGTCGTGCATGCTTCCCGGCGACACGTGCGAGATGTCGACCAGCATGCCCAGCCAGTTCATTTCGCGCACGACTTCCTTGCCGAAGGCGGAGAGTCCTCCGAGTTCGGGCAGCGCGCAGCAGGAGTCGGCCCAGGGGAGGTTGGCGCTGTGCGTGAGCGTCATGTAGCGGACGCCGAGCGCGTAGAAGGCCCGCAGGGCGCCGAGCGAGTTCTCGATCGCGTGGCCCCCCTCCATGCCGAGCATCGAGGCGACCTTGCCGCGGTGGAACTGGTCCATCACGTCCGCCGCGGTGAGCGCGAGCCCCAGGTCCTCCCGGTGATCGGAGATGATCTGGAGCGCGATGTCGATCTGCTCCAGCTGCATGCGTGCGCCGCCGCCGTCCCACATGACCGAGGAGGGGACGTAGACGGACCAGAACTGGGCCCCGACGCCGCCGGCCCGAAGTCGGGCGAGATCGGTGTGGCCCGGCGTGGGGCGCGAGATGTCGTAGGCGCGGACGTCGCGGGGCGCTTCCGCGTTCCGGATCGCCCAGGGGAGGTCGTTGTGTCCGTCGAACAGGGGGACGCTCGACAGCACGCGTTTCGCAGTCTCGAGATGTTCGTCCTGCGCGCGCGCATCCGCGGCCGCGAGCCCGAAGACGAGCGCGGACAGAACCGCGATCGCCGGTATCCGGGTGAGAATTCGCATCATGTTGCACCGACTCCCGTTGACAAACGCAGCGGCAAACCAGCCTACAAGGGATTCTCGCTTGGCGGACGGCGCGCCGCCAGCCATGCCGCGTCCCGGGCGGCGTCGTGGCGAGACGCAGGTGCGAACGCCCGTCCCGCGCGGGTATCTTCCCGCATGCTGATCAACTGCGACATGGGCGAGAGCTACGGGCCCTGGGAGAAGGGGGCGGATGAAGCGGTGATGCCGCTCATCGACCAGGCGAATATCGCCTGCGGCGGTCATGCCGGGGATCCCGACACGATGGCTCGGACGCTCGAACTGGCGACTGAGCACGGCGTGCAGGCGGGGGCGCATCCGGGCTACCCCGATCGGCGGAACTTCGGGCGCCTGCGGCTGGACTGGCCGCTCGACTCGCTGGTGCTCGAAGTGCAGGCGCAGATCGGGGCGCTGCGGGGCATCGCGTCTGCGCTGGGCGTCCGGCTGCGGCACGTGAAGCCCCACGGGGCGCTGTACCTCGCCATGATGAAGGACGACCGGCTTCTCACGCGGCTGGCGGAGGGCGTGGCGGCGCTGGATCCGTCGCTCGCGTTCGTGCTGCAGGCGACGCCGGAGCGCGAGCGGCACGCGGCGATGCTGGAGCACACGGAGTTGACGCTGGCGTTCGAGGCCTTCGCGGATCGGGCCTACGCGGCGGACGGGCACCTTCAGGCGCGCGGGATCGACGGCGCCGTCCTCTCCGATCCGGACGCCGTGGCCGGCCACGTGGCGAATCTCGTCGATGGATTCGTGGAGACGCCCGCGGGTCCTCTGCCCGTGGCGGCCGAGACGCTGTGCGTTCACGGCGACAACCCCTCCGCCACGGCCGTGCTCCGCCGCATCCGCGAACTCGTGCCGCGGAAGACGTAGATCGCCGGTGATCACCTTCCCGGGGCCCGTGAGCGCCCTGGTCACGCTTCCGGTGGCGCCCGACCGGGACGGCATCGCTCGCGTTCTCGAACTCGAACGCCTCGCGCGCGACGCGTTGCCGGATCTCCGCGCGACGATTCCGGCCTTTAGCCGGCTGCTAATCGAGGGGTCGCCTCACAGTTGGGACGCGACGGAGGTCGAGTCCAGGCTGGCCGCGGCCGCCGAAGCATGCCTCGCGGAGACGCCCCGGATCGACGCGGGCGACCCCGTTTCGCTGCCGGTGTGCTACGACCCGGAACTGGCCCCCGACCTCGAGGACGTGGCGGCGAACGCGGGCGTGGACGTGGCGGAGGTGGCGCGGCTCCACAGCCGCGCGGCGTACGCCGTCCTCGCGACCGGCTTCGCGCCGGGGTTCGCGTACATGGGCGACGTGGACGCGCGGATCGCGATGCCGCGCCTCGCGACGCCCCGGCCTCGGGTCGAAGCGGGGTCGGTGGGGATCGCGGACCGGCGCACCGGCGTCTATCCCGCGGCGGGGCCGGGCGGCTGGCGTCTGATCGGCCGCGTGCCCTCGGCGCTCTTCGCCGACGCCGCCGAGCGGATCGCGCGCTTTCGACCGGGCGGCTCGGTCCGGTTCCGCCCGATGGACCGCGACGAGTACGAGGCCGCGGGCGGATGAGCCCGCACGGCGTCGTGGACCGCCCCGGGCCGTTGTGCACGATCCAGGATCTGGGCCGGCGGACCGGTCGCCGCGCCGGGCTGGCTCCCGGGGGCGCGATGGACCAGCGCGCCTACCTCTGGGCCAACCGGCTGCTGGGCAACGATCCGGCGGCGGCCGCGCTCGAGGTCACCCTGGGCGGCTTCGCCCTGCGCTTCGCCGTCGAGACGGCGGTGGCGCTGGCGGGGGCCGACTGCGCCGCCACGCTCGACGGCGTCGAAACGGGGACCTGGCGCACCGTACGGGCACGGCCGGGCCAGGTGCTCCGGCTCGGCTACAGCGCGACCGGCATGCGCGCCTTCGTCGCGTTCCCCGGCGGCCTCGATGTCCGCACGGCGTTCGGCTCCGCGTCGGCCGTCGTGCGCGACGGATGGCCGGGGCTGCTCGGCCGGGCCCTGCGCGCGGGCGAACCGCTCCGCTGGGGCGACCCCGGGCGCGCCTGTCCGGTGCGGCGCGTGCCCCGCGAACTCGTCCCGCCCGAGACGGCCTCGCTGACGCTGCCGTTGATCGTCGGCTACGAGTGGGCCGAGTTCTCGAAGGCGGACCGGGAGCGCGTGTTCGACGCGGAATGGACCCTCGACCCGGCGAGCGACAGAACCGCGGGCCGTCTGGCGGGTCCCGCCCTGGGTTCGGGTCCGCGCGTCCTCGATTCGACGCCTCTCGTGGACGGGACCGTTCAGGTCACGGGCGACGGCCTGCCGCTCGTCTTCATGCGGGACCGCCCCACGATCGGCGGCTACGCGAAGCTCGGCTCCGTGGACCCGGTCGCGCTCGACGCGTTCGCGCAGGCCCGGCCCGGCACGCCCATCCGCTTCGCCCGCGCCGACTCCGAAGCCATCCGCGAAGCGCTCGCCCGGAGGGAGCGTTTCTTCATGATCCAGGACGTCGCGGCACGCTTCCCGACCGGCAAAAGTTGAACGTCGAAGCTCTGCTGGCTTATATTTCAGGTTCGGGTGCAGTTCGGGTGGGGTGGATCAGCGGGGTGGAGGCATGGTGAAAACCTGGACGATGTCGCCGCGCCACGGCGCGCGGTCCCTTCGGAAGTGGCGTCCCTTCGTTGCGGTGTCGTCCGTTCTTCTCGCTGCGGCCCTGCCCGGTGAGATCTCGGGACAGAGTCTCCGCGGGTCCACGAGTTCGCTGGACCGCCAGAACCGCGTCGCACGCGCGCACGACTTCACGTACATCGCCACGCCCGCGCAGATCGAGCGCTTCGTCAACGCCGGCTATCTCGTGCGAGTGCCCGCCTCGGCGGACTACGTACTCCACGATCTCTCGTTCCCCTACGCCCGGCCCGAGGTCAACCTGTTCATCTCGCGGCTCGCCCGGCAGTACCGGAGCGCCTGCGGCGAGCGGCTCGTCGTCACCAGCCTGACGCGCCCGAAGAACAAGCAGCCGCGAAACGCCTCCCCCCGCTCCGTACACCCCACCGGCATGGCGCTCGACCTGCGACGCCCCGACCCGAAGTGCCGCGGGTGGCTCGAGCGCGTGCTGCTCCAGCTCGAGGGCTCGGGGGTGCTCGAGGCGACTCTGGAGCGGCGCCCCCCGCACTACCACGTGGCAATCTTCCCGCAGCAGTACGCCGCGTACGTCGAGCGAATCACACGCGCGCAGCAGCAGTACGTCGCCGGCGGAGGGCGCTATGAGGTGAGGCCGGGCGATTCGCTCTGGGAGATCGCCCGTCGCCACGCCACGACCGTGCCCCGTCTCCGGTCCGCGAACAACCTGAGCGGTAGCCGGATTTACCCGGGCCAGGTCCTCACGCTTCCCGGCTGAACTCCGCGGACGAGCGGGCGAGGGAGGTCGTCATTCGTTTCCGGAGCAGAGCGGCGCTGACGATCCTGGCCCTGGCCCAGGGGGCCGTGGCGGCGGCGGGAGCCGGCGGGGCCTACGCCCAGGAACCGGAGCCGGTCCGCCTCTCGGGCTACGTACGGGTGGCGGAGAACGACGAGGTGATCCGGGCCGCCCGGCTCGACATCGAAGAGCGTGGCCTCATCATCGGGACGAACCGGTTCGGGTTCTACTCGGTCGAACTGCCTCCCGGCCGGTATTCGATCCGCGTCTCCAGCCTCGGCTACGAGACCGTGACCGAAGCCGTGGATCTCCGGGAGACGACCTCGCTCGACTTTGCGCTCCCCCTCAGGCCGGTCGTCGTGTCGGAACTCACGGTGACCACCGACCGGGAACCTCCGGACCTCGACCCGGCGAGCCTGGACATGAGCGTCGTCCGGCTCGATGTCCCATCCCTCTCCGAACTCCCGCTTGTCCTCGGGGAGGCGGACCCGGTCCGCACGCTGACCCTCTATCCGGGCATCAGCACGGCGAACGACGCGACGACCGCGATCAACGTGCGCGGGGGCGCCGGCGACGAGAACCAGATTCGTCTCGACGACTCCGAGGTGTTCAATCCGGCCCATGCCATCGGCCTCTTTTCGACCTTCAACTCGGACGCGGTGGGGGACGTCACCCTCTACAAGGGCGGGATCCCGGCCCGCTACGGCGGCCGGCTCTCCTCCGTGCTGGAGATCCACCAGCGCGAGGGGAACTCGCGCGAGTTCGAGGGGGCGGCGACGATCGGCCTCCTCTCCAGCCGCCTGAGTCTCCAGGGACCCCTCTTCGACGGAAGGGGATCCTGGCTCGTCGCGGGCCGCCGCACCTACGCGGACCTTTTTCTGGGCCTGTCGAGCGACCCCTCGATCCAGGAGAGCGCCGCCTACTTCTACGACCTCAACGCCAAGGCGAACGCGCGCTACGGCGCCACCGGCCAGGTGATGCTCTCCGGCTACTTCGGCCGCGACCGGCTGCGGATCGGCACCCAGGCCTCCGCGGCATGGGGAAACGCAACGGGCACGCTGCGCTGGAACCACGTGTTCGGCCCGGTCTTCTCCCACCTGACCGTGACCTACAGCGACTACGAGTATCACATACAGAACAACTTCAACGCGCAATCCGCCTCGCTCGACGCGGGGATCCGCAACTTCAGCGTAACCGTCGACGAATCGTGGGACGTGGGCCCGTCGGATCGGCTGGAGTTCGGACTGGGGCTCCGCAGCTACGAGATCCAGCCCGCGAACATCGCCCCCGGCGAGGGCTCCGCGGTGATCGCGACGGAGTTCGAGTCCCGGAAGGGCATCGCTCCCGAGGCGTACATCGAGCACGAAACGGAGATCGGGCGCCTGGGGCTCCGCTACGGGCTTCGGGCGGCCGGCTTCATCCGCCGGGGTGCGGCCACCGTCTACGGCTACGAGAACGACGCGCCCGTGGTATATCGTCCGGCGCTGGGCCGGTACGAGCCCGGCGCCGTCGTGGACAGCACGCGGTACGGAAACGGGGAGACGATCGTCTCCTACGGGGGCCTCGAACCACGGCTCGGATTGCGCTTCAGCCTCAGCGGCGCCGCGTCGCTCAAGGCGAGCTACTCCCGCACGCGGCAGTACCTGCGGTTGGTGACGAACACGAACTCACCCACTCCGCTCGACCTGTGGGATCCCGTGGGGCCGTACGTGAAGCCGCATGTCGCGGACCAGTTCGCGCTCGGCTACGTGACCACGCTCGCCGGGGGGCGCTACGCGCTTTCCGGAGAGGTCTACCACAAGCGGGCGCGCCACCTGATCGACTACGTGGACGGAGCGGACATCTACTTCAGCCGGCGGCTCGAAACGCTTCTTCTCCCGGGCGAGGGACGCGGGTACGGGGTGGAATTCCTCCTGAGAAAGACCCGCGGCCGCCTCACCGGATGGGCGAGCTATACCCTCGCCCGCTCGGATCAGCGGACGCCCGGGCTCACGGCGGCGGATCCCGGGGTCAACGGGGGAGACTGGTATCCTTCTCCCTACGACCGGACGCACGATTTCGCCCTGACGGGACTGTACAGGATCGGCGAGGACTGGAGCCTCGGGGCGAACTTCGTCTTCGCCACGGGGCTGCCGACGACGTACCCCGTCGCGCGGTATGAGTTCGCGGGCCTGATCCTCGGCGAGTACGGGCCGCGGAACGCCAGGCGCCTTCCGGCCTATCATCGTCTGGACGTGTCGGCCACCAGGAGGTGGGGCCGGGGAGAACTCCAGTTCGGACTCTTCAACGTGTACAACCGCTTCAACGCGCAGGCGATCGCCTTCCGCCAGAACCGGGACTCGCGCACCGTCACCGAGGCGGTGGAGACGGCCGTGTTCGGCCTGGTGCCCAGCATCAGCTACCGGTGGAACTTCTGATGCGCGGCGGCGGCGGGAATCGCGCGGTGACGGCGGGCCGCCTGCTCGCGCTGGCCGGGTGTCTTGCGGCCGCGGGCTGCGAACGGGTCGTGGACGTCGACATCCCCGATCCGGAGCCGAGACTCGTCGTGGAAGGTCGGATCGAACGCATCAAGGGTGCGCCAGGCGATGCGCCGAGCGGAAGGCAGCGCATCCGGCTGTCGACGACGGCGGGCTTCTTCGACAGCCGTCCGACCCCGCCCGCAACGGGCGCCATCGTCACGGTCGTGGATGGAGCCGGCCGGGCCTACTCGTTCCCGGAGATCGAGCCGGGCCTGTACGGGACGGAACACCTCGTCGCGAGCGTCGGCGAGACGTACACGCTCTTCCTCGAGTACGGGGGCGACGTGTACGAGGCGTCGGCTCGGCTGCGGGAGGTCCCCCCGATCGATTCGCTGTACTTCGTGTACGAAGAGGAGACGCTCTTCATCGACGAGGAAGGCTATCGGGCCGCGATCGACTTCGTGGATCCGGCCGGGGTCCCGAACTACTACCTGTGGGAACAACTCGTCGAGGGCGTGAACGAGATCCCGCCGGACCCCGGAAACGCGATCAATCTCGTGAGCCGGGACGAACTGTACGACGGGCAGGATGTGATCGGCTTCCAGCCGAACGATGAGATCGCCATCGTGCCCGGCGAACACGCGGAGATCCGCCAGATCTCGCTCTCGAGGCTGGGTTACGACTACTACTACTCGCTCTTCGAGCAGAATGCGCTCGGGTCGGCGAACCCCTTCTCCATCCCGCCCGCCACCATCCGCGGGAACATCGTGAATCTGGACCGCCCGCACCGGTTTGCGTTCGGCTTCTTCGGGGCGGCCGAAGTGAGTATCGCGGAGGGGGTCGCGCCCGCCCGATAGCGGGTCCCCGGCCCGTGCCCGAATCCGGCTCGCCGGGCTATGTTCGCTTCCGTGTTCGACGATCCCGGTACTCTGAAGGCGGCGGGGGCCGCCCTCGCGCTCGCCATCCTGTGGCTGGTCGAGGGTGTCCTCCCGATGTTCGAGGGGCGGAGCGCAAGGGCGGGACACGGAGCGCGGAACGTCGCCCTCGGCGTGGGGAACGCGGCGGTGGCGGCCGTCATCTTCGCCGCGGCCACGCTGTTCGTGACGGAGGCCGCGAGGGAACGCGGCTTCGGGCTGCTTCACCTGCTCGAGGCTCCGACCGCGGTGCGGTTCGCGGCGGCCGTCGTGATCTTCGATGCGTGGCAGTACCTGTGGCACCGGCTGAATCACCAGGTGCGGTTCCTGTGGCGCTTCCACCAGGTCCACCATTCGGACGCGGAACTGGACGCCACGTCGGGCCTCCGTTTTCACACGGGGGAGATCGTGCTGTCCTCCATCGCGCGGCTCGCCGTGCTTCCCATCCTCGGCGTGACGGTGGCGGAACTCCTCGTCTACGAGGCGATCCTTCTCCCCATCATCCTCTTCCACCACAGCAACGTGCGGTTGCCCGGCCGGGTGGACCGGCGCCTGCGCTGGCTCATCGTCACGCCGTGGATGCACTGGGTCCATCATTCCGACTACCGGCCGGAGACCGACTCGAACTACTCGAGCATCTTCTCCTTCTGGGACCGGGCCTTCGGGAGCTTCCGGCTCCGGTCCGAGCCGCGCGAGATCCGTCTCGGGCTCGAGAACGTGGACCGCTCGGAATGGGGGACGCTGCGCGGGATGCTCTCGATGCCCTTCCGCCGGGACCGCCGCGAGTAGGCGGGCTTTGCGCGAGCGCCGCCGGAGGGAGTGCGCGCCCCGCCTGACTGCCGCCTTCTGCATGGCGGCGCTGGCGGCGTGCGACAGTGCGGCCGCGCCCGTCGATTCCGGGGATACCGCCGACGGACCCGATCCGGTTCCCGCGCCCGTCGACCTGTCGCGGGCGTGGGCCACGTCGACGCCCGAAGCGCAGGGGTTCGATCCGGAGTTGCTGGGGGGCGCGTTCGCGGATGCGGCGAGCGCCGTGCCGAACATCCGGGCTCTCGTCGCGGTGCGGAACGGGCGGCTCGTCGAGGAGGCATACTTCGGCGGCATGCACCGGGACTCGGCCTTCGACATGCGGTCCGTCACGAAGACGGTCACGGCGCTGCTCGTCGGCCTCGCCTCGGGCCGCGGGCTCCTGGACCCGGAGGATCTGATGACGGACCGGCTGTCGCATCCGTCGCGGCGGTCCGAGCATGGCGGCATCCGCGTGCGCGACCTCCTCACGATGACGAGCGGCATGCAGTGGTCCGACGAGGAGGACTTCGGCCCGTGGGTCCGTTCCGGCCGGCCCGTCGGGTACGTCCTCGACCTGCCCATCGTCGCCCCTCCGGGTCGGCGATTCATATACAACACGGGGGGATCGCACCTGCTGACGGTCATCGTCGAGAACGTGGTCGATGGGAGCGCGCTGGAGTTCGCGGAGCGGGAGTTGCTGGGCCCGCTCGGCATCGACCACAAGCGCTGGCCGGTCATGCAGGACAGCGTGATCGTGGGCGGTGCCGCGCTGGCGCTCCGTGCGCGCGATGCCGCGAAGATCGGACAGCTGCTTCTGCAGGGCGGCCGATCCGGGTCCCGGCAGATCGTATCTCGCGCGTGGGTGGAAGCGCAGATCGGTCCGCTCGTCTCGCTGGGCGACATCGGCTACGTCCTGCGGGACGCGGGGTACGGCTATCAGACCTGGAGCGACCGCCTGGGCGGCGGCGACGACGTGTCCGCGTTCGTGATGTGGGGCTACGGGGGCCAGTTCGTGTGGGTCGTGCCGGATCGGCAGCTCGTCGTCGTGGCCCAGACCCACTGGCGCGGCACGGGCGATCACGATGGGAGACAGGCCGACGCGGTGGCCGATCTCATCGTGCACCGCGTGATCGAGGCCGCGCTACCCGTCCGCCGCTAGCGGCGGACCGGGCTCGCCGCTGGCGTCGCGCCGTCCCGCAACGGAACGTGAGGGCCTATGTTCCACGGGCTGCGATTTCCCGTTCCGGAGAAACGCCTGATGCGCATCGTTGCCGCCGCTTTCACCGCCGTAGTCGCCGGCAGTGCCCTGATCGCCGGATCCGGGCCGGCCGCCGCCCAGGCGCGGGCACGGGGGCTGCTCGATCCGCCCCCCATGGATGACAGTCCCGGCATGCGGGTGTACGCCGCCTCCTGCGCGGAATGTCATTCCGGACAGCGCACGGTGCGCGCCCCCGGCCTCACCACGCTCGGCGCGATGACGCCCCGCGCGGTCCTCAGTTCGCTGGAGGGAGGCCGCATGCGCCGGCACGGCGAGGATCTCACGGCGGACGAGCGCCGCGCCGTGGCGGAGTGGCTCACCGGCGAGACCCTGGTCGAGACCCGCCTCCCGTCCTCCGCCTTCTGCGCGAGCGCGCCGGGCGAGGAGGGCGTCGTGCACTGGTCGGGCTGGGGCGGCGGCGACGGCGAGACGGGCTACGCGGATCCGGCCCGCGCGGGGCTCACCGCCGCCGACCTGCCGAATCTGGAACTCGCGTGGGCCTTCGGCTTCCCGGACGTAAGCCAGGTGCGCTCGAAACCGGCCGTCATCGACGACCGGATCATCGTGGGCTCGGCGTACGGCGAGGTGTATTCCATCGACCTGGAGAGCGGTTGCGTGCACTGGGTGTTCGCGGGCGACGCCGCCGTGCGCGGCGCGATCGCGATCGGCGACGGCCCCGACGGCGGGCAGTCCGCCTTCTTCGCGGACTTCCGGACGAACGTGTACGCGATCGACGCGACGACCGGCGGCCTCCATTGGCGCGCCGTTGCCGGAACCCACGCGGATCACGTCGTCACCGGGAGCGTGACCGTCCACGAGGGCCGCGTCTTCGTCCCCCTCTCTTCGATGGAGATCATCAGCGCCGGCGATCCGACCTACGAGTGCTGCACGTCCAGCGGGGGCGTCGCCGCCTTCTCGTCGCCGACGGGCGAACCGCTGTGGGAGTTCCGGACCGTGGCCGAGGAACCGCGGCACGTGGGAGAGAACGAGGCCGGAACCCGCCTCTTCGCGCCCTCCGGGGCGCCGGTGTGGTCGAGCCCGACGGTCGACGCCGCGCGCGGCCTCCTCTACATCGGGACCGGCGAGAACTACACGCGGCCGACGACGGGCGGGAGCGACGCGATCACCGCGCTCGACATGGAGACGGGCGAGGCCCGCTGGACCTTCCAGGGGCGGGAAGACGACGCCTGGAACATGTCCTGCCTTTCGCCCCGCTTCCAGAACTGCCCCGCGCCGACGGGCCCGGATCACGACTTCGGCATGGCCCCGATCATCGTCACCGCCGAGGACGGATCCCAGCTCCTCATCGCCGGACAGAAGTCCGGCATGGTGTGGGCGCTGGACCCCGACGCCGAAGGCGAACTCGTGTGGGCGCGCCGGGTCGGGAGGGGAAGCTCTCTCGGCGGCGTCCACTGGGGCCTCACATCCGACGGACGCCGGGCCTACGTGCCGAACGTCGACAACCCGTTCGCCATCATCTCGGACCCGCGGTCCGGGGCCTCCACGCAGATGAACTCGGAGGACCCGCCCACGCCCGGCGTCTACGCCCTGGAGCTCGCCGGCGGCGAAGTCCTCTGGCACACTCCCCCGGATCCGTCCGTGTGCCAGGGCCGGGCCGGCTGCATGCCCTTCTTCTCCGCGGCCCCGACCGCGATCGACGGGGCGGTGCTGGCCGGGAGCCTCGACGGCCACCTGCGCGCCTTTTCCACGGAGGACGGCTCGCTGCTGTGGGATGTCGACACGGCGCGCGAGTTCGAGACCGTCAACGGCGTGCCCGGCCGGGGCGGCGCCCTCGACGGACCCGGACCCGTCGTCGCGCGCGGCTACATCCTCGTCAACTCGGGATACGACCTGTTCAGCCAGATGCCCGGAAATCTCCTGCTCGCCTATCGGGTACGACGCTAAGCCTGTTTCGGAGGCCGCCATGCGCGTTCGCAACTCTCGACCGATCCTCTCGATCCCCCTCGCCGTGCTCCTCGCGGCGCCCGGACTCGTCGCGCAGGAGGGGCGGCCGCTCGAACTCGCGGACTACTATCGGCTGAAGGACGCGGGGAGCCCGGCCCTCTCGCCCGATGGGTCGCGGGTGGCCTACGTCGTGACGTCGGTCCTCGAGGAGGACAACCGTCGCCACAGCGAGATCCGGCTCGTGGACGCCGACGGTTCCGGGGAGGCCACGCGGGTGACGAGCCCGAGCTTCAGCGCCTCCTCGCCCCGCTGGAGCCCCGACGGCCGCTACCTCGTCTTCACGTCGAATCGGCCGGACCCGGGCGGGTCGGGCGCCGGGAGCACGTGGTTCCTCCGCATGGACCGGCCGGCCGGCGAGGCATTCCGGCTCGAGGGGCTGCGAGGCTCGCCGGTCTTCAGCCCGGACGGCCGCTGGATCGCGTTCACCCGACCGACGCCACCCCCGCCACCGCCGGAGCCCGTGTGGGATTCCGACTTCGAGCGCCGCACCGTGGAGCGGTTCGACGGCCGCGAGTACGACTGGATGAACTATCGCTTCGACCGGCGGGGTTACCTCCCCGACCCGCGCGATCCGAACGCAACGCCTCCCCGCGAGGTGTACCTGCTGCCGGCCGAGGGGGGAGAAGCGCGGCGGCTCACGGAACTTGGCTTCGACGCCTCCGGGCTCGCCTGGAGCCCCGATGGCCGGCGGCTCGCGTTCACCGCGGACGCGCACCAGCGCGATGAGCACTCGTACGAGCGGTCGGATCTCTGGGTCGTCGACCTCGAAGGCGACGTGACGCGGCTCACGGACGACGGCTACAACTACTCCTCCCCGGCCTGGTCCGCCGACGGTGCGCGCCTCGTCGTCCGGGGCAACGAGGGCCTGGACATCATCATCCGCGAAGCCCGCGACCGCGGGGCGCCGAACGACCTCTTCGTGTTCGACGCGGCGAACGGGGCGCGGCTCCGCAACCTCACCGCGGAGTGGGACCTCATCCCCGGCGGCCCCACCGTGAGCGCCGATGGCGGGCACGTCTACTTTTCCGCGGGCATTCGCGGCAACACGCACCTCTTCCGGGTCGCCGAGGGAGGGGGGGCGGTCGAGCAGGTGACGGCCGGGGACCGCCGACTCGGGAGCTTCTCCTTCTCGGAAGACTTCTCGCGCGTCGCGTTCCGGGTCACGGCGCCGACGGAACCGGGTGACGTTTGGGTCGCGGACGTGGGTGCCCCGACGGACGACGAGGTGCGGCTGAGCGAGGTGAATCGAGACCTGCTCGCCGGGATCGAACTGTCCAGCCCGGAGCGGCTCCTGTTCCGGAGTCCCGATGGGACCGAGGTCGAAGGCTGGATGCTCCCCGCGCGCGGTTACGCCGCCGGGCAGGGCGGATTCCCGATGGTCCTGCAGATGCACGGCGGACCCCACGGAGCCTACGGCAACACCTTCTCGTTCGACCAGCAGCTCCTCGCGGGACAGGGCTACATGGTGCTGTTCACGAATCCGCGGGCCTCGACGGGATACGGCGAGGACTTCCGCTGGGGGACGTGGGGCGGCTGGGGCTTCAACGACTACGACGACGTGATGGCCGGCGTCGACCACGCGATCGAACGCTACGAGATCGACACCGCGCGCATGGGCGTGACCGGCTATTCCTACGGGGGATACCTCACGAACTGGGTCATCACGCAGACGGACCGCTTTGCCGCCGCCATCGCCGGGGCCTCGATCTCCAACTGGGTCAGCGACTACGCCGTTGCGGACATCCCGCGCACGAAGGAGAGCGAGTTCTACGGTCCGCCGTGGGAGGAACGGGGGCTTGAGCACCTCCTGCGTTCTTCTCCCATCATCCACGCGAAGGGTGTGACGACGCCGACCCTCTTCGTCCACGGGGAATCGGACCACCGGGTTCCGATCGAGGAGGCGGAGCAGATGTACGTGGCGCTCCGGAAGCAGCAGGTGCCCGCCAGGTTCGTGCGCTATCCCGACTCCTACCACGGGGGCTGGACCCCGTGGCGCATGGTGCACCGAATGTGGGTTCAGCTCGAATGGTGGGAACAGTGGCTCCGTCCGTCCGCGACCTCCGACCAATGAGCCCGGCCGTGAGCTGTGCCGCGCGCGGCTCCGTGCGCGGTCGCCCCCTTGCGTGCCTCGCCGCTCTCCTGGTGCTGGCGGCGTGCCAGGCGGAGCCGGATCTGTCGCCGGAGCGCTGGGCCGCCGACTACGAACGGTTCATGGAGGCGCAGCTCGTGGACCGGACGGAAGCCGGCGTCGCGACGGGGGAGAACGGGGCGGTCACCGTCGCGTACAACGGGCTCGCGGCGCGCGCCGGACTGGAGGCGCTGAAGCAGGGCGGGAACGCCATCGACGCGGCGATGACGACGTCGCTCATGCAGGTCGCGCTCACCGCGGGCGCCCCGATCAGCTACTTCGGCATCCTGTCGCTCGTCTACTACGACGCGGGCACGGACCGCGTCTACACGATGAACGCCGAGTGGAACACGGTGCTCGGAGAGGACGATCCGGCGAACATCCCCGGCGGGATCGATCTCTCCTCTCCCGACGGGCGGTACGGTACCGACGTGAGTGGGCGCACGGCGCTCGTCGGCGGGTTCATGAAGGGCGTCGGGGCCGCGCACGAGCGGTTCGGAAGGCTCCCGTGGGCGGAGATCTTCAAGCCCTCGATCCATGTCGCCGAGCAGGGCTTTCCCATCTCGAAGAAGGTGGAGGGCTACTGGGAGGGGCGGGCCGCGGATCTCGCGCGGCTCCCGGAGACGAAGGCGACGTTCCTGAAGGAGGACGGCTCTCCCTACGTCGAGGGAGACGTGCTGCGCCAGCCCGCGCTGGCCGCGACGCTGCGCGCGGTGGCCGAACAGGGGACCGGCTACATGTACGGCGGCCCGTGGGCCGAGAAGGCGGCGGCCGCGATCCAGGCGGACGGGGGGCGGATGACCGTCGAGGACCTGGCGGCCTACGAGGTCATCTGGGACGAGCCGCTCGTGGCCGACCTCGGTGACGGCTGGGAGCTGTACACGAACCCTCCGCCGAACGCGGGCGGGGTGGCGATGATCGAAGCGCAGCGGCTCGCGGCGGCTTCCGGGCTGCTGGCGGAGGGCCACTGGACGGAGTCGCCGGAGGCCCTGCGGACCGCGCTCGACGTGACCCGCGCCTCGCTGCTCGACTTCCTGCCGCCGGAACTGGCCGCGTCGCTCGTCGGCGGCGAGTTCACGCCGGCGGCGCGCGTCACGCCGGACCACGCCGACCGGCTCTGGAACGTCATCCAGGCCGGGCTGCCCTTCGGAAACTGGGCGCCGCGCGGCCCCGGCCACTCCGATGACGTCGTGGCCATCGACGCCGAGGGCAACATCGCCGCGATCACGCACAGCATCAACGCGGTCCTGTGGGGCAAGACCGCGATCGTCGTGGACGGGATCACGATCGGCGATCCGGCGTCCTTCCAGCAGGCGCAGATCGCCCGCCTCGAGCCGGGATCGCGGCTCCCCGCGCCCACGCAGACCGGGATCCTGTTCCGGGACGGGCGGCCCGTGCTCGGATTCGCGTCGATGGGGTCCGGCCTCCACCACCGGACCTTCCAGGGGCTTCTGAACGTGATGCGCTACGGGATGGCTGTGGATGAGGCGATCGACACGCCCGACTTCTTCCTGCCGAATACCGATCCCGCCACCGGCCAAATGACCTTCCGCATACCGGGCGGGAAGTTCCCGGCGGAGGTCCTCGACGGAACGGGATACGCGTACGAGGAGATCTATCCCATGGAGGCCCGCTTCGGCGGCGAGGGGCTGTGGGTGGCGATCCAGCGCGATCCGGAGACGGGCGAACTGCGCGCGGCGTCCCACAACCGCAACAACAGCGCCGCGGTGGCCTATTGAGCCCGCGCGCACGAAGCCGCGCGGCGGGTGTACTGGCGATGGCGCTGCTCGCCGCCTGCGCCACGGGGCGCGGTCCGGTCGCGACGCCCTCCGTCGCCGTCGCCGCGACGCCTTCCGCCGAAACGGGTGCCCCGGTTCCGGCGACGACCGCGGGACCCGCGTCCGGAACGGTGCTCTTCCACGACTCCCACTTCCATCTCCTGAACTACATTCAGCGCGGCCCGACGGCGCGCGAGTTCCTGGACATGACCGCCGGGCGGGTGGGGCGCGTGGCCATGTTCGGGATCCCGTTGCAGCAGAAGTGGGACTACTTCCTGTCCGGCGACCACGCGCCGGACTACTACCTGAGCACGAACGCCGACCTGTACTACTACTCGTTCGTGGACGCCGTGATCGCGCGGGAGTACCTGTCGCTGTCCGAGGAGGATCGCAGCCGCGTCGACCCCATGATCACGGGCTTCAACCCGACGGACATGTACGCCTCCGACCACATCGAGCGCGTCCTGCTCACCTTCCCCGGCGTGTTCGCCGGGATCGGCGAGTTCACCGTTCACAAGGAGTTCGTGTCGTCCAAGGTCGCCGGGCATGCGGCGAGCCTGCGCAATCCCGCCCTCGACCGGATCCTGGCCACGGCGGCGGAGATCGGTCTCGTCGTCATCTTCCACAACGACGTCGACCACGTGCGCCCGAGCGAAACGCCGCAGCACGCGGCGGAGGTGCTGGACCTGTTCGCCCGCCACCCGGGGGCGACGATCATCTGGGCCCACACCGGCCTGGGCCGCTTCGTCGCGCCTGCCGAAGGGCATGTCGTCTGGCTCGAAGGTTGGCTGTCCGATCCGCGCTACGACCATGTAGCGCTCGACATCTCCTGGGACGAGGTGGCCCGGTACATTGTGGGCGACGACGCGAGCGCCGATGCGTGGGCGAACCTGATCGGGCGGCACCCGACGCGGTTCCTGTTCGGCACCGACGCCGTGGCCCCCGCCGCCTGGGAGGACTACGTCGCCAACTACACGGTCT
This sequence comes from Candidatus Palauibacter irciniicola, assembly GCF_965208695.1. Lineage (GTDB taxonomy): Bacteria > Gemmatimonadota > Gemmatimonadetes > Palauibacterales > Palauibacteraceae > Palauibacter > Palauibacter irciniicola. The sequence goes on from NZ_OZ242352.1 coordinate 3,402,219, forward strand.
ACGACCCGCTGTGGGCACGTCTCGATCCCGCGGTCCGCGCCCAGCTCGAACGGCTCAACTACGAGCGCATCTTCGACGCGGCCATTCCCCGCGTCCGCGCCTGGGAGCAAAACCGGTTGACCGGCGGCACCGGAGGCTGAGTGCGACTCGGAACGCACCCGGATCAGAGGATGATCGCATGCCTGTGACAACGACGGTGCCGCGCTGGCGGCGCCGGCTCAGGGAGGCGCGCGAGATCTACGAGGGGCTGTACATCGCCCCGTACCGCGCGACGATCCATCGCGAGTACCTGCGGCAGCACGACGCGTTCATGCTGATGGGGTTCTCGGACCTCCTCGGCGTGCCGAACCCGGTGCAGTTCTACATGCTCGAGCTCTATCCGTCGCTCATCGAGGAGTTTCACGAGTGGCATGTCCGGGTCGGGATGGAGCGCGGGCCCGAAGGCGGCTTCCGCTGTTGCTGAACGACGCGAGTTCGCAGCAGGCCCCGCTGCCGTTCCCGGACCGGCCGGTCCTCTTCTTCGGCGGCAAGGGCGGGGTCGGGAAGACGACCATGGCCGCCGTCGCCGCGCTCGACATGGCCGCGCGCGGGCGGCGGACGCTTCTCGTGTCCACGGACCCGGCGCACTCCACCGGGGACGTGCTCCAGGCGAAACTCGGAGACCGGCCGCGGCAGGTCGCCGAGGGCTGCTGGGCCATGGAGGTCGATCCGGAGCGGGAAGCGGACCGCTACATCGAGGCCGTCAAGTCGCGCGTGGAGTCGGCCGCGCCGCCGCGGCTCCTGGGCGAGGTCTACCGGCAGATCGACATCGCGCGTGTCTCTCCCGGGGCGGTGGAGTCGGCCCTCTTCGACCGCTTCACGCGGATCCTCGAAGACGAAGGGGACGCCTACGACCGGATCGTCTTCGACACGGCGCCCACCGGCCAGACCCTGCGGCTGCTCTCCCTGCCGGAGTTGATGACGACGTGGATCGGCGGGCTCATCAAGCGGCGGCGCAAGGTGGGAGCCCTCTCCCAGATGTGGAAGAACGTGGCGGGATCGGAGGCGACCGATCTCGACAATGACCCTCTCCTGCGGGCGCTCGAGGAACGCCGGGACCGCTTTCAGGAGGCGCGCCGGATCCTCACCGATCCCCGGCGGACGGCCTTCGTGTTCGTCGTGATCCCCGAACGTCTGCCGATCTGGGAGACGGAGAAGGCCGTTGAGGCCCTGTCGAAACACGACGTTCCGGTCGGGGCCATCGTCGTGAACCTGGTGCTCCCGGAGCGCGATGGCGGCGCGGGAGAGGACCCGTTTCTCGCCGCCCGACGCGAACGCCAGGCCGTCTATCTTGCGAGGATCTCACAGTCTCTCGGAGATTGGCCCGTCCTCCGCGTCGCCCTCCAGGACTCCGATCCCGTGGGGGTGGACGCACTTGGGCGGATTCCCGTACTCGATACCGCCGTACTCGATACTACGGAGGAGGTTGTCCGATGAGCGCGATCGTCCTGCTGGTGATTGGTCTGTCGGCCTTCCTCACGGGAGTCCTCGTCTACTCGCGCTTCATCGCGGGCAGGATCTTCAAGCTCGACCCGGATTTCGTGACGCCGGCGAACGAGTTCCGGGACGGCGTCGACTACGTGCCGACGAACCGGCACGTCCTGTTCGGGCACCACTTCACCTCGGTGGCGGGGGCGGCGCCGATCGTGGGCCCGGCGATCGCGGTGATCTGGGGCTGGCTGCCGGCCTTCCTGTGGGTCGTGCTCGGGACGGTCTTCGCCGGGGCGGTGCACGACTTCAGTGCCCTGTGGATCTCGAACCGCCACAAGGGCCGCTCCATCGGGACGCTGACCGAGTCGATCCTCGGCCAGCGCGCGCGCGTCCTCTTCCTCCTCATCATCTTCTTCCTGCTCTTGATGGTGAACGCCGTGTTCGCCGTCATCATCGCGAACCTGTTCATGGCCAACCCGGGCGCCGTGGTCCCGGTGTGGGGGTCGCTCGTCGTGGCGCTCATCGTCGGCTTCCTGATCTACCGGACGGGGACGGGGATCCTCATCCCCTCGCTCGGGGCGCTCGCCACGCTGTACGTGCTCATCTGGTTCGGCCAGGACATGCCGTTCACGCTGCCCGACTTCATCGGGTTCAGTCCGACCGAGGCGCAAATGGCCGCGGCGGGAGGGGATGCGGCCGCGGCAGGGGAGGCGGCGACGGCGGATGGGCGGCGCGTGGGATGGATCGCGATCCTCTTCGCGTACACGTTCGTCGCGTCGGTGCTGCCCGTGTGGCTGCTCCTTCAGCCTCGCGACTACGTGAACGGGCATCAGCTCTTCGTCGCGCTCGGAATCATCAGCCTCGGCGTGCTCGTGGTGAACCCGGAGGTCGTGGCGCCCACGGTGAACACGGACCTGCCCGCCGACACGCCGGGCTGGCTGCCGCTCCTCTTCATCACGATCGCGTGCGGCGCGATCAGCGGCTTCCACGGTCTCGTGGCGTCCGGTACTTCATCGAAACAGCTCGCGAAGGAGACTGACGCGCGCTACGTGGGCTACGGTGGCGCGATCGGCGAGGGCTCGCTCGCGGTCACCTCGATCATCGCGTGTACGGCGGGCTTCGCCATCTACCTCAGCCGGGACGTGGGCGCGACACAGGGCCTGGCGCTCTGGCAACAGCACTACGGGAGCTTCGAGGCGGCCACCGCGGGCGCCACGACGGCCTTCGTCAACGGGGTCGGCGTGCTCGCGGGGGGTCTGGGGATCCCGGAAAGCATAGCCGTCATCTTCGCCTCGGTCGTCGTGATCAGCTTCGCCGCGACGACGCTGGACACCGCGATCCGGTTGCAGCGCTACATCATCAGCGAGCTCGGCGTCGAGTACAAGGTGAAGGCGATCCAGAACCGCTGGGTCGCGACGGGGATCGCCGTCGCCAGCTGCGCGCTCCTCGCCCTCTCGGTGGACCGGGGCGCCGGCGGCATGATGATCTGGCCGCTGTTCGGCACGACGAACCAGCTCCTGGCCGGCCTCACGCTCCTCATCGTGTCGCTCTACCTGATGGGGAAGGGACGCCCCTTCTGGGTGACGATGATCCCGATGTCGTTCCTCCTCCTGATGACGACCTGGGCCATGATCATCAACCTCGACCGCTACTTCGGGTCGAACGACTGGATGCTGCTCGTGATCGGGGCCGCGATCTTCATCCTCGAGATCTGGCTCCTGCTCGAGGGCGCCGCCGCCATCCGCCGCGTCCGCGCGGGCAGAGCGCAGGCGTAGCCGCCGGACCCCTCGGTCAGGCGGCCAGGATGTCGTGGATGATCGCTGCGTGATGGCGGTGGTGGAGGTGCAGGAAGCGTAGCCACTCGGCGGGCGTGAAGTGGCCCAGGACGTGGTGCGGGAGGGTGAGCCGGCACGCGTCCAGTTGCGCCAGTCGCGGCTCGAGATCCGCCGTGAGCGCCGCAACGCCTCGAAGACCCGCCCGGACGTCGGCAGATGCCAGTCCCTGCGGCAGGGTGAAGTCGGGGGCGGGTCCGCGGCCGCGCGGAATCGATCCGCGGGCCAGGAGCGCGACGCCGAACTCATGCGGGGACTGTTTCCTCGTTGCCGGGTTCGGCGAGGTCAGCGCCTTCAGGACCCAGTCCAGCACGTTCCGGTCGGCGAGCAACAGGTGCTCCAGGTGGTCCTGGACGCTCCACGCCGAGACGTCGGGGGCGGAGACGGCCAGATGGTCCGGGTCGGCGGTTCGTTCCAGACAGCGATCGATGCCCGCGCGGACGCCGGTGAGCGAGTCACGCGTGGTGTACGGATCCGAAGGTCGGTTCACGACGCGGCGACCACGTCTCCTACCAGTTCATGGCGAGGTTGAGCGTCACGCTGTTCGCCGGACCCGACCCCGCGCCGTACGCGTTCCGGCCGCCCTCGACGTTCAGCCAGAGGCCCGAGCCGACGTTGAGGCGCCCGCCCATGTGGTAGCCGTACAGGCTCTGTCCCGATGCGTGGAGCGGCATCAGCGCGACCGGACCCTGAAGCGGGCCCGCGCCGGACGGCCCCGCGCCCGGCTGCTCCGACAGGACCAGTCTCGCGTACGGCGTGAAGGTGCCCCGGCCCCCGAGCGCGTCGACGCCGTATCCGATCTCCGCATCCAGCCGGCGGCTGCCGAATCCGTAGCCGTACCCGTTCGGCGTCACCCCGGTCGCGCCTTGCGCCCAGAGCCGCGCCAGGCCGCTCGCCGTCGACCCCCAGGAAGGACTCGCGCGGAGCGACAGCCCCCGTCCGGCTCCCTGCGGGTTGAGCGTGATGGACCCGCCGAGCCCCCACTCCTCGTAGTGGCTCTGTTCGTGCGCCACGAGCTTGCGCCCGTGCACGGCGATCGTGAGACCCCGCTCCAGGTCGAGGAAGGCGAGACCGCCCCCCAGCTCCATCCCGAAGCCGGTCTCCACGTCGCCCCCGTCGCGTCGCATTCCGACCCGCACGTGCGGCTGGATCATCTCTCCGGACGAGAGCGTGTATCCCCTCGAGGCGTCGAGCATCACGCGCACGCGACTCACGTCGGAGGTGAGTTCGCTCCGACCCTCGACTTTCTCGGACTTCATCTCCGCCACGAAGCCGTCCGACCGCAGCGCGAGCTTGAAGTCACCCGGATCGTCGGCCCGCACCAGTTCGCCCTGCGCCCCCACTCCGACCATGCGCATCGAAACGTCGCTGGAGGGGTCACGCTCACCGCCCCCCGCGAGGTCCAGTTGGCCGAACCCGTATCCGAGCACGCCCCACAGGGAGAGGCGCGGGCTGAGCGCGAGCCGGGCGTACGGGAACGCGCTCGTCAAGCTCGTCGACACGTCGCCGACGTCGTCTTCCCCGGCGCGCCCCAGTTCGAAGCCGCCCGACCCCAGGCTGTGGGACACGGCGAGCCCGGCGAGGAGGGATCCGGACTCGTAGTCGGCGCCCAGCGCGGCGGTGACGATCTCGCCGTGGCCGAACCCCTCATCCTCGCGCCCGGAGAATCGCATCATCTCGCCTGCGCCCCACAGCGAGTAGCTGCCCCCGCCCGCCGCGTCCTGTCCGGGGGAAATCCGGAAGGAGGTTTCGCCAAGGAGTCCGCCCACGGATGTGGGGAGGAACGCCGTCGGCGCCATCAGGCTCGTGGGGGAGGCCGCGGGGGCCAGGGCGTTGAGGCCACCGAGCAGCCCGCCCCCGGCACTCAGCGCGGCGGGGTCGATCGTGCGCCCACCCAGCGTCACCTGATCGGGTCCATCGGATGCGTGCGAGACGCGGTTGCCGATCATCTCCATGGCGTGGCTCGCCACCGAGCGGCCGAACCGTTCCAGCCAGTCCTCCGCGGCCGCCTCCGCTTCCGAGGTGGAGAAGTTCCGGTAGAACCCGGCCCCTACGATGAACTCGACGCCCTGGAAGACGGGCAGGTCGCTCCGCAGCGAGACGGCGTAACTCACCTTGGGGGTTCCGGTGTCCTCATCCCCCTGGACCGTCGGGTCGTCCCAGAAGTACTCGACGAATCCCCCGCCCCCCTGGGCGACGGCGATGACGTCCCTCACGAACATCCGCCCCTGGAAGTCGGTGTTGTCCAGCACCTGCCGCCCTTCCCGCCACGCATCGGCGCCGTGGAAGATGACGAACCCCTGGGGAGTGAAGATGAAGAGATAGATGGGACCGGACTTGAAGTGTCCCCCCTCTTCCCGCAGGAGGGCCTTCCATTCGTTCGCGCGCTCGAAGCCGACCTGCCCGACGAGGTCCCTCAGCCAGACGACCGTCCCGTCCACGAACTGCCGGAGGGTCTCCCGGTCCACGACGTCGGCGGCGGAAATCTCGGGGAGCGGGACCGGAGGCAGCGGCTGCCCCGCGCCGGACAGATCCTGGTAGTATCCCCCGACCACGACCAGATCCACTCCGGCCACCGGAGAGAAGTGCTGCAGCGCGTAGCTATCCTTGCAGCGGGGGTCGTTCGGGTCGTTCGGGTCGTCCCAGCACCACTCGACGAACCCGCCCCCGGCCGCCCCGGCGGCGAGCATCTGCTGAACGACCGGGTTCCCGTCCTCGTCCACGACCCCGAAGACGTTCGTGCCGTCCAGGTTGGGGTCTTCTCCGTGGATGAACACCTGACCGTCGAGGGTCATGAAGATCAGGTACATGTTGCCGAAGTTGTAGTCGCTGCCCTCCGTCCTGACCGCCTGGATCAGTTGCGATCCCTGGTTGATGTCCGTGATGGAGGCAGCGACGGAGGCCGCGTAGGTCACGAACCCCTGCAGGGTCTCCCGGTCCGTCACCTGTCCGGCGGTGACCTTCGGCACCTGTGCGGCGGCGGGGTGCGCCCAGAGCGCGCTTGCGGCCAGACCCAGAAGCGCGAGAACCGGCACCGACGGTCTTGCGTTTCGCAAAACGCCTACCCTTCCATCGATCAGGGATCCAGGTCGAGCGCGATCTCCACCGCGTCCACGTTCTCCGCGGTGAGTTCGTCTTCGCCGGTCGGCATGCCGTTGATCTTGAACATGTAGGCGACGACGTCGACGTACTGTTCCATCGGCATTCCACCCGGGTTGTCCTCCGGCATCGTGGCCACGATCTCGTCGACGAGATCCTTGACGGAGGCGCCGGCCCAGGACTGGATGAACGGACCCCCGAAGTCCTCCTCGAAGTGGCATTCCGCGCAGATGTTCCAGAAGACATCCTCGCCGCGCGTGGCCTGCTCCTCGCTGAACACGCCCTGGGTCGTGTTGGCCGCGGCCGCGGCCTCCTCGGCCTCCGCCGGATCGCCGCCCTCCTCCTGGGCCGCGAGGCTCGAGGCGCCGAGGATGACCGCGACGGCCGCCAGCGGAACCGCCCGCCGGATCGCTTTCCATGGGGCGACGGACGAAAGGCGGTGTGAGCTGTCGTTCGATATGTGCATCAGGATTCCTCTGCGTTGAACGGGTCCGGGAACGCCCCAACCTGAATTCCGAAGCCGGGCCGGAGCAAGTATGCGCTACGAGCTTCCGCCGTCCGTCGTGGCGGTGTCCGCTTCCGAGTCCTCCTCGTCCTCGGGCGGCCGGGGGCGGTTCATGCGCAGCGACACGCCGCCGAAGAAGGAGGAGCCGGAGCGCTTCACTTCGTGGTTCCCCTCGTACAGGTAATCGAGCAGCGCCTGGTTCCACGAGAGACCCGCCTTGGCGACCAGCTCCATCCACGGGCCGTACGCCGTCTCGTCCGGCGCTTCCGTCGTGCCGGACCAGATCGTGATGCGGGAATCGAATCCGAACCGGGACTCGCCGCTCGATCCCCTCAACGGCATCTCGATGAGCACGCTGTCGGTCATCGGGAGCCGGAACACATCCGGATCGTAGTCGGCTCCGTAGCGACGATAGCGCGCATAGTTGCGCTGGTTCATGTCGAACACGTCCTGGTTCGAATTGATCCCGCGCGTGATGTAGTCGCGGATCTCGAACGCCGCGTCGCGGTGCCGGGGATATTCGGGACTGTCCACGTACCCGAACCCCGGCATGAACCAGCCCTTGTTGAGACCCCAGTTGCGCTCGGTCACGCGCCCCCGCCGCACGAGCCCGGAGTATTCGCTGAACAGCTGCACGACCTGGTGGGAGGGGTATCCGTGCGGGTTCAGGAAGATGTCGGGCAGCCAGCGCGCCCACAGCCGGTTTCGAACGGGCGCCTCGGGGTAGATGGGGTGATCGTCGCGCGACCCCGTCATCACGTCGATTCCCAGCGACGCCAGGTAGCCGGCGTGCAGGATGAAGTCGGGCGTGATCCGGTACAGGTCGTAGGCGAGCTGGGCCCCGTCGGGGTTCGTGAACGGGTGGATGACGACGTTCACGTCGTTCAGTCTTGCGCGCTGTGCGGGATCCGTGAGGAGGAGTTCCGCGTGCCGCAGGACGTGACTCGTCGAGGAGACTTCGTTCGCGTGCTGCCGGGCGGAGTAGATGACCGTGGGCTTGAAGGTCGTCGCCTTCACGCGCGACCAGTGCGAAGCCGCGACCGGCGGCATGAGATCCGCCGCCCAGATGTCCCGGCCCAGGTAGGATTCGCCGGCCTTGTACATCGACACCTCCTCGAAGGCCTCGGCCATCCTGGCCAGGATCCCGTGGCCTTCGGGAGGCGGCATGGGCGTCTCCCACTGGACGAGGCGTTCGCCGCCGTAGCTCCAGCCTTCGGGCAGGAGGTGGCGCCAGTCGGGCAGCGCCGGCGGCGTTCCGTTCGCCGCGAGCCGGGCGGTGCGGCGGGACTCCGGATCCTGCTCGTGCGTCCATTCGGCCCAGACTTCGAGGGAGCCGAGCCCGGCCCAGGCCATCGAGGAGCGGTAGAGGCCGGCCGCGCGCAGCGCCTCGATCTCGCGCACCGTGGCCTCGACCTGCTCGGCGGAGACCATGCTCCGGTCGACCTGCCGCGGCGAGGCGTAGTTGAGGAGGCTGTCGCGCATGTCGGCGTCCGTGTCGACGCGGACGCGGAGCCCGAGGTGCGCGATGCCCGGCTCGCCGGCGCGGACGACGGCCCGCCGGGCGGACGGGCGCTCGAGGCCGGTCTTCGGGACGTCGAGCCGCATCGTGTCCGCCGCGCCCGCCGCATCCTCGAAGGCGACGACCACCGCGGGCCGGGAGGTGGCGAACCCCGTGAAGCTCACCCGGAGTTCCGCCGGCCGGCCGTCGCCGCGCGGCCGCATGACGGGGAGGATGCGGCCCGGGAAGGTCAGCCCCTGCCCGCGCGAGTTCCGGCCGATGAGATCGAAGAACTCGATCGTGCCGAAGTAGATCTCCTCGTGGAGGGCGTCCATCGGGGCGTGAATCTCGTTGTCGATCTCGAGCCGGTAGTTGGGCTCGCTCATCTCGAGTTCGACGGTCAGTTCGCCGAAGTAGGGTGCGTCCGCGTTGCCGCCGTCCGGGATCCCGTCGTGCCGGTCCATCACGTAGTCGTAGATGGCCGGGAGCACGACGCTCTGGTAATGGTCCCAGAAGGCCTCGGGGTCCGTAACGATGCGTTCGTCGACGAGCGTGCGGTCGCCCGCCGCGGCGTGGATCCAGCCCGTCGTCACGCGGACGTGCTCGTAGTCCCGGAAGCGGTCGAAATACGGACGCATCACCCGGCGGGGCTCGAACTCGCCGGACAGAACCTCGGCGCCGCCCGGGTCCGTGACCGTCACCGCGTAGGTCGGTCCGTCGGTCGTCTGCTCGAAGCGGATCCGCTCCAGCTCGAGGCCGAGTTCGCGGGCGAAGACCTCATCGATGGGGAAGATCTCGTGCAGCCAGCGGACGGGGGTGTGGATCGCCTGCTGGGGCCACTCCTCCGGCGGGTCGTTGCGGCGGAAGCGGATGACGATCTCGCCGATGCCGCCGGGGTCCCCGCCCGCGAGTTGGGGCAGGATCACCTCCTCCAGCCAGGAATACCCCTGTTTGAAGGCCGAGAGGACGCGGACCTCCACCGCGTCGGCCGGAGCCCCCGCCTCGATCAGGGCGTCCCGTGCCTCCCGCTCCAGTTGGCGGCGGAGCTCCGGCGGCTCGCTGAGGCGGGCCTCGACCCGGATGGGGTCGGCGGAGCCGGCGGACGCGGCCGCCGGGAGGACGCGTGTGCGGAACAGTTCCCGGAAGCGGTCGACTTCCGACGGCAGCGCGAGCGTGTCCGCGAAGATCGTCGCCGCCCGCTGAACATCGCGGTCGTCGACCGTGACTTCGACGGCGGCGGGCTCGGCGAGCCCGAGCGCTTCCGCCGCCCGGGCCTGCACGTACGCCTCAAGGCCGGGATCCGCCTTCGCGACGGAGATCAGCACGTCCGCGCGGGCGATCTGCCGGTCCGCGAGCCTGTCGGCGATGCGGCCGAGCTTGTAGAGGCCGGTCGCCGCCTGGCCCACGGGCGAGTGGCCGGACAGGGCGTCCCACAGGCCGCGCTCGACGTCGTCGACGGTGGGGCGGTCGTCGCCGCGCTCCGCGAGGTGCGGGAACGTCCGGGCCAGCTGGTCGAGCGCGCGCTCGGCCCCGGCGGCGTCCGCGCCGGAGACGACGAGGGCCGGTTTGGACCCGAAGGCCGCCGGGACCACCTCGATGAGCCCTTCGCCGGGGGCGAGCGAACCCGGATCGACCTTCGCGCTGTCGGCGAGCTGCCGGGTCAGGGCGTTGTCCACCCCGGCGAGGACGAGCGTGGGCCGGGCGGCGGCACCTTCGATCGACGCGGCCGGAACGACGAGCGGCACCGTGATCCCGGTCGATTCGAGCCCGAGCCTCCCGGCCAGGTCAGGCAGGCCGTCGACGCCTCCCTCGCCGGGCGCCAGCATCGCGTCCACGCGGTTCGGGAGCACGCCGCCGCCGAGCAGCCCGTCGGAGGTGTAGAGGTTGGAGAGGTCCATGTCGTTCTTGCCGCCGCTGCCCGGCCGGCCCGCGACCGGCCCCGGGGCATCCGGCGCCGCGCGCCCGGCAATCCGGATCGTGGGGCCGCCCGCCAACCGCGCCTCCACCGACTCGAGCCCCGGGTAAGCCAGGCGCGTCGGGGGCGTCTCCGCGTCGGTCGACTCGTCCCCGGCCTCCGTTTCGTCCGGCTCGCCGGGGTCGGGAGCCACATCGCCCGCCGCGAGTCCGCGGAGGAGATCCGCAGCGGTGCTCAGATCCGCGTCATCCACCTCGATCTCGGCGATCACGCGTCCCACCCCGGCCTGGCCCGCTCGGGCCCTCGCCTGGGTCAGGCGCACCGCCGCGCCCGCCACGCCCCCCGCCTCCAGCGTCTCGGCGAGATCGCCCCGGACGCGGTCCAGCTTCGCCGTCGACAGCGTGCGCGTATGCGGCAGGACTCCCGCGAACAGCCGGGCCGCGGCGTGCAGCCCCTCCTCGTCCCCGCCGACCACGAGGACCCAGGTGCGTCCGTCCTCCTCGCGCACCGCCACGGCCCCTTCTCCCGAGTCGAGCGAGGCCGGGTCGATGCCCGGCGCGCGCAGGCCGGCGGCCTCGAGCCCGCTCCGTCCCACGACGATCCCGGTCTGGTTGCCCTCCGGGTTGCGGGACAGCGGCAGGTCCATCGCCATCGTCTCGAAGCCCAGCCGCGCGGCGACCTCGGCCGCCGCCGCGAGGACGTCCGGCGAGGGCGCTTCCCCGAGCACGAGCGCGGCGTTCACGAGATCGGGCACGCTATCCCCGTTCGTATCGAGCACGAGCGTCCCCAGCTCGAACAGCGTGGCGAGATCCGGCGTCTGCTGGGCCGCGAGCGCGCGGGAGGCCGGAGGCGCCCCGAACACCGCCGCGAACGCCAGTCCGACCCCCAACGCTCTCGGTGCCTTCATCATGTCCCGTCCTTCGGTGATTCGACCTTCACCTCGTTCGCCAGAACGCCGACGCCCTCCACCTCCACCTCCACGCGGTCGCCGGGAGAGATCGCCGAGGTCTTCCCGGGCGTTCCCGTGTAGATCACGTCGCCTGGAAGCAGCGTGACGTAGCGGCTCGCGTAGGCGATGATCTCGGGGATGGAGAAGATGAGATCCGAGGTGCGGGCGTCCTGCACGACCTCGCCGTTGAGGCGCGTGCGCAGGCGCAGATCCTCCCACGCCGCGCCGGTCACGATCCGCGGCCCGAGCGGCCCGAACGAATCGCTGCCCTTGGCCCTCAGCCACTGCAGATCGTCGCGCTGCCAGACCCGCTCGCTCACGTCGTTGCCCGCGGTCACGCCGAAGATGCGGTCGCGCGCCTCCTCCGGGCTCACGTGACGCGCCACGTGGCCGATCACGACCACAACCTCTCCCTCCGCGTGGACGACTTCCGCGTCCGGAGGAATCTCGATCGCGGCACCCGGCCCGACGATCGAACTCGGCAGTTTGGCGAACAGGGGCGGGTCCACGGGTTCCGGGCGAGTCCCGATCGGGCTGTTGTCGAGGTGGCTCCGGTAGTTCAGGCCCACGGCGATGACCTTCGACGGGGTCGCCGGCGCAAGAAGTTGAAGCTCATCGAGGCGCATCCGGTTCCCGGTGCGGACCTCCCCGCTGAAGGGAGGCGCCGCGAGTTCCTCCACCATGCCGTCCTCGATGGTTCCGTCCGCGAGGACCTCATCCTCCACGACCCCCCAGCGGGCGCCGCCGTCTCCGGAGGTCGTGTCGTCCCCGTGCTCCGTGGCGCCCGGCGCGACGTAACGGACGTACGCGGTCACCGCCCCGTCCCGGCCGCCCCGGTTCGGACCACGATCAGCCTTCCCCGGTGGGAATGTGCTCCGCGAGTTCGACCTCGAACACGAGCGGCGAATAGGCGGGAATCGGCGGCCGGCCCTCCGTCCCATACGCGAGATGGTACGGCAGCACGAGCTTGCGGCGCTCGCCCATCCGCATGCCGGTGACCCCTTCCACCCAGCCGTCGATCAGGGCCGTCGAACCGAGGATCATGTCGAGCGGTTCAGGCGGGTCGTGATCGTGGCTCGAGTCCACCTTGCTGCCGTTCGGAAGCCAGACGGTATAGTGCACGCCCATCTCATCGCCGTAGCCGGCCGGCGGTCCGCTCCCCTCCTGCAGCACCTGGATGAAGAGGCCGCTCTCGGTCTCCTCCATCGCGTCGAGATCGACCGCGAGTTCATCGGCGAACGTCATCTCCCGGAGATCCGTAATCACACCCTCGGGCGTGCCCGCCGCCTCGGCCGCCGCCGGGGCCTCGTGCTCGCCCTCCCCACCGCTCTCCGCCTCCTCCCCCGCGTCGCCCGCGCATGCGATGGCGAGCGGCGCCAGGAGCAGGGCCGCCACGGTCCGAAATCCGTTCAATGTCATATCGCGCTGCATGGAAAGCCTCCGAAAGCAGGAAGTGACGAATCGCCCGAATGTAGCGGCGTTTCAACGCGAGTTGCTAGTATCAGGCATGAAGACTCCAAGGATGTTCCCACCGGCGTTCCGACCCGCTTCCCGCACCGTGTCGTGGGCCTTGCTCGTCCTGCTCGCCGCCGCCTGCGGCCCTCCTCCGGCGGACGAGGACGGCTCCGGTTCGGTCGCGGAAATCGATCTCACCCCCGCGCGGGAACTCGTGGCGCGGTCGGTGGCCTTCCACGATCCGGGCGGAGTCTGGGGAAGCCGGTCGATCTCGATGTCGTGGGTGGGGACCGACGGAGAGGGCGGGGAACGCGTCGCCGTCGACCTGGAGTTCGGCGCGGACGAGCGGGACTTCGCCCTCGCGGGCCGCTATCGCGGTTCCTCGATCGAGTACGAGACGACGGCCGATGGCTGGTCCGCGACCGTGGACGGGACCGCGCAGGCGGACCTTCCCGACGCGGACCGCGAGCGCATGCGCCTCCATCGCGAGGACGGGATGTTCTGGCGCAGCTACTACGGGTTCCTGGCGGGTCTTCCGATGAAGATCTCCGACCCCGGTGCCCACCTCGACTCCGAGATCATCGAAACCGCCTTCATGGACCGGGAGGTGCACGCCGTCCGGGTCACCTACGACCCGGATACCGGCGGCGACACGTGGTACTTCTACTTCGACCCCGGGACCGCGCAGCTCGTGGGCTGCCGCTTCTACCACGACGAGAGCGCGAACGACGGCGAGTACATCACCTTCGAGGGCCTGACCGAGGGCGGCGGGCTGCGCCTGCCGCGACTGCGGGGCTGGTATGTGAACGCCGACGGCCGTCACCTGGGAACCGATGAGGTGGGGACGATCCGGGTCGGCCCGTGACCCGGTCCGGCCCATAACCCCGGGCGGGATCGTGCGGCCCCGCCGGGAGCGCCGCCGCTACGGCATCGCGGCCGCTGTCCTCTTCATCGCTCTCGCGGCGGTGCGGTGCTCGGGGTCGACGCCGCCCCCGCCCCCGCCGCCCCCCATGCCGAGCGGGGACTGCGTCCTGTCCTTCGTGATCGACGGAGATTCCGTCCGCTGCGCCGATGGCCGGGAGATCCGGCTCCTCTCCATCGACGCCCCGGAAATCGCGCAGGAACCGTGGGGCGCCCGCGCCCGCGACGAGTTGCTGCGGGTGGCCCCGGTAGGTACGACGCTCGGGGTCGAGTACGACGCGGTTCGCGTGGATACCTTCGACCGGGATCTCGCCTATCTCTTCCTTCCGGGCGGGGACATGCTGAACGAACACATGGTCGCGAGCGGGTACGCGCTCGCGTTCGTCATCCCCCCCAACCGCCGTTACGCGGACCGCATCGAGGCCGCGGAAGCCGCCGCCGAGGCGGAAGGGCGCGGGCTGTGGGCGGAGTGGGGGTTCACCTGCCGCCCCGCGGACTTCAGGCAGGGCCGCTGCTGAAGTCGGCGGGGGACCGGACAGGGCGTCGGGCGGGTCCGTCCGTCAGTCGAGCGACGACATGAAGCGCGACTCGATTCTGAAGTAGCTCGCGCCGCCCCCGGGCACTTCGGCGAAGATCTCGCGCCATTCGGGCGTACCGAGGACCGCCGGGAGCTTCTCGTCCCGTTCCTCCTTCGACGCCCAGCGGATGACCCACGTGACGTTCGCGGGGCCGAGTTCGTCCTGCTCCGCGCCCCGGACCTCCGCGGGAACCCCCGATTCGATCCAGAAGCCGACGATGTCCAGGTGTTCGCGCAGGTAGCGGATGTATTCGCCCTTCGCGACCTCCGCGTACTCCTCGAACCGCGCCGGGTCGAAGTGATAGTTGCGGATCTCGTAGATCGCGCCGTCCTGCGGGGGCGCGGCATTCGACCCCGCGGCGGCGACGCCGGTGAGGAGGATGGCGCCGAGCGCGGCGAGCGCGAGCGTTTGCGGGGTGCGTCCGGAACCGGTCATTCGTGCCTCCGATCAGCCCGTCGGGCGGGCTAGTGTAGTATCGCCAGGGCCTCGACGAAGCGGTCGACCTGCTCCGTCGTATTGTAGATGTGGGTCGACACACGGATCGCGTTGTGGCCGTCCCGCTGGTGCTCGTCGATGTGGGAGGAGATGCTCGCCTCGATCGCGCCCACCGCGCCCACCGCGTCGAGGCCCTCCTTCTCGAAGATCGTCGATCCGGGCGCGCTCCGGTCGCGGGCGCCGCTGAGGAGCGTGACGCCGTCCACCTCCGCGAGGCGCGACTTGAGGTGATCCGAGAGATGGCGGCAGCGGGCCTCCACGGCCTCGAGCCCGAGCGCCGCGACGAAATCGACCGCCGTCCCGATCGCCGCGCGCACGGGGAACGCCGCCGTGCCCGGCGGGCCGAACTGCGGCTGCTCCGCGGTGGCATCGGGGGCGAAGGCCGTCCGGATGCGGTCGCGCGCATCGCGCCGCACGAAGAGGAAGCCGGTCCCCGCCGGCGCCAGCATCCACTTGTGCAGGCTCACGCTGTACGCGTCGCAACCCAGGGAGGTGAGATCGACGGGGAACTGGCCCACCGCCTGCGCGCCGTCCACCAGGCTCACGAGTCCCCGCTCGCGCGCGAGCGCGCAAACCGCCTCCACGGGATAGAGATGCCCTCCGCGAGTGACGTGACAGAAGGACACCGCCCGCGTCCGGGGCGTGATCGCGTCCTCGAACCGGGAGAGGATCTCCGCCTCCGGGGGCAGGGGGCTGGGGATGAAGACCTCGTTCACCCGAATCCCCTCCCGCACCTGCCGGAACTCCCATGGACGACGGCCCGCCGGGTGTTCCTGGGTCGTGATCAGGACTTCATCGCCGGCGCTCAGCGCGACCCCGACGCTCTGGAGGTGGAGCGCCTCCGACGCGTTTCGCGTGAGCGTGAGTTCGTCCGGCCGCACCGAGAACAGGTCGGCGAGTCCGGGCACGACGTGTTCCGCGATCCGGGCGCTCAGATCCGAGCGGCCGCGGGCGGGAAGCTCGGCCATGGCTCGATACCCCGCGGCGACCGCATCGACGACCTGCCGCGGCGGCATGCCGATGCTCGCGTTGTTCAGGTAGGCCGTGCCGGGTTCGACGAGGAAGTGCGCGCGCACGTCGTCCCAGTCCGCGTCGCCCGTCCCCGCCGGGGCCTCGAGCGGCGGGAGTTCCGCCGACGGCGCGTCCCCCTCCCAGGCGGCGCAGGCGGGGAGGCCGAGGGCCGCGGCGCCGGTCGCCCCGAGACGGAGCCAATCCCTCCGGTCCATCAAGCCGTAGCGACCCTCTCCCGCACTCCCACCGGCATCTCCCGCGCCCGCTCCGGTCATGGGCAGCACGCGGAACTGCGCGTGAAGGACATCGAGTTTCCGCTCGGGAAGCGCAGCGTCAGCGCGTCGCCGTCGATCTCGACCCCGGTCGGTTCGAGCGGCCCATCTCCGTCCCTCGCGGTCATCGCAAGCGGGCTGGCCGGAAGTCCCGCCATCGTGCGTCCGTACGAGAAGTGATGAAGGTGCTCGAAGGTGAGCGTCTCTCCGTCGAAGGTGTAGCGTCCGCCCTCGCCGGAGCCGCGCCTGGGCTCGTCGCCATCCATGACGAAGAAGAGGACCTGCCACTCGCCGTCCGTGAAGATGATGCGCCCGCGCACTGGATGCCGGGCACCGCTCGCGAGGACGTATTCGTCCGCGGCCCAGGCCCCCGCGAGGGCGTCGGCTTGCGGTGCCGTCGGCCCGTCGGCCCTCGGGGCCGCGGGGTCGATGAGGCCACCGGCCAACCCCGCGAGACCAAGGGAGGAGCCGAGGAGAAGGGACGATCTGAGCATGGTCTGCGTCTCCGGGTCGCCTGGGATCGTTGGCCCCGCAACGTGACGCGGCCCGCGGCGAGCGACAAGCGGCGGCCCCGCCGCCTCGGACAGACGGGGTCGCCCGGCCTCCGCGATCCCCGTACCGTGAGATCGTTCGCCGGAAGACCGGCGGCGGAACCGAATTGAGAGGGTCGAGCGATGCGAACAGAGCGGCGAGCATGGAGCGGGGTCCGGGCACTCCTGACCGTGGCGGTGGCGGCCTTCGCGGTCGCGTCGATGGCTCCGGCCGAGGTCGAGGCCCAGGAAGTCGGCCCGCCGAACGGGTCGCTCGTGATCGTGGGCGGCGCCATGCGGAGCCCGGAGATCGCGAACCGGTTCGTGCAACTCGCCGGCGGGACGGACGCCCGGATCGTCGTCATCCCGACGGCGGGCGGCGCGGAGTCCTACGGGCCGTCGTTCGGGGGCGTGAGGCCCTTCCAGGCGGCCGGGGTCGAACACCTCACGGTCCGCCACACGAACGACCGGGACGAGGCGAACAGCGAAGCCTTCGTGGCCGCGATCCGGGAGGCGACCGGCGTCTGGTTCACGGGCGGGCGGCAGTGGCGCCTGGTCGATTCCTACGCGGGGACGCGCACGGAGGACGAGTTGTGGGCCCTCCTCGAGCGCGGCGGGGTGATCGGAGGCTCGTCCGCCGGCGCGACGATCCAGGGGTCGTACCTCGCGCGGGGCGACACGGCGACGAACACGATCATGATGGGGAGTCACGAGGAAGGGTTCGGCTTCCTCCGCAACACCGCCGTCGACCAGCACCTCCTGTACCGGAACCGGCACTTCGACCTGCTCGAGATCATCGAAGCCCGGCCCGAACTCCTCGGCATCGGGATCGACGAGAACACCGCGATCGTCGTGCAGGGCGACCGCTTCGAGGTCATCGGCGAGTCCTACGTCGTCATCTACGACAACCAGAGCACGCTCGACAGCGGCGGCCTGTTCTACTTCCTCGCCCCGGGCGACCAGTACGATCTGGCCGAGCGTCAGGCCTACCGTCCGGCCCGCACCCTGGCGCCCCTCGGACGCGTGGAGCGGCGTCCCTGGCCGGAGCGTTGACCGGTCGTTTCCGCGGCTGACGGCCCGCAACGCCCGTTGACCCCCGTCCGGAGGTGAGTCCGGTGAGGCGAGGGCTCGTCCTCGTCGCCCTCATCGCGGCGGGGGAGGGCGTCTTCCTGCTCCCCTTCGTCCTCGCGCGCGTCTTCCGCCCGACGCTGCTCGACGCGTTCGGCATCACCAACCTCGAGTTGGGGACCGCCTTCTCCCTGTACGGCGTCGTGGCGATGGCGGCCTACTTCGCCGGAGGCCCGCTCGCGGACCGGTTCTCGGCCCGGCGGCTCATGGCGCTCGCGCTGCTCACGACCGGCCTCGGCGGGATCGTTCTGGTCGACTTTCCTCCGCCGCGGACGATGAACCTGCTGTGGGCCTTCTGGGGGATGACGACGGTCCTTCTCTTCTGGGCCGCGATGATCCGGGCCGCGCGCGAGTGGGGCGGGCAGTCGGCCCAGGGCCGCGCCTACGGCTTCCTCGATGGAGGCCGGGGTCTCCTGGCAGCGCTCGTGGCGACGGTGTCCGTGGCGGTCTTCGCCTCGCTCCTGCCGGGCGAGGCGTCGGCGGCCTCGCCCGAGGAGCGGGCCGCGGCCTTCCGCGGCGTGATCCGGGTCTTCACCGGAATCACGCTCGGCAGCGCCGCCTTCGTGTGGCTCGTCGTGCCCGACAGCCAGCCGGGCGCCGACACCGACGGCCGCCCGAAGCTGTCGCTGGAGGGGGTGCGGGCCGCGTGCCGCATGCCGGTCGTGTGGCTGCAGGCCGTCATCATCATCTGCGCCTACACGGGGTACAAGGCCACGGACGACTTCTCGCTCCTGTCCCGGGACGCGCTCGGCTTCAACGACGTCCAGGCCTCCGGGATCGGCACGCTCGCGTTCTGGATTCGCGCCGCCGCGGCCATCGCGGCGGGCTTCCTCGGAGACCGGATCGACGCATCCCGCGTCATCGTGTGGGGCTTCGTGATCCTCATCGGCGGCTGCCTGCTCATCGCCTCCGGCGTCCTGGTGCCCGGGCCCGCCTGGATGCTCATCGCCACCATCGTGACCGCCAGCGTCGGCATCTACGCGCTGCGCGGCGTGTACTTCGCCCTGCTGGCCGAGGGCGCCGTGCCCCTCGCCTACACCGGGAGCGCGGCAGGCCTCGTCTCCGTCCTCGGCTTCACCCCCGACGTCTTCATGGGACCGCTGATGGGCGTCCTGCTCGACAACTCGCCGGGCCTCCCCGGCCACCAGCACGTATTCGCCGCCGTCGCCGGCTTCGGCGCCATCGGCCTCCTCGCCGCCCTCGCCTTCCGCCGCGTCACCCGCACCGCTAGGGCACGAGGGCGGGCTCCCGCTTCCTGAGGACGAACAGCCCCTCGCGCATGCTCGACACGATGATGTTCCCGGAGGGGAAGAACGGGTAGTTGCTCCAGGATCCCGCGAAGCCCGGCGCGTCCGGGCTCCCCGGCACCGTGTCGAAGAAGCCGGCCGGCACGGGGTTCTCGGGGTCGGAAATATCGAAGATCCGGAGTCCGCTCACGTAGTTCGACTGGTACATGAGGTTGTCGCGGATGTACAGGTTGTGGTCCGACGCCGCGTTGTCCTGCACGAATTCGCGCACGAGCACCGGGTCGTCCAGGTCCGCCACGTCCCAAACGAGGGTCCGCGTCCCGGTCGTCCCGCCCGACAGTTCGTCGAGCTCGTCGTTCAGGTAGAAGTAGCGCTGGTCCTCCGACAGCCACCCCTGGTGGGAGTAGGCCACGTTCGGATAGGCGGCGTTCGAGATCGGCGTCGGGTTGTCCTTGTCGGTCACATCTCCGATGCCGAGCTTCGTCGCGCTCGCGTTGAAGCACACCTCCCTGCCGACGTGATCCTCGTCGGGACCCTCGTAGATGACGCACTGCGCGTCGTGCGTGTAGCCGCCCGATCCGGCGTTCCCCGTCTCGGGGTCCGCGAAACAGCCGGCGAAGGTCGGGTTCCGGGGATCGCGGATGTCCACCATGTGCAGCGCGCCGCCGCACGTCTCGCCGCCGCCGCTGCCGCCCACGACGTAGGCGAAGCCCGACGCCTCGTTGATGACGATGTTGTGCGCGGAGGC
This sequence comes from Candidatus Palauibacter irciniicola, assembly GCF_965208695.1. Taxonomy (GTDB): domain Bacteria; phylum Gemmatimonadota; class Gemmatimonadetes; order Palauibacterales; family Palauibacteraceae; genus Palauibacter; species Palauibacter irciniicola. The sequence continues at coordinate 3,421,872 of NZ_OZ242352.1, forward strand.
GAACTCGGCGTAGTGCGCGTCCTCGTCGAAATCCACCGGGGGATTGGTCACGTCCCGCAGGCGCGTGAGGTCGAAGACCTGCATCCCGTGTTCGCCCGCGTTGTCCGCCACGATGAAGGTGTGGTCGGCATGGACTTTCATGTCGCGCCACAGGTTGGGCATCGCGCCCTCGGTGAGCGGGAGGTTCCCGAGATAGATGGGATTCCCGGCGTCGGTCACGTCGATGAAGGAGGTTCCGTCGAACCGTCCCAGGATCGCGTACTCGCGGCCCGTCTGCGGATCCACCCAGCCCCAGATGTCGCTGACCATGATCCCGCGCCCGCCGCCGACTTCCCGGGCCGGGAGGAAGGAGACGAGGTCCACCTCGGAGCAGTCGAAGCCGGCGACCGTCCCGTCGTCCGAGCAACGCATCTCTTCGCCCCTGACGGCGGCCAGACCCAGTTCGGTCTCGTGGATGGGAGTGGCCTCGCTCCACGTGCCGCCCGCGTCACGCTCGAACACGAAGCCGATGCCCTCGAAGAACTCCGAACCGGGGGCGCCGACGACCGCGAGGCCGTCGCCTCCGGCCACCGCATTGCCCATGAAGCCCATGAGCCCGCGGGTTTCGCCCTCCAGCAGGGTCTCCTCGCTCCACCCGTCGTCGTCCCCCGCCCGGAGGACGTGGGCGGCGCCCGCGAAGGCGTTCGTGCCCGGCGCCCCGACCACGAGCCGTCCTCCCGCCCCGGCGAGGGCATAGCCGAAGAAGGCCGCCGGGGACGGCGACGCGGCCGCGATCGTCCCGGTCTGGGACCACGCTCCGGCGGCGTCCGCCGCGAACCGGAAGACGGCGCCCTGCGCCTGGCTGGCGAGCGGAGAGCCGAGGTATGCCTCGCCCCCCATGAGCACCGCGGACAGGCCGGCCACGGCGCCGCCGGCCGGCGTCAGCCGAGCGACCTCATCCCATTCCGTGCCGTTGCGGCGGAACAGGTAGCCGGCCCCTGCCTGCGGTGGCGCGGACGGCGTGTACTGGCTGAGCCCGAACGGCCCGGGCGCACCCACGAGCGCCAGGTCGCCCTCCACGCTGACGGCCGCTCCGAACCGGGCGTCCGCCGGGGCGTCGGACCCGGTGAGTTCGACGGACGTCAACCCCATGTCGGACTGGACATAGGCGAACACCGAACCGCTGGCGCCGCGTCCCGGCGCGCCGATGACGCCGAACTGCCCTCCGGCCCCCACGGCGATCGAGGAACCGAAGGCGTCTCCCGGCATCGCGTCCGGTGCCTCCAGCCGCTCCCAGGAGCTCCACATGGTGCCTTCGCGGACGAAGACGTACGCGGCTCCCCGGCTCTCGTTCTCCTTCGGGGCGCCCACCACGAGGATGTCGCCCTCGACGGCCAGGGCCTCCCCGAAACCGTCTCCGTACACCCCGCTCGGGGCCGGTATCGTGGCGACCTCCACCCAGCCGTCCTCGCCGCGCCGGAATATGTGCACGCTGCCGGGTTCGGAACCCGGCATCGGGAACGCCGCGAACTCGCCCGGCCGCGAGACGAAGATCTCGTCGCCGGAAACCGCGGCCGCCGCCCCGAAGCCGATGATCGGGGCCCCGGCGGCATGGTTCAGGCCGCCGGCATGAGTCTGCGCCGCCGCCGGCGCCGCCAGCGTCGCGACGAAGGGAACGAGGGAAACGAGAAGAGCGAGGCTACGTGGTCGCATGGTACTTGAC